>JALOKP010000091.1 GCA_025456425.1 Acidobacteriota bacterium | reverse complement strand
CGCGGCAGCTTGGCGGGCGAGTTGATCTCGAGGTACTCGCCGGAGTTGAGCATCACGCGGTACGGCACCGACGGCGCGGTCGTGACCAGGTCCAGGTCGAACTCGCGCTCCAGCCGCGACTGAATGATCTCCATGTGCAAGAGGCCCAGGAACCCCAGCCTGAAACCGAACCCCAGCGCGTCCGAGACCTCGGGCTCGAAGGTGAACGAGGCGTCGTTGAGCCGCAGCTTGTCGAGCGCGTCGCGCAGCTCCGTGTACTCGGCTGCGTCGCTGGTGTAGAGCCCGGCGAAGACCATCGGCTTGATCTCGCGGAAGCCGGGGAACGGCGTCTCGGTCGGCCGCTTCGACTCGGTCAGGGTGTCGCCGATCTTGATCTCGTGGACGTCCTTCATCCCGGCGATGACCCAGCCGACCTCGCCGACGGACAGCGACTCCACGGGCTTGCTCTTCGGCGTGAAGATCCCGATCTCCTCGATCTCGTAGTCGCGCCCGGTCGCCATCAGCCGGACCTTCATCTTGGGGCGCAGCGTGCCGTCGATCATCCGCACCAGGACGTAGACCCCGCGGTAGCTGTCGTACCAGGAGTCGAAGATCATCGCCTTGAGCGGCGCGTCGGGGTCGCCCTTGGGCGGCGGGATGTGGTCGACGATCGACTGCAGGATCTCGTCGATCCCGATCCCCGATTTCGCCGAGGCCAGGATCGCCTCGTCGCGCGGCAGGCCGATCACCTCCTCCATCTGCTCGAGGACCTTCTCCGCGTCGGCCGACGGCAGGTCGATCTTGTTGACGACCGGGATGATGTGCAGGTCGTTCTCGACCGCGAGGTAGGCGTTGGCCAGGGTCTGGGCCTCGACCCCCTGCGCCGCGTCGATCACCAGGAGCGCCCCCTCGCAGGCGGCGAGCGAGCGCGAGACCTCGTAGGAGAAGTCGACGTGCCCCGGCGTGTCGATCAGGTTGAGGCGGTACTCGGTGCCGTCGGCGGCGACGTAGCGCAGGACGACGGCGTGGGCCTTGATCGTGATCCCGCGCTCCCGCTCGAGGTCCATCGAGTCGAGCGTCTGCTCCACCACTTCCCGTGGTCGATGTGCGCGATGATGCTGAAGTTGCGGATCCGGCTGGCAATCATGCGGGAGCGGCCCCGTCCGGGACGGAAGGCCCCGGGAAACGGCCGATTATAGGGGGCAGGGGGCCGGGGGGCACGCCGGGGTCCTGGTAGGCCCCGGCGTGCCGAGTCGGCCGGGCGGCGGCGACCTCAGCCGCCGTTGATCACGGCGTCCGGGATCTCGAACCGCTCGCCGCCGATCTGGACGATCGTCAGGTCCTCCTGGCGGCTGGCGCGGAATTCCGCCGTGTCGGCCTGGCTCTGGTCGTAGCCGGTGGCACGGCCCTTCTGGAAGTAGATCACCCGCTTGCGGCCGTCGGGCTTGGTCACCGTGACCATGCCGCTGCCGCCTCCCTCGCGGGTCACGCCGAAATCGCAGGAACCGGTCGGCTGTCCACTGCCCATCGAGCAGGGGATCTTCCCGGTGGCGTGGAAGTCGGTGCCGGGTACCTTGGCGTCGCCCTTCGGCGCCGCCGACTGCGCGCCGCCTCCGGTGACGATGATCTCCAGCCGGTAGTTCGCGGTCTCGTTGCGTCGCGCGGCCGAGCGCATCATGTAGACGCGGAGCTTGTAGTCCCCGCTCTTCGGCAGCGTCCCCTCGAACTGGTTCTCGCCCATCGAGCCGTTGAACATCGCGACTTCGGTCTCGCCCGGGGCCAGGATGTTGAAGTAGGTCGCCCCGTGCTTCGTCGCCAGGCTGGCGTTCATCTGCTGGCCTTCGCGCGCGTTGACGAGGTAGTCGACGATGGCGTAGCCCTTGATCGAGCCCTCGACGACGGCGCTCGTCGCTCCGGGCTTGAAGTGGACGCGCTCGGTCCGGATCTCGTCCGCCGCGCGGGACGCAACGGCGCCGCCGATCAGGAGCGCCAGGCCGAGCGCGAGGTGACCCGCGTTCTTTCGGAACATCACGTCATTCCTCCACGAGTGCCGACGAGCGGCCCCGCCGTGGCTACCGGAACCAGCCCGCGGGGATCTCGAACTCCTCCTGGTTGTCGTTGGACACGTAGTAGGTCCCGCCCTGCTTCCGGGACGTCCACCTGAGGCCATCGTTGCTGCGGAAGTTGCCGCCGTCGTAGACGAACTTGCGGACGAAGCCGTCGGGGAACTTGACCTCGATGCCGGTCCCGGCCTGCGAGAAGGAGGTGGAGGCGTGGCAGGTCTTGCGCTCCCCGGTGAACCGGCAAGGGATCGGATCCCACTGCCCGTCGACGTGACTGTTGCCGCCGCCGCCGTGCCCGGAGCCGCCCTTCTCGCAGTCGATCTCGGTCACGTAGGAGATCGCGGCGTAGCGCCCGTCCTCGGTGCGGATCAGAACGCAGCGTCCCGTCGAGTTCTCGCGCCAGTTGCTGTACTTGGTGTTGCCGGAGGTCTCGGTGTTGCGGTAGGTGTAGCCCCGCTCGCGCACCTGCTCCTCGGCCGATCCGGCGCGCGCGCCGACCAGGTCCCGCAGGGCGTGCGGCGTGTCCCCGTGTCCGGAGCCGTGTCCGGAGCCGGAGGAGGCGCCCGATCCGGCGGTCCAGCGCACGATCAACTTCTTGCCGTCCCACTTGTACTCGTTGCTGTTTCCCGAAACGGTGAGGACGACCGACTTGCCCTTCTGGTCCTTGAAGTGGTCGGGCCGGCCGGTCGGGCTCAGCTCGATCCGATCGCCGTTGCGCAGGTCGATCGAGACATAGCCCTGGCGCTGCGAGAAGGTGCAGGGGCCGGTCGCCCCCTGCTTGGTTTCGCCGTCCTTGCGCATCTCGCACATCGCTTCCGCGGTGTCGGCCAGCGCGGCGCCGCTCCACGCGGCCAGGACGAGGGTCAGGATCGCAGTCGCGATTCTCCTGGTAAGGCTCATCGAATTCTCCTGCGTCTTTGCGGGATCGTATCGAGCTGGGCGTCAGTTCCGGTAGTTGTCGTACTCGCTGCGGGCCATTTCCTTGTTCGAGTAGTAGAAGTAGGTCTTGTCCTCGAACACGAAGTTCGTCTCGCCCTCGGCGGTCGCGTAACGCGCTTCCTTCGGGACCATCCCCTCGAACTGCAGTCCGACGCGGCTGCCCGGGCGCCAGGTCAGCTCGATCTTCTGGTCGGGGTACTGCAGCATCGTGCGGGTCTTCTGTTCTCCGGTGTAGAAATCGGTCACCGTGCAGCGGTAGGAGAAAGTCTCACCCTTGACGATCACGCCGCACACGGACTTGAACTCCTCCCGACGCTCGTCGCCCGCGGCGCCCGAGGCGCCGCCGGCCTGGCAGTCGATCGCGGTGGCGTAGGAGATCGACTCATAGCGGCCTCCGACCGTCTTGACCACGGTGCACTGCCCGTTCTCGTTCTCGCGCCAGTAGGCGAACGAGGCGTCCCCGGCCTTCTCGGTCCGAACCCAGGTGTAGCCGCGCCCCCGCAGGGCGCCTTCGGCATCGCCGCCCCGTGCCCCGACGAGGTCCTGCAGGCTCGGTACCGGATCGCCTGCGCCGCCGCGGGTGGGGGACGGAGTCGAGGTCGCGACGTGGAAGCGCACGATGATCTTCTTGCCGCCCTCCCAGGTGTAGATGTTGGCGTTGTCCTTGACGGTCAGGACCACCGCCTTTCCCTTCTGGTCCTTGAAGTGGTCGGGCTTGCCGGCCGGGGACAGCTCGTAGCGATCGCCGTTGCGCAGGTCGATCGAGGCGAAACCCTGGCGCTGAGAGAAGGTGCAGGGACCGGTCGCGCCCTGCTTGGTCTCGCCGTCCTTGCGGACCTCGCAGGTTGCTTCGGCGGTGTCGGCCAGCGCGACACCGCTCCACGCAGCCGCGGCCAGGACGAGCAGTGCTGGAGCGTACACTCGGATTGCCTTCATGACGTGTCTCCTTGAATCGTCGTCTCGATGTACGGGCGGGCGCGGGCGGCGCTAGCCCTTCTTCTTCTCCGGGGCCTGCGCCTCCTTCTCGGACGCGATCACCGTGAAGTCCGGTGAGGTCGTCGTTTCGCCCGTGGCGGTGGTCGGGGTGACCAGCATCGTCGCGCCGGGCATGATGGCGGACATCGCCTTGGCGACGAACTCGCGCGGAATCCGGATCCCGGCGAGGAGCTGCTCGGTCGACGACGCGTCCATCGGCTGGCCGGCCACGACCATCCAGCGCGGCGACCCGGAGCCGTCCTGGTCGAGCAGCGTGAAGATGTGCGGCTTGAGCTGCCGGCCCGGATCGGCGAGCGTGAAGGGCGAACGGCCGATCTCGACGCCGTTGCGGAAGATCCGCACCCGGCCGTCCGCGCCGCTGACGAGGATCGAGACCGGGCCCTCGGGGGCGTTCTCGGGCTGCCAGACGTAGTCGCCGACCCGCGCCGGCTCCTGGATCGGCACTCCGGCCTGATCGATCGGGGCGAACAGGCCGGGGTGCGCGACGGTCGAAGGGAACTGGGATTCGTCGGAGACGACCACGGTCATCCCCTTCTGGGTCTCGCCGAACAGCAGCTTGGCGAACTCGTACGGCATGCGGATGCACCCGTGCGACGCCGGGTAGCCCGGGAGCTTCCCGGCGTGCAGCGCGATGCCGGACCAGGTCAGGCGCTCCATGTAGGGCATCGGTGCGCTGTTGTAGATGTTGGAGTGGTGGTCGGCGTCCTTCTCGAGAACCGTGAAGACGCCGGTCGGCGTCTCGTGCCCCTTCTTCCCGGTCGAGACCGTCGAGGCCCCGATGATCACGCCGTTGCGGTAGACGTTGGCGCGCTGGTCGGGGATCGAGACGACGATCACGAGCGGGCCGGCAGGCGAGGCCTCCGGGTGCCAGAAGTACTCGCCGGGCTTGAGCTGCTGGGGCGGGGCGGTTCGGGCCACCCCTTCCGTCGAGCCGGACTTGGTGGGGACCTTCTCCGGAGCGGCGGCGACGGGGAGCGCGAAGAGTGTCGAGAGGCACAGGAGCGAGAACAGGGCACGGGTCATCGTCAGGATCCTCGCGGGCAAGCGGACTCGTAAGTCAGGGTCGGTCATCGCCGGGCCGGGCGGGCGACGGCGGTCGTGCTGACTCGCGCCAGCGTGCGCATGCTGCCCGACCTGCAGCGCGGGTGGTAACCCGTGCGTCTCGATTCGTGTGCCGTGTGTCTCCGAAGGCCGGTCCCGCCGCGCGCTCCGCGGGACGACGCGCCTAGCGACGAGCCGGAGCGTCCGGCGCCTCGGGGCGCGAGGCCGCGTAGGCCGCCGGCGTCTGGCCGTACAGCTCCCTGAATCTCCTGACGAAGTGGGAGAGGTTCTTGAACCCGACCGCGTAGGCGATCTCCCCGATGTTGCCGGCGCGCCGGGACAGCATCTCGGCCGCCCGCTCGAGCCGGAAGCGGATGATCGCCTCGGCGGGGGTCGCTCCCAGTTCCTCGGGGAACCGGCGGTGCAGCTGGGCCCGGCTCATCCCCAGCCGCGCGGCGAGGGCCGGCACGTCGAAGGCCGGATCGTGCGACGACTCGCCCAGCACCCGTCGGAGCCGCGCCGGGAGGGAGTCCTCCGGAGGTGGGGCCGGCGCGGGGGCCCCTGCGGGCGATGCGCCCGGCGCGGCGGCCCGAGCCCGCAGCCGCTCGCGCAGCCGCAGCAGGTTCCGGGTCCGCGCCAGCAGCTCCGCGGGATCGAACGGCTTGGTCAGGTAGTCGTCGGCTCCGCCCTCGAGACCTTCGAGCCGGTCGGCGGGGTCGGCCTTCGCCGTGAGCAGGATCACCGGGATGAAGTCGGTCTCCGGGTTCGCCTTGAGCGCCCGGCAGAGCGAGTGCCCGTCGAGGCCCGCCATCATCACGTCGCTCACGACCAGGTCGGGGTGCTCGTCGCGCGCCAGCTGGAGGCCGCGGTCGCCGGCAGAGGCCTCCAGCAGGTGGAAGTGCGGGGCGAGGTGCTTGCGCAGGTAGGCGCGCATGTCGTCGTGATCGTCGACCACCAGCACCGTCGGACGGTTCGCGCCGCCGTGCTCCTCGATCGGACGATCCGGCGGGGCGGGGATCGGCTCCGGTCCGCTGCCGCGCGCGACGCTCTCTGCGTCGCCCGCCTCGTCCTCCGGCACCGGCACCGTCGCCGGTAGCCTGACGGTGAATCGCGCCCCCCCGCCGGGACGGTTCTCCGCGCGCACCTCCCCGCCGTGCAGCTGGACGAACTCGCGCACCAGCGCCAGGCCGATCCCGGTCCCGGGGACCTCGCTGCCCGTTCGCTCGCCGCGGTAGAAGCGCTCGAAGACGCGCGGCAGGTCCCGCGCCGGGATCCCCGGGCCGGTGTCCTCGACCTCGAGCTGGACCCAGCCACGGGGCGCGCTCGACAACCGCAGCGCGACGCTTCCGCCCGGGGGCGTGAACTTGAAGGCGTTACCCAGCAGGTTCCCGACGATCCGCTCCAGCTTCTCCCCGTCGAAGTTCCCGTGGACGGCGCCAGCCCGCAGGTCGATGTCGAAACGCGTGCCCTGCCGCCGGGCGAGTGCCTCGAAGGGCGCCGCGGCGAGCCGCACGCACTCATCCAGCCGCAGTCGACGCGGCCGGAACTCCACCTGCCCCGCGTCGAGCCGCGCCAGCGCGAGCAACTGGTCGACCAACTCCAACTGCTGGTTCGCGCTGCGGATCGCCAGCTCGATCTCGGCCCGGGCCTCGGAGGGGATCGGACCGTGCCGTCCCTCCCGCACGTCGCGCAACGGGCCCAGCGTCAGCGTCAGCGGCGTCCGGAGCTCGTGCGAGATGTTGGCAAAGAAACGCGACTTGGCGGCGTCCAGCTCCTGGAGCCGGCCCGCCTGCTCCTCGAGCCGGGCCAACGCAGCCTGCAGTTCCTCGGTGCGGCGGGCGACCTGGCGCTCCAGCTCCTCCTGCCGGCGCCGCAGCCCGCGCACCCGCACGCGATAGGCGCCGAAGACCGCCAGCAGCAGCGCGAGCGCGGCCAGCGCGCGGAACCAAGCCGTGGCGTGGAACGGCGGGCGAATCACGACGTGGAAGACCGCCTCCTCGTCGCTCGGAACGCCGTGGCCGCTCAGGGCCTTCACCCGGAAGGTGTACGAACCCGGAGCCAGGTTCGTGTAGCGGATGCTCCGCTCCGCCACCGGTCCCTGCCAGTCGGCGTCGTAGCGGTCCAGCCGGTACAGGCAGCGGTTGTCGGAGGGGTGGCTGTAGTGCAGCGCGACGAACTCGAAGGTCAGGTCGCGCCGCCGGTAGTCGATCTCGGCCGTGCGCCGCGGCATGCCCCGTCGATAGACCAGCTCGGTCGTCGTTGGAGTCGCCTCGTGGTCCTGGGCGCGTACGGCCGTGATCAGGATCGACGGCGGGAAGGGGTTGTCCGTGATCCGCTCGGGGTAGAACGACGTGAGCCCGCCGATCCCGCCGAAGAGCATCTCGCCGTCGGGGGCGAGGGCGTAGGCGCGCGCATTGAACTCGCTCGACTGGAGGCCGCGTTCCGGGCCGTAGGTCCTGAACGTGCCCTCGCCGGGGTCGTAGCAGGCCAGTCCGCACTTGGTGCTGAGCCAGAGCCGCCCGTCCTGATCGGCGAGGATCCCGTAGACCGTGTTGTCGGGGATCGCGCTGTTGCGGCGGGTGAAGCAGAGCACCGACAGGTCCGAGAGCGCGAGCCGGCACAGTCCGCGCTGCTCGGTGCCGACCCAGAGGACGCCGGGGGTCAGCACGGTCTCGCCGAAGGACAGGACGGTGGCGCTGCCCAACCCGTCCGCGCCGGCCGCGACGCGCTCGACCCGCCGCGGCCGGTCCGTTCCCGGCGCGAGCCGGGCCAGTCCCGCGGCGGTCCCGACCCACAGCGTCCCGCCGGCGTCCGTGTGGAGCGCGTTGATCTCGCTGTGCGGCAGCGTCGCGGAGTCGAGCGGGTCGGCGTAGTAGTTCGTCGCCGCGCCGAGTGCCGGATCGAACCGGCTCAGGCCGTGGAGCGTCCCGACCCAGACCATCCCGTCCCGTGCCTCGTGCAGGACCTGGACCCAGTCGTCGGCCAGGCTGCGCGGGTCGGCGGCGTCGTGCCGATAGGTGCGCGTCGCGCCCGTCTTCGGATTCAGCAGGATCAGGCCGTGCGAGGTGCCGATCCACAAGGCTTCGTCGCGATCCTCGCGCAGCGCCTGGACGCTCGGGCCGGACGGCGCGGCCGGGAGGCCCTCGACGGTTCTCCGGTAGCGGACCTGGCCTCCGGCGCGCTCGATCCGGTCGAGCCCGTGCGGCGAGCCGACCCAGAGGGTGCCGTCGCGACCCGGGGCGACGGCCCGCACGAAGCTCCTGCTCAAGCCAGGGAGGTTTCCGATCCGGCCGGGGAACAGCGAGAACCCCCCGGAACTGACGTCCGCGTAGCGCACGCCCCCGCCGTTGGTGCCGATCCAGAGCACGCCGGAGCGGTCGATCGCCAGCCGATCCGGGCTCGCGTCGCCGAAGGGTCCGGCGACGCGCTCTCGCAGCGTGACCTCGCGCGCCGTGAGCCGCTCGGGATCCAGGCGGAGCAGGGAGTGCGGCGCCCGATCGCTCACGCCGGCGACGGCGTGCGTCAGAACCCACAGCTCTCCTGTAGGACCCAGGGCCACGTCCCGGATCATCCGACCGGCGAGTTGTGCGGGCTCGGGCGGACCGCCGCCGAAACGGGCGACCGCTCCCGTGGCGGCGTCGTAGCGCAGGATCCCGCCCTTCCTCGCCAACCAAAGGCGGCCGGCCCCGTCCTCGACGATCGTCAGGACCTTGCCGGCCCCGTCGTCCAGGCGGATCGGCTCGCGCGGGGCGGGCAGGTCGCCGTCGCCGAGCTCGCTGCATTGCTCGTAGACGAAGATCCGATCGTCTCGGGCCGTGGTCGCCGCCGCGTCGTCAGCCGCCTGCGTCGCGACCCAAAGGCGATCGGCGCGGTCGATCCCGAGAGCCGTCACGAGCCCGGCGCTGCGCGGGGGCAGGTCGAAGCTGCGGACCTTCCCCGTCTCCGGGTCGAGCCGGTGGATTCGGCCCTCCCAGAACGACCCGAACCAGATCCGTCCTGCCGCATCGGAGGCGATCGCTTCGACCCGGGCGGGACGAGCGGCCGGTTCCTCGCGGAGCAGCGGACCATAGCGCCGGAACGCGTCGGCCTCGGGCTCGAAGGCGTCGAGCCCCTCGAGCGTGCCGACCCAGAGGCGGCCGCGCGCGTCGGCGTGAAGTGCGAGGATCACGGAGCTGCTGAGGCTCGCGGAATCGTCCGCGTCGTGGAAGAACGACTGGAACTCGTAACCGTTCCAGCGGTTCAGCCCGCCGACGGTTCCGAACCAGAGGAACCCGTCGCGGTCCTGAGCGATCGCGGTGACGAAGTGCTGCGAGAGGCCTTCCTCGCTGCCGAGCGAGCGGTACCAGATCGTCTCGTCGGTCGCGGCCGCGGCCGCGGCCGGGAGGGCAACGACCGCAATCAGGGCGAGCAGGCTCGCGACACCGGAGCGGCAGCGCGGAGCGCAGCGGCGGTTCATGGACGAGCCGCCCGCCGCGCGAAGCACAGCCCCGACCAGGTCGCGTCGAGCGCCGCGATCTTGTAGTCGACCCAGCCGGCGGCCAGCCCGAAGGCCCGGACGCCGTCCTGCGCCAGGTCGGTCTTCGTTCCGGAGGCCTTCTTCGGCCAGGCCAGCCAGAGGCGACCGCCGTCCGCGACCCGCTTCGCCGCTGCCGGGAATCTCCGCGTCAGTTCGGCCCGCGAGCAGAGGAAGAGCACGACGACGTCGGCTGGCTTGCCGGCGCGCGCGACGATTCGCGCCCCCTCGGGCAGCGGCTCGAGCAGCCGCGCGAACCCTTCCGGCGCGCCGGGCAGTGCGACCGTGGTGCCGGAGCGCACCCCCAGCTTGGTCGCCAGCGGCTTGCCGGAGTAGCCCGACAGCGACTGCGGAACGACCGGAGCCGCTACCGGCGCGGCGGCCAGCGCCGACTTCAGCGCGGCCCGGATCCGGGACCAGGGGGTGAAGCGCGCGTCCGGCAGCAGCTCCCGCACGGCCGCCGTCTTCTCCGGGTCGCCCTCGACGAAGACGAGCGGCAGTCGGCGCGTCGCCTTGCGTCCGCGCAGCCAGATCCCCAGGTCGCGGCCCTGCGACGGTACGCGCCGCAGGTCGATCACCGCCGCGGCAAGCGGCTCGTCGAGCAGCGCCCGCAGGTCGTCGCTCGCGGGGGTCGACAGGACGACGACCTCGTGCCCGGCCGCGCGCAGCGTGGCGGCGCGCACTTCGGCCTCGGGCGTGTTCCAGTGGACGAGCAGGATCAGGGCCATGCGGGGGGCGCTCCGGCGCTGCCGAACCCTCACGCTATCATGGACCGGACCGCCCCCGGAGCGCACGATGGACGACCGCCACGACTCCCGCCCGCCGGATCCCGGCGCCCCGCCGCCCGAACTGGTCCTGGCCGCGCGCTTCGCCAACGTCGCGCTCGTCCCGCTCGCCAAGTCGATGCTGGACGGCGCCGGGATCCCGTTCTACACCCGCAACGAGCTGACGCAGGACCTGATCGGCTGGGGCCGCTTCGGGGCGATGTTCAACCCGCTGGTCGGGATGGTGGAGTTCTGGGTGCCGGCGGACCAGGTGGACGCGGCGCGCCGCGTCCTGGGGGAACTGGGGCCCGAAGACGATCCAGCCTGAAGGGGCGGCATGTCGCTGCAGAGTCCCGCCGCGTTTCAGCCCCGCGGCAGGAACCAGTCGATGTGCCCGCAGCGCTCGCAGACGTGGATCGTCGCCTTCTTGCCGGCCCACTCCAGGTCGAAGAAGGCCAGCGCGCGGCCGCTGAGCATCGCTTCGCGGCTCCAGAACCGCTGGCCACCGCAGACGCTGCAGGTCAGCAGCTTGCCGACGACTTCCACGCTCGAGATCTCGTGCTCCTTCATCGCGATCGCTCCTCGTTCGGGCCGATGATCAGGCCCAGATCCCCGGGATCGCGCGCCGGCAGTCCGGGCACGCCCCCTTCGCCAGCCGATTCTCCAGCACGGCCATCCCGGTGCGGCGGATCACGACGGCGCCGCAGCCGGGGCAACAGGTGTGGTTGCCGGCGTGTCCCGGCACGTTCCCGACGTAGACGAAGCGCAGCCCCTCGGCCCGCGCCGCGTCGCGCGCCCGCTCCAGCGTAGGCACCGGCGTCGGCGGGACGTTCATCAGCCGGTAACTGGGATGGAAGCGCGTGAAGTGGACCGGGGTGTCGGGCCCGATCTCGTCGCGCACGAAGCGCGCAAGCTGGCGGACCTCGGCCTCGGCGTCGTTGCGGCCCGGGATCACCAGCACCACGATCTCGGTCCACAGCCCGTGCTTCGCCAGGCGGGCCAGCGTCTCCCGCACCGGCTTCAGCTCGCCGCTGCACAGCTCCTTGTAGAAGCTCTCGGTGAAGGCCTTGAGGTCGACCTTGACCGCCCCCAGCAGCGGGGCCAGGTCCTTCAGCGGTTCCTCCAGCCACGAGCCGTTCGTGATCACCAGCGTGCGCACGCCGGCCGGCTTCGCGGCCGCGGCGATGTCGTGGACGAACTCCGACCAGACGACCGGCTCGGTGTAGGTGCAGGCGATCGTCGGCGCCTCGTAACGGCGCGCGAGCTTCACCAGCTCGGCGGGCGTCACCGGGTGGGTCGTGACCTGCTCGGGCCGGGCCTGCGCGATCTCCCAGTTCTGGCAGAACCGGCACTCGTAGTTGCAGCCCGGCGCGGCCAGCGACAGCGCGCTGGTGCCCGGCAGCACGTGGTAGAAGGGCTTCTTCTCGATCGGGTCGAGGTGGATCGACGCGACGCGCGAGTGGACCAGCGTGTAGTACTCGCCGTGGAGGTTGACCCGCACGCCGCAGGCGCCGCGCTCCTCGTGCGGCAGCTTGCACTTCTTCGCGCAGAGACCGCACTCGATCCACTCGTCGGGGAGCGCCTTCCACCAGCGGGCCTTCGTCGCCGCGAGGCCGGTCGGCTCGGTCAGCGGGATCGCGGGGCCGGTCGCCGCGTCCTGCGCGAGGAGCCGGCCCGGCGCCAGGCAGGCCGCGCACCCGCCGGCCGCCAGGCCGCGCAGGACGAGCCGCCGCGCCGGGTCGATCGGTCTCACGCCTCGACCACCTCCACCCGCTCGAGGTCGGCCACGCCCAGCCCCTTCTTCGCCGCGGCGGCGACGTAGCGCGGGGCGCGTCCCTCGTCGGTCAGCGACATCAACCGAGCGTACTTCAACTCGCGGCCACGCGCGATTCAGGGCGAAGTTGGGAAGGCGCGCTGAAGGCGCTTCGCAGTAGGCCAAGTGGTTGAAGGGACGGGACATGAAGCTGCGGCAGGAGATCCGAGAGTCCGCAGGCCCACTGCACCGGCCTGAGCTCGCGGAAGAAGCAGCCGCCCTCGCAGGACGCTCGAAGCGTCAAGGGCATTCCCCCGCACCTTCGTCGACGCGCTCGGTGCCGGCCGAGTCGTGGCCCCAGGTCCCGGTTGCCGGGCAGAGCACGTTGTTGGCGCGCACGAGATAGAAGAACCCCTCCCGATCGGGTGGCAGCTCGCTGTCGACGAACGTCGTGTCGGTCGGGTCGGGGTCGTTCGCGGCCTGACAGACGCCATACGAGCCCGGGGCGAGCGCCCTGACGAGGCCGCGGGTGACGTCGTAGCGGTCGCCGAACGGCTCGGGCGCCCAGGTCAGAGTCGCCTGCGCCGCGCCCTCGAGCGCGAGCCCGTCCACGTTCCCCGGCACCCCCCCGGCCGCGCGGTTCGGCGCGCAATCGTCAGCGTCGGCCTGCCCGTCGCCGTCGTAGTCACCGTCGCACGCGTCGCCCACGCCGTTCCCGTCGGCGTCGGCCTGAGACGGGTCGGCGACCAGCGGGCAGACATCGTGGAGCTGCGTCACGCCGTCACCGTCGACGTCGAGCCAGTTCACGATCCAGGCCGCGCCGAGTCGGCCCGGGTCGTAGTCGTCGGTGCGGATCAAGAGATCTTCGTATCCGTCCCCGTTCAGATCCGGCTCGGCGATGCTCGCGATCCAGTCCTCGACACGCGAGCCCACCAGCGTCACGTCCGCTTCGCCGTTCGCGAGGCGAACCCGCGCCGGGAACTCCGGGCGCCCGCTGACGATCGCGACCTCCCCCGCGTTGGTGCGCGCATTGGCGGGACCGTCCGCTCCACCGCAGCTCACGATCAGGTCTTCCTGTCGATCGCCATCGATGTCGGCGGCCGTCACGGACGCCGCGCACCGATCATCCTTGTCGGCACCGTACACGACCGACAGCTCCGTCGTGCGCAGATCGACGAACGCCGGCCAGGTCTCTCCCGGCTCGAAGACGTACGCCTCGCCGGCGTTGGGCCGGAGATTGCCCTCGCCGTCGGCGTAGGATGCACCGATCAGCAGCTCGCGCTCACCGTCCCCGTCGGTGTCTCCGATCGCGAGACAGACAGGCCCCGACGTGACCGCGTCGCCCGCGTCGCGACCCACGAGGCGCATGTCCGGCGAGGCGACGCAGAGATCGACGTCGGCCGGCCACGACGGCCTCCCGCGGAAGACGGCGATCTCGCCGGCATTCGAGCGTTGGTCGCCGGCACCGTCGGCGAGAGCGACGCCGAGCACGACGTCGGCGGTACCATCGCCGTCGAGGTCTCCGAGCTGGAGGCTCGAGCCGAGATCGTCCCCGCGCTGTTGCGCATCGCCGCAGCCATAGAAGGTGACGTCGGCGCGATCCACCAGGAGATCGATCTCGCCAGGCCACGACCTCCGGCCGAAGAGCAGGTAGGCGCGACCGTATTGCCAACCCACGTCGCCCCAGCCGTATCCGAGCTCGTCGTCCAGCGCCAGGTCGTTGAGCCCGTCGCCATTCACGTCCGCAATCCGAGGAGCGAGGCAGAGCCCGCCACCGACGATCCCGAGTTGCGCGCGTTGTTCTTGCTGTCGGAGCCGAAAGCGCAGATGACGATGTCCCCGAAACCATCGCCGTTGAGGTCACCGCACGCGACGCCGACACCAGCACCGTCGTTCCGCTCCTGGGCGAGGATCCGCACGTCGGCGTCCTCGGCCATCCGCTTCGGTGTCCAGCGCCCGCGCCGGCCGCGCAGGACGTAGACCTCGCCGCCCCACCGCCGGCCGTTGTCGATCCCGCTGGCGTACATCGCGCCGAGCACGAGATCGTCGATCCCGTCGCCGTCGACGTCGCACGCGGACCCGCTCGACCCGAAGGCGTCCTCGGGCTCCTCGCCGTCGATCCGGATCGTCGTCGTGTCCGTCGCGAGGTCGATGACCGGGGGCGGTGTCCCCCAGGCGGGCGCGATCGCCAGCAGCACCGCCGCCGCGATCCCGCCCGCCCAGGCTCCGCCCAGGTCACGAAGGGCCTGGTCGCTCATCGCTCACCCCGTCACGGGCCTTCGCCGGCCTTGAAGTAGTCGAGACGATAGGTCTTGTCGTGGAACCCGACACCCCACCGTCCCGTCGCGCCATACATCTGGTGCACGGGGTTGTTGCCATCGATCCGCGTGAAGGTGCACTTGTGGGCGCAGTTCTCGATCGGCTGCCCGTCGACGCAGTCCCAGGCCGCGGTCGCGACGATGCGTACGGTCTCTCGAGCCGCAACCACACCGGGTTGCTCAGGTACGAGCCCGGGAGGGCCGGATCCTCCGTTTCGAGCGGCGGCATCTCCGCGCACTCGAACCCGGCGGACGGATCGTAGGGGATGGAGTGTCCCGGATGGAGCGGGTCCGGCCGACAGCTGGCCTTCGCGTACTCGTTCGCCGGATCCATCGGGTCCTCGGCGAACCAGACCGCGAAGATCGTCGGGTCGAGGCAGTTGCGAATGCCCTTGACCAGCTTCGCGGCGTAGAGTCGGCCCGAGTAGTGCTGCCTGTCGGGCGGCGGCTGCACGATGCGGCCAACGACCTGGAAGTTGAACTTGATCGTGGCGACATTGTGAAGGTCGACCCGCACCTTCGCGTCCGCGAACGTGTGCGGGTACGCGGACTGGAGCGCAGCGTACTCGGCAAACGACGAGGGCAGGAACTTGCCGGACTGATCGTCGACGACCGGACTCGACGCGCCCTGCTGCTCGCCCGTGAAGTCCTGCCAGGCCTCAGGCGGGCCGAGCCCGTCGCCATCGACGTCACGCCCGCTCGTGTCCGGACGGTCGAAGAGATCCTCCATCGTCGTGTCGAGACCGGCGGGAGCGGACAGCCCGAGGTCGTGGACGCTGTCGGTCGTGATCGTCGCCGATGGCCACGACCAACAGAGGCAAAGCGAGGGATCACAGAAGGCGACCTCAAAGCGGTGCGCGGTGTTCGGCAGCAAGCCCGGTGCGCCGAACGCGACGACGTCGCCCGGCTCCCAGTAACCCTTGATCGGAAGCCCTTCCTGCGAGTTGTACTGCCAGAGCGCGTCCATGTTCGGGCCGGCTTCGACGCGCCACATCACCCGATTCGGGTAGAAGTTCGCCGGTACCGTCGCGCGGAGAGTCGCCTCGGTGGAGTCGTGGGACAGGATCTCCGGCGGGTTCGCCGCAGGACAGCCCCCGCCCCCAGTCTGACAGAGCACGGCATAGGAGGGGTCTTCGGGCGGAGTCCACGGGTCGAAGGGGCTGTGCGTGTCGCAGCCGAATTCGTTGATCGGGTAGTCGGCGAGACAGGGGAAGGGAGCAAGCATGGCGGGGAGTGCGGTCAGAATAACGACCGAGAGAGAGAGAGTTAGGCTCCTGTGACTACCGTGACATGCCTTGTCCGGCCCTCCTCGGGCGCGGCACGTCTCGTGCCGCCCGCAAACGCATTCGTCCAAAGACGCCCGGGGATCGCGCGTCCTGGCGCGAATTCGACGGCTTCTCCTGGAGGCTGGGGACGGAACCCCATCGCGGGATCGTGGAGGCCATGGAGAAGACTCAGCATGGTCGGGGCATCGCCCCCCTGGAAGCACGACCGCTCCCCAAGTCTCGGACCTTTAGTACGCTTGATCGACGAACGTGTCAATGACTCGATCGGGAGCAAGGCGGGTCGCCGGTGTCCACATCTGACAGCAGCGTGTGGGGGCCGCTTTTCGGTCGGCTGTGTGGCGCGCCAGGGAATCGATGCGGGTCGAGCGCCGGCCTTCGAGGGCCACGGTCGCGAGTTGGCCTTCGCGCCGCGACGGCAGCGGGTGCTGTGGGTCAACGAGAGTGAGTCGCCGCCCGTGGCACGGGCAGGAGATTGCGGTTCATTCGGTCTCGAATCCCCGCCGACTCGCGCTCTCTTCGCCCAACATGGCGCCACATCGTCACGCCTCGACCACCTCCACTCGCTCGAGGTCGGCCACGCCCAGCCCCTTCTTCGCCGCGGCGGCGATGTAGCGCGGAGCGCGTCCCTCGTCGGTCAGAGACTTCAGTCCCATCACCTTGCGCTGCGCCTCGATCTCGCGCCAACCCACGGCGTCGATCGCGACCGGGTCGGTCGAGACCAGTGCGCCGCCCCACGGCCAGGTCCACTTCGGGCTGCGCCCCGGGCCGGCGTTGCACTGCCCGATCGTGCCGTCGATCACCGTAAGCCGCAGCTTTTTCGCGATCAGCGGCGAGGCCGCGAGGTCCGGGATGTACGGGTTGCAGCCGTCGTCGTGGTACTTGTTCGGGTTGTGGATCGCGCCGTACCAGTTCTTGAGCCCGTGCGACACCCCGGCCATCCCGTGGTCCTTGAGCACGCCGACGTTGATCAGCGCGGTGACCTCGTTCACGAGCAGATTCGCGAAACACGAGCCGCCAGCGCCCCACTCGCGCGGCGCGTCTTCGTAGGCGTCGTCGGTCCCGACCACGCGCACGCCGCCGGCCTCGGCGAAGCCGGCATTCTTCAGCTCGCGGCTGGTGCGGTCCCAGATCATGACCTGGCGCGCGGGGACGCCGGCGGCGATCAGCCACTCCGCGAGCTGCTGGACCAGCCGCGGCTGCGGCGACAGCCCCTTGCCGGCGATGCAGTTGACCTTGAGCGCGACGACGTCCGTGGGACGGAACAGCTTCTTCATCGCGTCGACGGGGGTCTTTTCGCCGGCGGCGCGCGCGAGCGCGGCCCCCAGCGGGGCGAACGCGACCTCGGGCACGACCGACCCGTCGGTCGCCGTCCAGCTGGCGCGCCGCGCGCGCACGACGACCGGCCGACCGCCTCGCTTGACCTCCGGCGCGGCGTGCGCGTCGCCGAGCGGCCCGCGCAGCAGGAAGGGCCCGGCGGCAGCCCCCGCCGCCCCGGCCAGGATCAGTTTCAGCGCGTCGCGCCGTCCGCGGTCGAGCCTCATCCCTTCCTCCCGTGCCCCGGCTCGTCGATCACCTGGCCCTCGAACACCGAGAACTTCGTCGAC
Source organism: Acidobacteriota bacterium (assembly GCA_025456425.1). GTDB lineage: Bacteria > Acidobacteriota > Polarisedimenticolia > J045 > J045 > JALOKP01. The sequence goes on along the minus strand of JALOKP010000091.1, from coordinate 4,619 downwards.
GGGTCGCGCCAGGCGGCGCCGTCCAGCCCGGCCTTGCGCGCCAGGTGCTCCAGCGTCTCTTCCAGCGTCCAGCCCTGCTCGCCCGGGACCTGCGGCAGGAAGACCGCGCGCCGGCCGTTCTGGTCGAGCAGGATCCCGTGCCGGCCGAGCTGGATCTCCTTGAAGGACGCGACCGGCCGCGGCACCGACAGGACCGTCACCTCGACCGCGAGCCGGTCCAGCTCCCCGGCCGCGACGGGCGTGAAACGCGGGTCCTCGAGCGCGGCGTTGACGGCGGCGACGACGACCGCCTGGTGCAGCGGGTAGGCCGGCAGGACCTGGCCGATGCAGCCACGCAGCTTGCCCAGTCGCGCGATCTCCTGCGGATCGGTCCGCGAGAGCGTGACGAACACCCCCTGCATCCGGTCCAGCTCCGGCCGTGGCGGCAGCGCCGCCAGCTCGCGCTCAACGTCGTCGGTGCCGCGCAGCTCGGAGGTGATCGCGGCGCGCGCGAGCTTCACCAGCCGCGCCGCCAGGTCGGCGTCGAGCGGCGGGGCGGTGGGGGGAGCGACCGGTGGCGCGGCGGGCACCCCCTCGACCGGCGGGGCCGGGACGGGCGGGTCGTAGAACGCCATCGCGGCGTAGCTGACCGAGTTGTCGTCGGCCATCCCGGGCAGGTCGATCGAGGCGTACTCGGCCAGCAGCACACCCTGCGCCTTCGGTGCGATCTTCCGCAGCAGCTCGGCCATCGTCGCCAGGCCGTGGCGGCCGCAGATCGTGTCGTCGGTCAGGTCGAGGTGCCGGCGGAAGGCGTCCGTGTCAACGCGTGCGAGCGCGGCGACGGCGGTGTCCTGGAGCTGCTGGATCTTCCCGCGCGCCGCCGGGGCCGAGCGCCCGTACGGGGCGTAGCCGAAGCGCGGCCCGTAGTGCGTGAAGTCGGTCGAGAAGACGAACAGCGTCTTGCCGTCGTGGAGCGTCGCCAGCTTTGCGGCGAAGGCGCGCTCCTGCTCCGGGTCGGTGCCGCCGGCGAGGATCGGGATCAGCGTGAAGCTCCCCAGCGCCTGCTGCAGGAACGGCAGCTCGATCTCGACCGCGTGCTCCTCGTCCTCGGCACCGGGCACGACGCGGGCGAGCCGGCCGTCGTCCAGCGCGCGGATCGCCTCGCGATCCAGCGGGATGTCGCCGAGCGGCGTGCGGTAGGCCATCGCGTTGCTCAACGAAAAGCCGCTGAAGCCGGCGTGGTGCGACGGCGCAACGACGACGACCCGCGCGAACTCGCCGCGCTTCACGGTCCGGAACGCCGCGGCCGCGGCGGGCCCGGAGTAGCGCCACCCGGCGTGCGGGACGACCAGCGCGACCGGCCTGCCGGCCGGGGCCGGCGCGGCGGCGGCCGCGGCGCGCAGCATCCGCGTCACCTCGGCCGCGGCGAGCGACGGCGAACCGGGGTACCACGAGCCGGCGATGGCCGAACGACGCACGCCGCCGGTGGTGGCGGCGAGGGCCACGAGGGGAAGCAGGCTGAACAGGACGATCAGGAGCGAGGGGGCGACCGCGGCTCTCATGGCGCGATCCTCCGGAGCGCGGCGCGGCGTCCGCCCGAGCGCGGGCCGCGGCGGCTCGGTGACAAGAGTAGCGCACCTGCCCGAGGGGAGGGTGCGGAGGGTCGGCTCGGCGGCCCGGAACGGCGGTTCAGTGCCTCGGGCGCAGCGGGGACGGGACCACCGGCGAGACGGCCCAGACGTCGACGTGCAGATCCGCGATGTGGTGGCGGCGGACGATCTGCTCGATCACCCCTGGCGCCGAGCGCCAGCCCTAAGGCGCACCGCGCTGCAGCATCCAGAACCCGCGAGGATCGACGACGGGAAGTGGCGCCTCGCCCGCAACGTCGAGCAGGTCGCGGTCGCCGGTCACCAGGACATCGGCCCGGCCAGCCAGCGCCGACGCGAGGATCCACCGGTCGCTCTCGTCGCGAAGACGCATGGGATGCGGGTGCTTCGGACGAGGCACGACCTCCTGTTCGCGGAGGAACGCGATGAGTTCGGCGATCGCCGCCGGCTTGACCCGCAGGCGCCGGGCGAGGACGCGCTCGATCTCCTTGATGACGACCTCTCCCACGAGGCAGGTGTGCTCGGCGAGGACGAGGCGGAGCACGTCGGCGCACAGGCCGCGCGTCGCGAACGCGCTGACCAGCACGTTCGTGTCGAGGAAGACCCTCAAGTCAGGTCCCGGAAGATGTCCTCGTCGGTCAGCAGGCCCCGCGCTTCCGCGAACGGCATGATCTTCTGCCGCAGCACCTCGAAGCGGAGCAGCTGCAGTTGCCGCCGCAGCGCGTCGCGCACGAGCTCGCTCCGGCTTCGGCCGCTCTCCTTGCAGGCGCGTTCGAGTAGGGCCGCCAGATCGTCATCGAGTCGGATGGTCAACATGGTCGGCATGTAAGACATTGTAATACAACTCCAGGGCTGCGCAAGCACCTCGCCCCTCCGGCCGCCGGCCCGGCGCGACGAGGCCCGGGCCGGGGCTCGAGGAATCTACGCGGCGGCGCCGTGCGAAGGGGTTCGACTCGCGGGGCTCGCACCCGGGCCACATGACGTCGTCGAGAAGCGTCCGTCGCCGTGGGTCGACTCCGTCCCGGCGGCAGGAGGCTCGGCGAGCGAGCGCCAGAGCGCCGCGCTCCAGCTCCGCGAAAAAGGAAAGGCCGCCCAAGAGGGCGGCCTTTCCCGCGAACCGGGGAGGGGGGAGGGAGGATCAGACCCAGCCGCGGAGCTTCACCGCCTCGGCGACCCGGTTGACCGAGACGAGGTAGGCGGCGAGACGCGGGTGGACCTTCTCCTTGATCATCATGTCGTAGACCGCGTTGAAGGCGTTGGTCATCGCGTGGTCGAGGCGCTTGTGGACCTCTTCCAGCGACCAGTAGTAGTTGTAGGTGTTCTGCACCTGCTCGAAGTAGGAGACCGTCACGCCACCCGCGTTGGCCAGGAAGTCGGGCAGCAGCAGGATGTTCTTCGAGGCCAGGACCTTGTCGGCTTCGGGGGTCGTCGGGCCGTTGGCCAGCTCGAGCACCACCTTGGACTTGATCTTGTCGACGTTGCGGTCGGTGATCTGGCCCTCGATCGCGGCCGGGATCAGCACGTCGCACTCGACGTAGAGGCAGTCGGCGGAGGCGGCGAGCGTCTCGGCGCCCTTGAAGCCCTTGATCGATCCGGTCTCGGTGAAGTGCTTGTGCAGCGCCGCGAAGTCCAACCCGTTCGGGTTGTACGCCGCGCCGTCCCACTCGCCGACGCAGACGACCTTGCCGCCGATCTCCTCGGTGATGATCTTCGCCGCGAATGAGCCGGCGTTGCCGAAGCCCTGGATCGAGTAGGTCGCCTTGGAGAGGTCGAGGCCGATCCCGCCGCGCGCGGTCGCGTCGCCGCGCCCCTTGGAGCCGCCCAGCGCCAGCGGCTTGCCGGTGATCACGCCCGGCTCGGAGTGGCGCACGATCATCTCGAACTCGTCCATCATCCACGCCATGATCTGCGGGGTGGTGTAGACGTCCGGCGCCGGGACGTCCTTGTGCACGCCCAGGATCGGGCCCAGCGCGCGGACGTAGGCGCGGGCCAGCCGCTCCTTCTCGCCCTCGCTCCTTCCAGGTCATCCAGGCCGCGAGCGCGCGCACGGTGTCGATCGTCTCGTCCGGATGCCAGCGGATGCCGCCCTTGGCCGGGCCGCGCGCGATGCTGTACTCGACGCGGAAGCCCTCGAAGATCTTCGTCTTGCCGTCGTCCATCTTCACCGGCACGAAGAAGTGGTGCTCCATCTGCGGCACGCGCAGGAACTGGTGCGTGGCGTGGTCGAGGCCGAGACGCGTGGCAGCCTCGTCCAACTGCGCTTGCGCGATCTTGAAGGGGTTGAGCTCGGACATGGGTTACCTCATACGGTGGGGGAAGGGAATTCTAATCTGTTCGGGGGAAGCGCACTAGGGCCCACAAAGCGTTTGCTGGAATCGCCCTTTGGGCGATCGAATTGCGATTAACAGGTCCTTCAAGCCAATTAGTCTCGGACGGTCCGGGTCAGCGGATCGCGGCGAGCAAACCCGTCCCGACGCGGGAGAGCGGCTCGAGCACCAGCCCCGGGTAGACCCCCAGGAGGATCGTGCCCGCGACCGCGGTGGCCAGGACGATCGCCGTCCCGACCGGGACCGTGATCCCCTCCGAGACCTCCGTCTCCGGGGCCTCGAAGAACATCGCCACGATCACCCTCAGGTAGTAGGCCGCCCCCACCACCGCCGTGACCCCCATCAGGGCCGCCAGCGCGCCGTGCCCGGCATCGAGCGCGGCGAGGAAGATCACGTACTTCCCGGTGAAGCCGCCGGTCGGCGGAATCCCGATCAGCGAGACCAGGAACAGGCCCATCGTCCAGGCCAGGCCCGGCCGCCGGTGCACCAGCCCCTTGAAGTGGGAGATGCCGTCGGCGTCCTCGCCGTCCTGCTGGAACAGCGAGACGACGGCGAAGGCCCCGACCGTCATGAAGGTGTACGACAGCAGGTAGAAGACGATCGACGAGGTCGAAACCGCGACCGGCGTCATCAGCGCCAGCAGCAGGTAGCCGGCGTGGGCGATCGACGAGTAGGCCAGCATCCGCTTGACGCGCGTCTGGACCAG
>JALOKP010000203.1 GCA_025456425.1 Acidobacteriota bacterium | reverse complement strand
ACGGCCACGTCCACCAGATCCAGTACAACCAGATCGACAACATCACCTTCCACTCGGTGATGGCGACGGCCTGGCCGTGGCCGTACCCCGAGAGCTACGCCCAGGCCAAGGCGGAGCTGAACTTCCCGAAGATCACGGTGCCGATGAACCGCGCGGACCCGTTCTTCGAGCGCGACGCGACCGGCTGGCAGACGATGAAGGTGGCCGGCGGCCGGCCCGCCCTGCACTACAACCTCTACAACAACACGAACCGGGTGGTGGCCTTCGACCCGAAGACCGGCCTGCCCGCCGACAGCGCGTACCAGGATCCGGCCAAGCGGATTCCGCCGCAGACGCACTACTGAGGTCAAGGAGAACGCGATGAGGAACAGATCGCTGATCGCGGCCGCGCTCGTGCTGGTCGTCGCCGCCTTCGTGGGGCACGGCCTGCTGACGGCGGACGAGTTCACGAAAGCCGATGTGGAGCGCTGGGACAAGGAGTACATGGCCGTCGTCGCCAAGGGACGGGCCCTGTGGACCAGCCCGGAGCTGGGGACCAACGGCGTGGCCTGCGCGCAGTGCCACCCCAACGCCGCCAACACGCACCCGGAGACCTACCCGAAGTTCCAGCAGCAGCTGGGCCGGGTGATCACGCTGGGCGAGATGATCAACTGGTGCATCCAGCAGCCGCTGGAAGGGAAGCCTCTGGCGCTGGACGACCCGCGGATGATCGCGATGCAGGCCTACGTCGCGCACGAGCGGCGCGGCGTGGCGCTGGCGCCCAACAAGCACTGAACGGACGGCGGATCCGGGGGCGGGTCGAGGCCCGCCCCCGGCCCTCAGGGACAGGCAGCGCTCGTTCGCTCCGCTCCGCTCGAGGCGGCGCCGTAGGTCCCGGTCCCGCAGCCGTTGCGTCCGCGCACGAGGTGGTAGTAGCCCGACCCTGCAACCGGCGTCGGAATCCCGCCCAGCGTCGTGCCCGCGACCGAGTTCGCCGCGCAGCTCTCCCCCGCGCCGCTGCCGACCGGGTACTGCCCGGCCACGCCCTGCAGCACCTGGTAGATCGTCGACGAGCCGGAGTTCGGCGCGTCCGAGTCCCAGGCCAGCGTCGCCCCGCGGGCGAGGTAGCCGACGTTCCGGATCTCCTGCGGCGCCGCGAACACGGTCGCGTCGGAGACGGCGCAGTCGCAGGCGTCGCCGCGCGCGTCGCCGTCGGCATTGGCCTGGTTGTTCGAGACGAGCGCGCAGTTATCGCAGGCGTCGCCCCAGCCGTCGAAGTCGGCGTCCTGGCCGGGGCACTCGTCCCAGGTCACCGTGACCGAGACGAAGTCGTGGAACGAGCGGCTGTACGGGCGCTCGGCGTAGTGCAGCAGCGTGAACTGCCCGCCCGGCCCGACGAAGCGCCCGACGTCGCCGCGGATCCGGGCCGCCAGGTTGCCGTCGCGGTTGCCGGCGAAGTTGTCCAGGAAGGCATTCTCGCCGCAGCCGCCGCGGCCGTCGCACCACTGGCTGGAGACGTAGTCCCAGGCGTACAGCTCGCCCTGGGCGCAGCTCCCGACGAACCCCTCCCAGCGCACCGCGATCTCCCGGATCTTCGACGGGCTCTCGGCCAGCGTGAACTCGAAGACGTGCGTCGACTCGGCCTGGAGGTCGCCCGGCGAGGTCATCGTGCTGACGTAGCGGTTGGTGTCGCCGGCCCCGCCGGTCGCGTCGGAGGCCGAGATCTTCGTGTAGTTCGCCGGGGAGAGCTGCGAGTTGACCGGGCGGCGCACGCCGCCGACCTGGGCCCAGCTCGCGGTCTTGTCGCCCCAGGCGAAGCGGTCGGTGCCGGCGCCGGTGGCGAAGCTGTAGGACTTCCGGAACGCGCTCTCGATCTCGAGGTCGGCCGGGCTGACCGACTCCGCCGCGCCGCCCGCCGCGTCGCGCGCGATCGCCTTGACGCGCACGCGCGCGGACTCGGACTGCGGCACGCTCCAGGCGTGGCTCCCGTCGTCCGCGAGGCCGGTCGCGATGACCTGCTCGGGAGGCCAGCTCGCGCCGCCGTCGAGCGAGTAGTAGAGGTCGACGGCGGTCACCGCCGCGTCGTCGGCCGCGGTCCAGGTGATCTCCTGCGTCGTGCCGGGGACCAGCAGCTCGCCCCCCGCGGGCCCGGTCAGGCAGGCCCTGGGCGCCGTCCCGCGGAAGCGCGGAACCTGCATCACGATGCAGTGGAAGGCCCCCGAGGCCCAGATGATCGTGTAGGCGTCGATCGGCACGATCTCCACCCCGGGCCCCGCCGCCTGCTGCCAGGCCGCCAGGGCCTGGTTGTCGTAGGTGACGTAGGCCGGGTTCCCCGCGCCGTAGGTCGTGACGAAGATCCGGTCGTTGACGCGGTAGGCGTTGGTGTAGGTGAAGTGGGTCGGGCCGAACGGGTGGCTGGCGTTGAAGGCCGGCGTGCGGAGCACCTCGTATCCCAGCGCCTGCATGTACGGCACGGCGTTGTTCGTGATCGCGATCGCCTCGGGGTTCGAGCCGGGCAGGAACTCCGAGATGATTACCGTGTCCTCGTCCACCAGGTACATCCACATGTCGATGTGGCCGGTCCCGTCGACGCTGGGCGGGAGCTGCGGCATGACGTGCAGCGTGTCGATCCCCTGGTACTCCTGGTAGAGCGCGGCGACGGTCTCTTCCGTGAAGCCGGGGTTGTCCTCGAAGACCAGCTCGGTGACGAACCCCTGGCGGTCGGCCGAGGGCTGGAAGTTCCCGCCCGAGTAGTAGAGCGGCATGTCCCACGACGGGTTGACGAAGTAGTCGTCGGCCAGCAGCGTCGGGATGAAGTTGTCGAGCGGCCGGCCCGGGTAGTAGTGGCTGTCGACGATCGCGTCGGCCCCGTCCTGCCAGATGAAGTGCGGCCCGTAGTCGCGGATCCAGACCGAGTCGCTGGGCATGATGATGAAGCGGACCTTCGCCAGGTCGGCGCCGGCGGCGGTGAAGGCGTTGCGGGCGGCGTTCTGCTGGGAACTGTTGGCGACGACGACGTAGGCCAGTTCGTCGTGATCGGGATCACCGGTCAGCGCCGCGACCAGGTCGGTCACGACGTCGTCGAAGCTGCTGCTCTGCCAGCGGAAGAGCACGCCGGCCGTCGGCGAGTACTCGGGCGGGGCCTCGATCCGGCACGAACGCGGCGCGGACCTGGACGCCGGGGCGTCGTAGCGGCGCGGGACGAGCGGGCGGCCCGGCCGCGGGGCGGGGGTCGCGTTCCGGCCGTCGGGGCCGACGCGCCAGCGCGGCAGCGGCCCCTGGGTCGCCTCGTCCCAGGCCGGCGTCGAGAGGTAGTACGGATCGGTCGGGCGATCGGGATCCGCCATGATCCGTTCGTAGGGGGTCGGCCGCGCTGCGGCGGGCGGGGCGGCGGCGGGTGCGGCGGCCAGGGCCGCGCTCGCGGCCGTAATCGAGGCAAACAGGGCGGCCTGGAGGGCGCGCGCCAAGGTGCGGACCGGGATCATCGGGACCTCGCTCGGACCGGAAGGGGGAGTTCAGGGACTCTTACGGCGACGGGCGGGAGTTGGCAAGGCGGTTGTCGGTACCGGTCCTCCGGCCCGGCCGCGCCCCATTCAGCTTCCGAACCACCCCTTGAGCCGCGTCAGGGCCCGGCGGATCGGCGAGGTCACCGCGGCCACGACCCGCTGCTTCGCCTCGCGCGCGGCGGCGATCTTCTCCGCCTCCGCGTTGGCGTCGGTCGCGGCGCGGGCCATCGCGCGGACCCGCCGCGCGACCTCCGGCGTCCAGATCTCGCCGGCCTGGACCAGTTCCAGCCCGTAGCGGCCGGCGGCGGCGGCGCACGCGGAGGCGGAGCGGTCGGCCAGCCCGTCGCCGAGCAGCAGCGCCCGCGCCCGCGCGAGCTGCTCCTCGATGCGCGCGAAGAGCGCCCCGAAGTCGGCCGCCAGGCGGCGGAAGATCCGGTCGTTCATCGTCGGCCAGAGCCAGGCGCGGAGGGCCGAGGAGTGCGGGAAGCGCTCGCCGACGCGGCGCTGCTTGCGCTCGGCCGCGCGCCGCTTCTCGATCAGCGCGTCGGGGAGCGCCGCGCCGAACTCCTCCAGCTCCTGCTGGAACTGCCCGACCGCGGCGCGGTACCCCTTCCCAGCACGCCGCCCGCCGCGGCGCCGACCGGTCCCAGCCCCAGCCCGGCCAGGCTCCCGGCCTTGCCCAGCGCCATCGCCCCGCCGCCGACGAGCCCGGTATCGATCGCGGTGAAGCGCGCGGCGTCACGCACCGAGAGCCGGCGCCGGAAGACCAGCGGCGCGTAGGCGAAGAGCGCGATCGTGAAGGTGATGAACGGGAAGTGCAGGTCGAGCCGGCCGAGGTCTCCGACCCGCTCGACCGTCTGCCGGACGTGGTCGACGGCGTCGGCGTGCGACAGCGCGGGGTCGACCAGGACGTTGGCCGTCCCTTCGAAGTGCGGCGCCAGCTCCTGGTTGACGACGACCGTCACGTCGGGGAACTGCGCCAGGTGCTGCTGGACGGCCGCCGGGTCCAGCCCGATCTCCACGTGGTAGGGGTGGCCGTTGACCAGCAGCTCGGCGCCGGGCGCCGTCCCGTGCGCGAACTCGACGACGTGCCCCTCGGCGGCCAGGTGCGCCGCGGCGGCCTGGTCGGCGTAGAGGCCGAGCAGGTTCTCCTTCGCCGAGGGGCCGGCCTCGCCGAGCCCGGCGACCCGCGCCGCCAGGTGCTCGTGCACGCGCTGGAACCCCACCGAGATCCCGCCGCGCGAGAAGTCGAGCGCGTCCAGCACGCGGTCGTCGACCATCACCAGCGTGCGGATCGCCTCGTAGACCGACCAGGTCCCGACCGCGCCGAC
>JALOKP010000013.1 GCA_025456425.1 Acidobacteriota bacterium | reverse complement strand
GGTGAGGCCGCGGCCGGTGTCGTAGACCTTCCGCTCGGGCATCGAGAAGCCGTACTTCTCCTCGTACCCCTTGTTGAGGTCGAGGTCCTGGCGCGGGGTGGTGCTCATCGGGCCGCCTCTCCGACGCCGGCGTCGGCATCGAGCCAGTCGTAGCCGCGCTCTTCGAGCTCGAAGGCCAGCTCCGGGCCCCCGGAACGCACGATCCGCCCGTCGATCATGACGTGGACGCGATCCGGCTGGACGTAGCGGAGGATCCGCTGGTAGTGGGTGACCACGAGGAAGCCGCGCTCGGGCGAGCGCAGCCGGTTGATCCCCTCGGAGACGATCCGCAGCGCGTCGATGTCCAGGCCCGAGTCGGTCTCGTCGAGTACCGCCAGCGTCGGCTGCAGCAGGCTCATCTGGAGCATCTCGAGCCGCTTCTTCTCGCCGCCCGAGAAGCCGTCGTTGGCGTAGCGGGTGGCGAAGGCGTGATCGACTCCCAACTCGTCCATCGCGGCGGTCACGGTCCGGCGGAAGTCCTTGACCGGGGCATCGGCGCCGCGCGTCGCGCGCAGCGCGGCGCGCAGGAAGTTGGCGACGGTCACGCCCGGGATCGCCATCGGGTACTGGAAGGCGAGGAAGATCCCCAGCCGGGCGCGGGCGTCGGTCGGCAGCTCGGCGAGGTCCTGCCCCTGGAAGAGGATCCGGCCGCCCGTCACCTCGCAGCGCGGGTGGCCCATGATCGCGTTGGAGAGGGTGCTCTTGCCGCTGCCATTGCGGCCCATCAGGGCGTGGACCTCGCCGCGGTTCACGGCCAGGTCGACGCCGCGCAGGATCTCCTTGCCCTCGACGCGGACGTGGAGGCCTTCGATCTGGAGCAGCGGGGAGGCGGGGGAGTGGCTCATCGGGGGGTCCTTCTCAGCGGGATTCGGCGGCGGGAACGGGAGGAACCGCAGCGGGCAGGCGGCGGCCCGGAGTCAGCGAGGGCGCGGCGGCGAGGTCGCCGGCGATCCGGCGCACCCGGTCGTCGACGACGGCCTCCGAGCGCGCCACCACGTCGGCCAGGGTGACCGAGGAAAGGAAGTTGTGGATCAGGCTGCCGAGGTGCGCCCAGACCGGGCGGAGCCCGCAGCCGGCGTCGTGCACGCAGCCGGCGCCGTCGGTGCCGCTCTTGCAGCGCTCGAACTCGAAGACGGCGCCGTTCATCCCCTCGATGATCTCGGAGACCGCGATCTCTCCCGGGGGACGCGCCAGGAGGTACCCGCCCTCCTTGCCGCGCAGGCTGGTGACCAATCCGATCGCGCGCAGGCGGGCCAGGATCTTCGCGGCGTTCTCGAGCGAGAGCCCCTCGGCCGCGGCGATCTCGCCGATCGTCAGCTTGCGCTGCGAGCGGGCGAGCTGGGACAGGCAGCGGATCCCGTACTCCTCGAGGCTGCTGATCTTCATCGCGGGCGCTCCCGTCGGGGTCTGGACGGAAGCAGTATACAGAATCTGGAATCGCGTTTCAAGTTTAGATTAAAGCGTTGAACAGAAGCCCCTTAGGGCTCGCTAACCAGACCTAAGGGCAGGTCGTCCCCGGGGTCCGCACGGCGCCGTTCGAGGAGCGCCCCAGGGAGCCCGCCCCGCCCGGGAAGTCGCCGGAGGCGAGGTACCCGAAGGCCTGGCCGGGCGCCGGATTTTCGGCGGCGGGCGTGTACAGCGTGCGGACCGCGTTGTGGTAGCAATCCCCGGCATTCGGCGGCGGCCCGGGTCCCACCAGCACGCTCCGGTAGACCTGGTAGGAGACGGCGTTCTTCTCGGGCTCCCAGGCGACCCAGTCCCAGGGCGCCCCCTGGACCCCGCGCGGCCGCATCGCGAGCCGCTCGTTCAGCCGGTCGTCGCCGTCGCAGGCGTTCCCGGTGGCGTCGCCGTCCTCGTCGGCCTGGCTCCGGTTGGGTGCCAGCGTGCAGTTGTCGTCGCAGTTCAGCGTCTGGCCCGGCAGGCAGGGCTTGTCCCCGACGCGGCCGCTGTTGTCGCCGTCGTTGCGAATCCCGTCGTTGTCGGCATCGGGGTCCTGGTTGTTCAGGGTCCCGTCTCCGTCCTCGTCGTTGTCGCAACGCCCCTGCCGGCCGTCGCCGTCGATGTCCGGCTCGCCGAGGTTCGGGCTGGTGGAACAGGTGTCGCAGACGTCGCCGACCCCGTCCCCGTCGGTGTCGCGGTTGGTCGCGTCGGCGACGAAGGGGCAACGGTCGACCTGGCCGCACAGGCCGTCGCCGTCCTTGTCGTTGAAGGCGTCCTGCGAACAGCTGTCGCAGGCGTCCCCCTTGAGGTCGAAGTCGGCGTCGGCCTGCGACGGGTTGGGCGTGCTGGGGCAGTTGTCGGCGCAGTTGCGCAGGCCATCCCCGTCCGCGTCCTGCTCGGTCGACGGGACGGTCGGCCAGGACGGATCGCTGCAGTCGTTGTTCTTGCCGTCGCAGAGCTGCGGCGCTCCGGGGTAGACCGACGGGTCGGCGTCGTTGCAGTCCCCGCCGGGCTGGCAGGCGGCGCTCTTGATCCCGTCGTTGTCGGCGTCGGGACAGCTCGTCGGGCAGTCCGGGTCGGCGGCATCGGTGAAGGTGTCGCAGTCGTCGTCGAGCCCGTTGCTGCAGAGCTCGGGCTTGCCCGGCCGGACATTCGGGTTGGCGTCGTTGCAGTCGCCCTGGCACTCCGACAGCCCGTCGCCGTCGTTGTCGATCTCACCCGGCGGAACGGCCGGCCAGGAGGGGTCGCTGCAGTCGTTGTTCTTCCCGTCACAGAGCTGCGGGGCGCCTTGGTAGACCGCGTTGTCGGCGTCGTTGCAGTCGCCGCGGCACTCGGAGGTACCGTCGCCGTCGTTGTCGACCTCGCCCGGCGGAACGGCCGGCCAGGAGGGGTCGCTGCAGTCGTTGTTCCTGCCGTCGCAGAGCTGCGGGGCGCCGGGGTAGACCGCGTTGTCGGCGTCGTTGCAGTCGCCGCCGGGCTGGCACGCGGCGCTCTTCACCCCGTCGCCGTCGGCGTCGGGGCAGCACTGCGGGTCGGCCGCGTCGACCAGGTCGTCGCAGTCGTCATCGATCCCGTTGTTGCAGACCTCCGGCGCTCCGGGGCGAACGTTCGGGTTGGCGTCGTTGCAGTCGCCTCGGCACTCGGAGGTGCCGTCGCCGTCGTCGTCGACCTCGTCCGGCGGGACGCCCGGCCAGGCGGCGTCGCTGCAGTCGTTGTTCTTGCCGTCGCACAGCTGCGGCGCGCCGGGGTAGACCGAGCCGTCGGCGTCGTTGCAGTCGCCCTGGCACTCGGAGGTCCCGTCTGCGTCGTCGTCCAGTTCCGTCGCCGGCACCGCGGGCCATCCCGGGTCGCTGCAGTCGTTGTTCTTCCCGTCGCAGAGCTGCGGGGCGCCGGGGTAGGTCGAGGCGTCGGTGTCGCGGCAGTCGCCCTGGCACTCGGAGGTGCCGTCGCCGTCGTCGTCGCGCTCCGTCCCGGGGACGGCCGGCCACGCGGGATCGCTGCAGTCGTTGTTCTTCCCGTCGCAGAGCTGCGGCGCCCCCGGGAAGGTGCCGGCGTCGGCGTCGTCGCAGTCGGCGCAGCCGGGGAAGGTGTCGCCGTCGCCGTCGGCCTGGGCGCCCGGGGCGTAGCGGTTGCCGCTGCCCAGCGTACTGCCGCCCAGCCCGCCCCAGACGATCATCTCGCCCCCGGTCCAGCGGGCGGCATGCAGGTGGCGCGCCGCGGGAGCCTCGACCAGCGTGGTCGGCGACCAGGTGCCGCTGGCCAGCGAGAAGCGCCCGCCGCTCTGCAGGCTGCCGTTCCCGAGGCCGCCCCAGACGATCATCTCGGTCCCGGTCAGGACCGCGGTGTGGTAGTAGCGCGGCGCGGGGGCGCCGAGCGAGGGCAACGCCGCCCAGCTGTCATCGGCGGGCCGGTAGCGGGCGCCGTCACCGAGCTGGCCCGCGCCGTATCCGCCCCAGACGATCATCTCGGTCCCGGTCCAGACCGCGGTGTGGTGGTAGCGCGGCGGCGGCGCACCGCCGGTCCGCATCGAGGACCAGCGGTCGGTCACCGGGTCGTAGCGCCGCCCGTCACCGAGGATCTCGGCCGCCTCGCCGCCCCAGACGATCATTTCGCTGCCGGTCCAGACGGCGGTGTGCCAGCGCCGGAACGACGGGGCCGTGCTGGTGTCGGTCGGCAGCCAGGCATCGCCGACCGGGTCGTAGCGCCCCCCGGTGTCGGTCGGGATCCCGGTCTCCTTGCCACCCCAGACGATCATCCGGCTCCCGGTCCAGACCGCGCTGTGGCCCCAGCGCGGCGTCGGCACGCCGGCCGCCGAGGTTGGAAACCAGCGATCCCCCGCGGGGTCGTAACGGCCGCCCGTGTTGAGCCGCGTGTCCTCGGCCTGGCGACCGCCCCACACGATCAGCCGGGTGCCGGTCCAGACGGCCGTGTGGTCCTTGCGCGGGACCGGGGCGCCCTGCGCGGTCGTCGCGCGCCAGGCGTCGGTCGCGGGCTCGTAGCGCGCGCCGTCGCCCAGGTCGACCTCGTCGGCCCCGCCCCACACGATGAACTCGGCACCGGTCCACGTCCCGCTGTGTCGCGCCCGCCGGGCCGGTCCCGCTCCGCGCGAGATCGCCTGCCAGGACGACGCCAGGGGTGCCCAGCGCCCCCCGGTGTCCTCGCTGCGCGTCGCGCTCCGGCCGCCCCAGACCAGCATCTCGGTGCCGGTGAAGACCGCGGCGTGGAACCGCCGCGCGCTCGGGGCGCCGGTCGCCGGGACCTCGTTCCAGGTGTCGGCGGACGGGTCGTAGGCGCCGCCGGTCGCGAGCAGTTCGCCGGCACCGGACGACTCGCCACCCCAGACCAGCATCCGCGACCCGGACCAGACCGCCGTGTGGTAGCGCCGACCGGCGGGCGGGTTCGCCTCGCTGGTCGGGCGCCACGAGTCGGTCGCGGGGTCGTAGCGGCCGCCGCTGAAGAAGTAGCTCGTCGCGTTGGCGCCGCCCCAGACGACCAGTTCGGTCCCGGTCCAGACCGCGGTGTGCTGGCGCCGCGCGGCCGGCGCGTTGAGCCCGGAGAGCGGGCGCCAGGTACCCGCCGCCAGGTTCAAGGCCGCGCCGTCGCCCAGGTAGACGCCCAGGTCGAACCCGCCCCAGACGACCAGCTCGGTCCCGGTCCAGGCCCCGGCGAAGTCCTTGCGCGGCGAGGGCGCGCCGCTCGCGGGGAGCGGGCTCCAGGCCCCGGACGCGGGGTCGTAGCGCGCGCCGTCGGCGAGGTTGGTGAACCCCGGCCCCTCGCCGCCCCAGATCAGCATCTCGCTGCCGGTCCACGCCGCGAGGTGACGCGAGCGGGCCGCCGGGGCGCCCAGCGCGGGGATCGCGCTCCAGGCATCGGACGCGGGATCGTACGCGGCCCCGTTGCCGAGCGGGTCGCCGTCGATGCCGCCCCAGACGAGCATCTGGCTCCCGGTCCAGACGGCGGTGTGCCAGGAGCGGGCGGCCGGCGCACCGAGCTGCCGGAGCGACCGCCACGAGTCGGTCGCCGGGTCGTAGCGCCCGCCGGTCGCGAGCGGCTCGCCGGCCCGACCGCCCCAGACGATCATCTCCGCGCCGGTCCAGACCGCGGTGGGTCCCTCGCGCGGGTCGGGCACGTCGTCGAGACTCGCCCCGTTCCAGGCCTCGTCGCAGCCGGAGGGTCCGTCTCCGCCGAGCGGGGCCCCGGGCGCGAGTGGGAGCGGCAGCCCGGCCAGGACTTCGCGCGTCAGCGTCGGAGGGGCCGGTGCGGGCTCGAAGGAGGCCGCCGCGCCGGCCCACCACGCGGCGAAGGAGACGGCCGGCACCGCGAAGCGTGCGACCTCGACCGCGCCGCAGTCGAGGTCCGCCAGCCGCACCTCGAACAACGCGCCGCCGCCGCCCGCGACCACCGGGCCCGGCTCGCCCAGGCCGGCCCAGCGTCCGCGCAGTTCCTGCCAGCGCGCGGGATCGTCGGTCGGCTGCGCGTCGTCGCGCTGCAGCAGTTCCGCCGGGCACCCGGACGGCAGGTACAGGACGGACTCGCGCCGGGCGTGAGGGGAGCGCGGGTCGATCTCGCCCGCCTCGACGGCGGCGCGCAGCGCAGCAGCCTCGTCGCGGGCCGGCCCCGCCGCGGCCTCCCGCGCCTCCCACCAGGCGCGCAGTCGGCGCTCGACCAGCGCCGGGCGCGCCAGCGTCTCGACCAGCGCGAGGCGGTCGAAGTCGAGGGCCTCCGCCAGCGCCAGGAGCCGCGCCGGGTCGCGCGAGCGCTCGACCATCCGGCTCCACTCGCGGCCGATCGCGGAGGGCTCGAGCGGCGCGCCGGTGAGCGCGACGAGCGCCTGCTCCATCCGCCGCTCGTCCGCGACGCGCCGGGCGATCTCCTCGGGGGGCGGTACCGGGGCGGAGGGGTCGCGCCAGGCCGACCGGAGCAGTTCGACGCGTTGCAGCCAGTCGGCGCGCGGGTCGGCAGCGGCGGGGCCGGGCGCCGGAAGGGGAGGCGCCGCGAGGGCGAGCCCGAGGGCCCCCAGGGTCAGCGCCACGCCGAGCGCACGCGCCGCGATGGCGCGCCGCGCTCCGGCCCGGAGCTGCTCCGGGAATGCCGTCATCTCGCTCACGTCCTCGGCCGCAGGCGCCCGGTGCGCCGTCGGCGGGCGCCCGAGCCGTTCGGGTCCCCAGTCCGCGCCCCTGGCCTGGCCTGAAGCTACCGTCAATCGGGGGGGGAGCAAGGGGCGGATTGACCGGGGGCCCGCGGTCCTCCTAACCTCGCCCACTTCGGGCGGCGCCGGACGCCGCCGGACGGAGACGACCGGTGCCCGCTGCGGAGCGGCCGCGGATCCTCGTGACCAACGACGACGGCGTCGCCGCCGCCGGACTGGCTGTCCTGGCGGCCGCCCTGGCCCGGGTGGGCGAGGTCGCCGTGGTCGCCCCCGCCAGCGAGCAGTCGGGGGTGGCGCACTCCCTGTCGCTGCGCCGGCCGCTGCGGGTCCGGGAGGAGCGGGCGGGCTGGTACGCGGTCGAGGGAACTCCCACCGACTGCGTGAACCTGGCTTTCCTGCACCTGCTCGGCGCGCCGCCCGACCTGGTCGTGTCCGGGATCAACAACGGCTACAACCTGGCCGACGACATCCTCTACTCCGGCACGGTCGCCGCCGCGCTCGAAGGCCGCACGCTGGGCGCGCCGAGCCTCGCGGTGTCGGTCGGTTTCGACGCCCCCGGACCGGTCCAGGCGCGGGCCGCGGAGATCGCGGCGCGGGTCGCCAAAGCCGTGCTCGAGCGCGGCCTGCCGGCCGACGCGGTACTCAATGTGAACGTGCCGCAGGCCCCGACGGGAGTGCGGATCACGCGCCAGGGCCGGCGCTCGCTGCGCGAGGGGCTGCTGGTGCGCCCGGCCGACGGCGCCGAGGGATTCCGCTGGGTCGGGCTGCCGCCGACCGAGTGGGTGCCCGAACCGCTGGCCGACCACCAGGCGATCGCGGAGGGCCTGGTGTCGATCACGCCGCTGCACTCGGACCTGACCTATCACCGCGCGATCCCGGGCTTCGAGCGCTGGGACTTCGCGGCGGCGCTGGGCCCGTGACCGCCCGCCCCTCGACGGCCGCGGTGCGCCGCGCGCGGATGGTCGACCGCCTGCGGTCCCAGGGGATCGCCGACACGCGCGTGCTGGAGGCGATGGCGGCGGTGCCGCGCGAGGCCTTCGTCCCCGAGGCGCTGCGCGGCCGGGCCTACGAGGACGAGCGCCTGCCGATCGGCGAGGGGCAGACGATGAGCCTCCCCTGGACCGTGGCCCGGATGTGTGAACTGATCGGCGCGGCGCGCGGGTCGAAGGTGCTCGAGATCGGCTCGGGCAGCGGCTACCACGCCGCGGTCCTGGCGGCGATGGGGCTGATCGTCTTCTCGGTGGAGCGCCACGCCGCGCTGGCCCGCGAGGCCGCGGCGCGGCTGCGGGACCTGGGCTACCTGTCGGCGACGGTGAAGCACTTCGACGGCAGCTACGGCTGGGCCGCCCAGGCGCCCTACGCCGGCATCCTCGTCACGGCGGCCGCCCCGGAGATCCCGTCCGCGCTGGTCGGGCAGCTCGCGCCGGGCGGCCGGCTCGTCCTCCCCCTCGCGCGCGACGCGGAGGGGAAGGAGCAACGGCTGGTGGTGGTCACGCTCGACGCCGGCCAGCTGGTCGAGCAGGACCACGGCGAGGCCTCCTTCGTCCCGCTGATCGGCCGCTTCGGCTACCCGCGCCGCAGCGGGCTTTGACAGACCGCCCCCGATCGGCTAGTTTCCTCCGGCTCTGAACCGGTTTCCTCCGGCTCTGAACCGGTCGGGGTGTAGCGCAGCCTGGTAGCGCACCTGCTTCGGGAGCAGGGGGTCCCGAGTTCAAATCTCGGCACCCCGACCAATAACCCCCGAAAAGTCAGCATGATGCGTCAGGCTCCCTTGCGGGGCGCGTGCGCCGTCTCGGCTTTTTGCAATGCTCGTGTGCCCGAGCAGATCGGCCAGCACCGAGGGGTGCACGCCCGCCTCGAGGGCCCGCGTCGCGAACGTGTGCCGGAGCACCTTCGCCGGCGAGCCGGTCGTCACCCCCGCCCGCCGGTACAGCTTCACGAAAGCAGTCTTCAGCCCGGCCACCGTCACCGGGCCGCCGTGCGCGTTCAGGAAGACCAGCCCCTCCCGCCGGGCCTCGAGCGAGACGACCTCGCCCCCGTGCGAGGGGTCCGACTTCCGGCACTCCTCGAGCAGCGCCCGGAGGGTGTCGGTCAGGGCGATGCTCCGGGCCACCCCGGTTTTCGCCCGCGGCGCGTAGACCGTCCCGCGGGTGAGGTCGACGTTCTCCCACCGGAGCGCGACGACCTCACCCCGGTCCATGCCCGTCCCGAGCATCCACCGGACGATGCGCGAGAGCCACAGGTCCGCGGCCGCGAGCAGCGCCGCCTCCTGGTCATCGTCGAGGAACACCACCTTGCGCCGCGGCTCAGCAGGGCGGGGGACGCGCCGGGCCTCGGCCGGGTTGTCCTTCACGAGCCCGCGGTGCTGCGCCCACCGAAAGACCTTGGAGAGCGCCACGAGGTCTTTCTTGACCGTCGCGGGCCCGGCCTTGTCGGACCGCCGATTCTTGAACCGCTCCACGTCGTCGACCGTCACGCGCGAGGCGAGCAGGGCGCCGAGCTCGTCGTCGATCGCCGCGAGGCGCTGCTCGTAGAAGGTGACGCTCCCGTTCCGGCTCCGGTATTGCGCCGTGAACCGCTTCGCGAGCGCCCGGACCGTGAGCCCCTTTTCCTTCGGCCGGTCGCTCTCGAGCGGCTGCCACGTCCCGTTTTCGACTTCGGTCCGGCGCGTGCTCGCGTAGTTGCTGACCGCCAGCCGGGCGCGGGCGTGCTCCTTCGCGGACGCGTCCGGCTTCACGGTGCGCCGGCCCTTCGGCTCGTCCGTGATCCGCTTCCCGTCCGGCCCGCGGTAGCTGGCGAAGTAGACCGTACTCCCGTCGCTCCGTTCGTACTTGTGAACGGCCATCTACTCCTCCCCCTCGGCCGCCGCCCGGATCGCGGCGAAGAACCGGTCCGCGGCCGCCTCGTACTGGGCCGGGTCGGTATCGTCGGCGTGCTCGAGCATCGCGTCGACCTCGGCCAGGATCGCGTCGAGTGTCTCGGGCGGCAGGTCCGCCAGACGTGCGTGGGGGATCAGGTCGAGCGTGCGCGTGGTCATCGTCTCCTCCTCCTCGCGGTGGAGACGCACGACGGCTGACCGGCACTTGCCGGCGGCAGAACGCCCCGAACGATCGCAGGATGCGGTACGCTTCGGACAGCTCGCATCGTGGCTATCTCCACGTCGCGGGTTAGGGGCCGTCGGGTGTTGACGCACTCGGCGGTCCCGCCTACGCAACAAGACTGCACCTTGCCGGCCGTCGAAGTCAACGTCCCTCCCGGACGTGCGGTTGAACCTCTCTGGCTCCCTGGCCGGCCGTCGCGACCGGCGCCGGAACCAACCCGGCCGCGGTGTCGCCTTCAGTCCCCTCCGCCTGTGCTACCCTGAGCAGCTGCTGGAAAGCGGGATATAGCGCTTGCGCGTCGGTTTGGCGCCGGAGATCGTGCATGCCAAACGAACTCCTGCCCCTCGCTCTCGGAGTATCGGTATTCCTGGGCGTGAGTTGGCGGTGTCTCGATCTTAGATCGAAGATATTGGTCTGCCCGGCCGTACTAGGCGGGCTTGTCGGTAGCCGATTCATCTGGTTTGTTTTTTTCGGTCAGATGACGTGGCTCGCCGGAATGCAGGCGACCGTATCTGCTCCTCTCGCTCCTCCGCGGTCTCTTCTGGGAGGACTCATCGGTGGTTGCGCTGGCGCGGCGATTGGGGCTCTACTTCTTCGCGTGCCGGTGGGTCCAGTCCTCGACTGCTTGGCGCCCGCCGTTGCCATATCGGCCGTGCTCGGTCGGATCCAGTGCTTCATGGCGGGCTGTTGCTTCGGCATGCCCACAAGGCTGCCATGGGGAGTCAGGTACAACCTCGGTACCACCGCGGGCAGATCCTTGGGCCCTCTGCCCCTGCACCCTGTTCCGCTCTATGAGGCCTTCCTGATTGCTCTGCTGGGAGTCTATCTACTCCGCCCCGCTCCTACTTGGCGATCGATCGGCACGCTACTGTTCGGGTATGGTGTCATCCGGTTCTCAACGGACTTCCTCAGAGCCGACACCCCGCTCTGGCTCGGACCGCTGTCGAGTTCTCAGGTCCTGACGCTGACGGTATTCGTGCCGGGCGGCGCGGCGGCCATTGCATTCTCAAGCCGCTACGGCGCCGGCGGTTCAAGTCCGCCGGCGCCGAGGCAGCCCGGCTAGGTTGCGGTCTTCAGCATGCCGGTGCCGCCGAGATCCAAGGTGAGTCGCATGGCGTTGAAGTCAAACGTCCCGGTCACGTCCATCTCGATCCCGATGCGGTCATTAGCGCCGTAGAACGCATTCGTCATGGTGGTGTAGAGCGTACCCGTGACCGCTCCGGTTTGAGTGTTCAGGGTCAGCACGCTTGGCAGGCCGCCAAAAAGCGCGAACACGTTATCCCCGGTGCTATCTGGACTGGTCCGAGAGTGAACGAAGGTGGGGATCCTCGCGTAGAGTGAGGTGATAACAAGTCTGCGCGTAACGGAGTTCCCCCCCTGCCTAACTTCCGCCGTTAGCTGGAGATCCGAGACCGCCGGAACTGCATCGATGGCGGTTCCCCATTCGCGGCGGTTTTGAATAGTTCCGCCGGTCGACTGCGCCAAGGAACCGGAGTATGCCGACCCGACGCTGTGCGGAGGACCCGAGCCGCCGTCCCGAGTCATGACCAACTCGAGCGAGTAGCCCTCTTGCCACGGCTCGCAGATCGAGCAGCCACAGCCGTACCAGCGGTCACAGTCAGGCTCGCCCGGTTCACACGCGCCATTGCAAACTTCGGTGACCGGATCCCAATCGCACTGAGAGGCTGCGGCTACGAATACTCCTGAGAGAGAGAGAAGGACGAGCAGCCCGCATAGGAACATACGCTTGTACCTCATACACCACCTCCCATTCTCACTTGCTTTCGTCTGCCACTATGGGGGCGCCCACTCGGCCCAGTTTGAATCCCGTGAACACTCCGTCTTCCGACACGACGTATACCGCCGGGTACATCGTGCAGGAGGAGAGGTAGCCCGGCATTGGCCATTCGACCTTGTACTGCGGTAGTCCGGTAGGCACCGGAAGAGCGCGATCGCTCACCGCCAGGAATACAAGGCGGTCGTACTGCAGCCCGCCAATTCTCCAGCCGTTCTCAGCAAGTTCCGGAACCCAGATTCTGGTTCCGGGGCAATTGGCACCAGCCACAAAAAAGGCGGTGGTCTTGTCGTTGAAGCCCCGGGTACTGTGAATATTTCCCGCGCGATCGCGCAGGCCGAATTCCACGAATGGTCTCCCCAGATTCGCCCGGAGCGCCGAACTACACTTCTCGATGGATTCCTTCGCGCTCCCAGTCCTTCTCGGGGCGAGAGGTTCATTGCCGTCTATCCCCGGACGGTTGCAGCCGGCAACCATGAGAAATCCGCCCAGAGCTAACGCGGCAACTAGGGCATGCGATTCCACTCTCTTCATCGCCGCCTCCGCGAAAGAGCTCCCCCTCGTGTCGCTCCGTGCTCGCGCGGGGAGATTGGGCGAAATTGCGAAGAGAGTCAAGTAGATCGCGGTTGACGAGAACTTCACGCGCCGAAAAGGACCTTGGCCGTGATCAACCCGCTGTCATCACCGAATCAGCGCGGCGATCGTCGCCTCGCGCCGGGCCTTCTCGTCCTGCTGCTTCTCCACCACCTCGACCTCGGGGATGCGCGACCGGCTCGCCGGCGTCAGCCCCAGCTCCCGAGCCAACATCGCCGCCGCCCGGAGCTGGGCCCGCAGCTCGTCTCCCCGGGCCGGGTCCTTCTCCACGATCGGCGCCAGGTCGCGCACGGCCGCGCAGGCCAGGCACCATTGCGCGAAGACCTCCCGGTCCGCCCGCGTCGCCCGGGCCGTGATCTGCGGCAGCGTGGCCCGCCACAGGGCCTTCGCCCGCGCCGGCAACCAGCTCGGCGGCTCGGTCGGCAACGGGTCGGCCTCGATCGCCTTCGCACGCGTCCCGCCCTGCGCCGTCAGACCGGACGGGCCGCAGTACCGCGCCGCCGGCGTGCCCCTGATCGGACCCCTAGCGCCCATGATTTGCCCCCGTTCGGATTCTTGGATTCGCGTGCGTGTGGTTGGGGCGCGGCTTCTCACGGCTTCCGCCCGAAAAAACAGCCGCGGCTTGACGCTTCGTCTTCACGTTGTGGCACGACGCGCAGAGCGCTTGCAGGTTGCCGCGCTCGTGGGTCCCGCCTCGCGTCAGAGGTTGGACGTGGTCGACCTGGGTCGCCGGCCGGCCGCACGGACAGATCGGCTCCTCGCGCAGCACCCGGGCCCGGATCGCCAACCACGCGCCCCCGTATCCCTGCTGCTGCCGGGTGCCGCGGTCCCGGTATCGGGTGTCCCGCCGACGATGGGCCGGGCAGCGTGAGCCCGTGCCCGGGCTGACCAGGGCCGGGCAGCCGGGCTGCGAGCATGGACGCTGGACGTGACTCACAGGGCCTCCGATCCGCCGGCCGCCGGCGCCGTTTTTTCGCAGCGACCGAGCGAGAAGCCCGCGCCCACCCAAATTCGCACCCGGGCGTTAAATGGGTCGGGGGTCGCGAAGATTGAAAGGGTCATGCGCCCGGCCTCGCGACGGCTGGGGGAACCTTCTCCGAAATGTCTGT
Organism: Acidobacteriota bacterium; assembly: GCA_025456425.1. Classification (GTDB taxonomy): domain Bacteria; phylum Acidobacteriota; class Polarisedimenticolia; order J045; family J045; genus JALOKP01. The sequence continues at coordinate 54,132 of JALOKP010000013.1, read as the reverse complement.
CTGTGATTTTCGGAATTCATTAAAGGGGGTGTGTACGTCTTCCGACATTTCGGAGAAGGTTGCCCGCTCGGCGGTGGCCCAGACCTCGAGCGCCCACGAGGTAATACGCCAGAGGTCCGCTCTGCCCGGCCCGTTCGGGATGCGCTGTACCAGCTTGTAAGCGGTGAGGTCCTCGAGGTCGCGGCGGGTCGTGTTCGCCGGGTGGTCGATCAGCACGGCGAGGTCGGTTGTGTCCAGCGGGTCGGCCGCGGAGCGGAGGTGCTCGAGCAGCCGCCGCCGGCGGATCGGGATGGTATCCAGCGCGACCTTGCCGACCAGGCCCCAGGCGCTCGTCTCGTCCGCCCCGAGGGTGCGGAGCCCGTCGAGGAGCTGGCGGAGCTGGATCGCCACCCGGGCGGGGCCCTCGGCGCCCAGGACGAGCTCGATCTCTCGCGTGTAGCTGTCGCGCTCGACGGCGGCCCGGCCGCGGGCGACCAGCTTCGCCCAGGCGGTCAGGCGGACCACGTCCGCGGGGGAGAGGTGGGCGGGGTTCGCGGACAGGTCGAGCGGCGCGAGGAGATCGGTCACGGCGGCGGAGAGGTCGGCCCGCATGGACCGCTCGAGCCCGTCGCGGTTCAGGGCCCGGCTGCACATGGGGTCGGTCGCGGTCGCGTCCGGGCGGTAGAGCAGGAAGCGGTCCCCGAGGGCGGTCATGACTGCATGGGCGCGGTCGATCACGGGGGTGCAGGCGCCGATCGCGCCGACCTTGCCGGCCCAGGCGAGAGACTGCCCGCCGTCGCTTCCGACTGTGCGCGTCCACTCGCCGTCGAACACCTCGCGCAGCGCGGCCATGACGGCGGCGCGGGCGTCGCGGTTCATGGAGAGGATCGACCCGAAGTCTTTCAGGACGAGCACGCCAAACGTCCCGATCTGCCGGAGGAGCCCGCCGGTCGCGTTCTTGCCGCGCTCCTTGCGAGCGGTCGCGGAGAGCAGGGCGCCCTCGGAGGAGATCGTGGAGACGAACGTCACGTCCGGGGCGCCGACCAGGGGCAGGAGGTACTCCGTCTTGCCCGACGACGGGGGCGCCACGACCAGGAGCCAGAGCGGGGTCCCGGGGCGGCGGTTCGCGACGTAGGTTGCGAGCGTGACCCAGACTGCTCCGGGGTCGTCGAGGTAGAGGTGCCGGCGGTAGACGGCGAGCACGTCATCGACGGTTGTCATGCGGTCACCGCCCGGGGGTGCGCGATCCCGAGAGATAGGCCGCGCTCGAGCTCGCGCAGGACGGACGCCTCCCCGTCGCTCTCGGCCAGCCCGTTGACTTCGGCGGCCCAGAGCAGGGCGGAGCGGACCGTCGCCGCGTCGATCAGGCTGGCGCCGACCAGCTCGCCCATGCGGGCCGCAGCGCTGTAGAGGGTGGTCCCGCGACTGCCGCGGGGGGCGCCGGCAACGCGGTCCCGCTCGCGCTCGAGCGCCACGGCCGCATAGCGTGAGGAGGCTGCCACGCGCCCCGCCGGCGGCACCGCCCGCGTCTCGGGCACGGGATCGGTCAGCAGCCGGAAGATGTCGTGCGGCAGGGCCCGGAGCGGCGCCTCACCGGGAGCGCAGCCGGGGAGCCAGTCGTAAACCTTGCCCGTCGCCGGGTGGACGCTTCCCGGGTAGACGACTTGTCCGCCGTCGGCGCGGACGTCGACGTGCGGGCCGATCTTCCCCGAGCTGTTCGGGACGTGCACGCCGCCGGGGATCGCGAAGTAGTGGTGCCGGCCGCCGCCGCCCGTGCGAACCGTGATCGTTTGGACGGGGCATTCCCAGGTCGCGCCCTTCGGGACGTCGACGTCGACCACGAGCAGCGCGTAAGAGACGATGCCGCACCGCACGCCCACGTTGCCGGCGGCGGCCCAGGCGAGCGCCTGCTCGCGCGTCTCGCGCGGCGCTTTCGTCCAGCCGAACAGCCGCGGTTTCTTCCCGTCCAGCGGGGTGAACGACCAGCCGCGGTCATACCCGAGGCCGACCCAGAGGAGCCGCATCTCGCGCGGTGTCATGCCCCCCCCTTGCGGGCGGCGGCCGCCTGGTCGATAGCCGCCTGCCGCAGCACGGTGACGTGCTCGACGCTAGGCAGCAGCGCGAGCTCGAGCGCCTCGAGCGCCTCGACCACGTCGGCCGGGGCGTCCATGTCGGCGAGAGTGTTCCGCGCGACGTAGGCATAGGTGACTCGCGCGAATTGCAGCAGCGGGTCAGGCACGAGCCCCGCGGGTGGCAGGCCTTTGCCGTGCCACCAGGCGAGGAGGTTCTTTCTCCCCTTGCTCGAGTTGTGCGGCTGGCAGAGCGGGAGGTAATTCTCGGCCCCCTCCGGGGCGGCCCAGAGCGATCGGGCGACGATGTGATCGCCGGTCCCGTTCGGAGCGATCGGCTCACCGCAGGCGATACACTCCATCCGTCGGGCGAGCCGGAGCGTCAGGTCTCGCGAGGGGCGGGCGATACAGACTTGCCAGCGTTCCCGCGCGAACAGCTCCGGCGCGTGGTCGCCCACCTTCGCCGAGTGTCCGAGCGCGTAGGCCCGGTAGAGCACTTGGCGCCAGGTCGGGCTCACAGATCCCCGGCCTCCCGCAGCTCGGCCAGGATGTTGAACAGTTCCGCGCCGGCCTTCGCGACGGTCTCGACGGCGGCCGGGGGAGCGGCGCCGTCCCGCTCGTGGCACCACGCGACCTCGAGCGCGGCATCGGCCATGGTTCGGTTGACCGCCGCGAGGAGCCGGAACCGCTCGGGGCGGATCACGATGCCCGCCGCATCTCGGCGACGAACTGCTCGAGCGCGCGCCGCTCGTAGAGCACACGTCGTCCGATCCGGACGGCCGCGATCAGCCCCCGGGACCGCAGCTTCCGAAGGGTCTCCGGCGCCAGCCCGAGCATCCGGGCCGCGTGCGGCTCGGAGTAGATCAGCGCGTCATGAGGCGGACCCGCGTCGTGCTTCTGCATCGTGTTCTCCAGACCGGCTTCGTCCGGTCGTGAGCACGATGCGACGCGAATGTAGGCGAAACCGAACGCCGCGCCGGGGGTCTATTTCGCCGGGTTCGGGACTCTCCGGAGATCAACGCCGAACCACGCGCCGATGATCCTGCGCGCCTTCCCGGCTGGCGTCGCGCGCGACGCGAGCGCCGTTCCGAGCTTCCCCGTGAGCGTCACGCGGTGCTCTGCCCGCGTGCGCGGGTAGTCCGCGAGGATGCCCCGCTCGAGCGCCGCGACCGCCGCCTGCGCCCCGCTGGGCGCCGTGGGGACCCACGCCTCGAGCGCCGCGACCAGCGCGCGCAACGTGTCATCGGTCGGCAGGGTAGACCGCCGGCCGGTCGTGCTGGTACGGAGCCGCCCGAGCCGACGCGCGGCCTCTCGGTTCTGTCGAAGGAACTCCCCCATCGGCTCGACTTCGCGGGCATCGGACTCGATCGCAAACGCCGTGCCGGCAAGTTCGTGGGCCTCGCGCCGCACCGCCACCGCGTATCGGTGGTGGAGCTTGACCTTCCGGTCAGCGCCCAGGATGACGCCGGAGACTGCGTCGGCGAGCGCGTCCAGGGCGCGACGCACGTCGGCCGGCGCGTCATCCGGCAGCACTATCGGCAGCGTCCCGGCGAGCCCCGTCGGCGGCGTCGGCCGGTAGACGAACGCGCGGACGTGCACCTCGAGCTGCTTCCGCAGGTCAGCGAGACACCGCCTGCGCAGCACGATACTCAGCGGGCGCACCTCGATGGTCGTGTGCTTCATGTCCGCCTCCCGTGGCGGTCCCGAGGAGAGAAACCCGGGGGCGCTGGCGGGTCGGGAAACCCGCCCCTCGAGCTCGAGGTGCGCCCCCGGAAAGCACGATCAGAATACCTCCCCCGCGCCGCGCTCTTTGCAATGCTCTTTGCAGGACCGAGCGCACTCGAGCGGGATGGAGCGGGATGCGACCTGTAAAGTCAACAGGTTAAGTAGTTTCGCCGTTCTTCGGGAGCAGGGGGTCCCGAGTTCAAATCTCGGCACCCCGACCAATCTCGATCTCACGCAGTCCCTCGGTCGCGCCCCCCTCCTGGAGCGCCGCGACCTAGTCGGGGACGCACCCGTCGCTCATCGGCACCTTCCGGAACTCGACCGGGGTGACGACTGCAGAACAGAACGCGGTGGGATCCTGGAACGGATCCCAGAGGCGCCCCGGATCGCAGGCGATGTAGGGGCTGCCGAAGTTCCAGCAGCCCGGGAAGCACGGGTTGCACGACGCGAAGCAGTACCAGTCGATCGTCAGCGTGTCCTCGTCCTGCTGGATGCCCGGTCCGTTGCACACACCGGCCCAGGCGGTCTTCGGTTGCCCGGCTGGAGCCTGGGTCGCCGAGTAGTACGACAGCGAGGTGACGAGATAGGTGTTCTGTCCCGTCCGTTGGAACTGGACGATCCACGGGACTGCGGCGTCGGTCGGCGGGAAGCCGGGATACTGGGGAGGTGGGACGAGCGGCGGAATGTGCACGACGGGCGCGGCAATCCAGGTGTCGGCGTCGACCTTCGTCACGACGATGATCGCGCCCGCTTCGCTGGCGGCGCCGTCATAGACGACGCGGTACCAGATCCCGGCGAGATCGCGCTGCCCGGGAGGCGAAACCCGCCCGGGTTCGCCCGCGGTGGCGGGCGCGGCAGAGAGCAGCGCCGCAAGGACGATCCCACCGAGGACCGCTGAGGAGAATCGATATCGCATGGCGGTCTCCTTCGGCCCCCGCCGGCCTCCGCGGCGCGTCGGGATGACGGGAGCCGAGAGGAGGCTCTCGGCGAGGGAACTCCGCCCTTTAAGTACGCCGCTGCCGACGCAATCGAACGAGCCCGGGAGCACGCCGTCACGCGCGCGTCCGCCTGCGGATCCAGAGCTTGTAGGCCGCCGGGAAGACCAGCAGCTCCATCAGGAACGAGGTCGTCAGCCCGCCGATCATCGGGGCCGCGATCCGCTTCATCACGTCCGATCCCGTCGCCGTCGAGAACATGATCGGCAGCAGGCCCAGCACCGCCGCGAAGACGGTCATCATCTTCGGGCGGGCCCGCTTGACCGCGCCGTGGAAGATCGCCTCGTCCAGCTCGCGCGCGCTTCCCAGGGCGCCGCGGCGCCGCGCGTCGTCGATCGAGAGGTCGAGGAACAGCAGCATGAAGACCGCCGTCTCGGCGTCGAGGCCGAGCAGCGCGATCACGCCCACCCAGGCCGCGATCGAGACGTTGAAGTCGAGCCAGTAGAACAGCCAGATCGCGCCGATCGCGGAGAACGGGACCGTCGCCATCACCAGCAGCGACTTGAAGCTGGAGCGGGTGTTCATGAAGAGCAGCAGGAAGATCAGCAGCAGCGTGACCGGGATCACGACCTGCAGCCGCTCGCGCACGCGCAGCATGTTCTCGTACTGGCCGCTCCAGCCCAGCACGATGCCGGGCGGGAGCGCGACCTGCGCCGCGACCACCTGCTTGGCCTCGGCGACGTACCCGCCGAGATCGCGCCCGGCGATGTCGACGTAGACGTAGCCGGTCAGGAAGCCGTCCTCGTTGCGCAGCATCGCCGGCCCCGAGACCAGCCGGACGTCGGCCACCTGTCCCAGCGGGACCTGGAGCCCGGAGGGGGTCGAGACCAGCACGCGCGAGAGCCCCGAGACGTCGTCGCGCAGCTCGCGCGGGTAGCGCACGCTGACGGGATAGCGGGCGCGCCCCTCGATCGTCGTGGTCACGGTCTCGCCGCCGATCGCCATCACGATCGTGTCCTGCAGGTCGCCGACGGTCAGGCCGTAGCGCGCGAGCACCTCGCGGCGCGGCTCGATGTCGACGAAGTAGCCTCCCGCGACCCGCTCGGCGAACACGCTGCGGGTCCCGGGAACCTGGCGCAGGACCTGCTCCAGGCGCGCGCCGAGCGCCTCCATCGCCGCCAGGTCGCTGCCCTGGATCTTGATCCCGACCGGGGTACGGAACCCGGTCGTCTGCATATCGATCCGGGCCTTGATCGGCATCGTCCAGGCGTTGGTGACGCCGGGGATCCGGAGCGCCCGGTCCATCTCGTCGACCAGTTCCTCCCAGGTGATCCGGTCGGGCCAGAAGGGCCGGAGCAACCGGGCCAGCCACGGCGGCGCCCAGCCGGAGTACCAGGCCGGCTTCGCGCGCCACTCCGACTCCGGCTTGAGCACGACGACCGTCTCCATCATCGAGAGCGGCGCGGGGTCGGTCGAGGTGTCGGCGCGGCCGGCCTTCCCGAAGACCCGCAGGACCTCCGGAAAGGAGGCCAGGACGCGGTCCTGGGTCGTCATCAGGTTCTGCGCCTCACGCACCCCGATCCCGGGGAGCGTGGTCGGCATGTAGAGGATCGTCCCCTCGTGCAGCGGCGGCATGAACTCGCGCCCGAGCTGGAAGTAGACCGGGATCGTGGCGGCGAGCAGCGCGAAGGCCAGCCCGACCGTGACCCAGGGCCGCCGCAGCGCGAGCCGGCAGGCGGGCGCGTAGACGCGCTCGATCGCGCGCGAGACCGGGTGGCGCTCCTCGGAGACGTAGGTCCCGACCAGGAGCTTCGTCGCGAGCCAGGCCAGCCAGCGCGGCCGGAAGGCGAAGGGATCGATCCGCGCGAACATCATTCGCAGCGCCGGGTCGAGCGTGATCGCCAGCAGCGCGGCGACGGCCATCGTGAGGTTCTTGGAGGTCGCGAGCGGCTTGAAGAGCCGGCCCTCCTGCTCGACCAGCACGAAGACCGGCAGGAACGCGACCGCGATCACGAGCAGCGAGAAGAAGACCGAAGGGCCGACCTCCTGGAGCGCCTGGAGCCGGACCGCGTAGAACGAGCCCGGCCGCCCGGCCTGCTGCCAGTGGTAGATCCGGTTGTAGGCGTTCTCGACCTCGACGATCGCCCCGTCGACCAGGACTCCGATCGAGATCGCGATCCCGGCCAGCGACATGATGTTGATCGTCAGGCCGGAGAGGTAGAACGGGATGAAGGCGAGCAGGACCGAGACCGGGATCGTCAGGATCGGCACGATCGCGGACGGCAGGTGCCACAGGAAGACCAGGATCACGAGCGACACGATGACCATCGCCAGCAGCAGTTCGTGCCGCAGCGTGTCCAGCGCCGAGAGGATAAGGCTCGAGCGGTCGTAGACCGGCAGGACCTCGACTCCCGGCGGCAGGGCCGGGGCCAGTTCCGCGAGGCGCGCCTTGACCGCCCGGATCACGTTCAGCGCGTTCTCGCCGTGGCGCATCACGACGATCCCGCCGACGGTGTCGCCCTGCCCGTCGAGATCGGAGACCCCGCGCCGCATGTCCGGGCCGATCTCGACCCGCGCGACGTCGCCCAGCAGGACGGGGACGCCGTTCGCGCCGGTCTTCACCACGATCGACGCGAAGTCCCGGGTCCCCCGGGCGTAGCCGCGCCCGCGCACCATGAACTCGGCCCCGGCGATCTCCAGCAGCCGGCCGCCGGTCTCGTCGTTCGAGCGGCGGATCGCGGCGGCGATCTCGTCGAGCGAGAGGCCGAACGAGCGCAGGCGCGTCGGATCGACCGTGATCTGGTACTGCTTGACGAACCCGCCGATCGAGGCCACCTCGGCCACGCCGGGCACCGACTGCAGCGCGTAGCGCAGGGTCCAGTCCTGCAGCGAGCGCAGCTCGTCCAGGCCCAGCCGCCCCGAGCGGTCGACCAGCGCGTACTGGTAGACCCAGCCCAGTCCGGTGGCGTCGGGTCCGAGTTCGGTCCGCACCCCGGCGGGGAGCTGCGGCGTGATCTTCGAGAGGTACTCGAGGGTGCGCGAGCGCGCCCAGTAGATGTCGGTGCCGTCCTCGAAGATGACGTAGACGAACGAGAAGCCGAAGTCCGAGAACCCCCGGACCGCCTTGACCCGCGGCGCCCCGAGCATGGCCGAGACGATCGGGTAGGTGACCTGGTCCTCGAGCACGTCGGGCGAGCGGTCCCAGCGCGAGTAGATCGTGACCTGGGTGTCGGAGAGGTCGGGCAGCGCGTCGAGCCGGCTCTGGCCCAAGAGGCGCCAGGCCAGCAGGCAGAGCGCGATCGTCGCCATCAGCACCAGCAGGCGGTGCCGCGCCGAGAACTCGATGATCCGCGCGATCACGGCGCGTGGCCCGGGTGCCCGCCACCCGCCGCGGCGGGGGCGGGAGGGGGAGCGGCGGCCGGCGCGGACTGGGCCCCGGCGAACGCGGCCCGCAGCCGCGACTCCGAGTCGAGCAGGAAGTTCGCCTGGACGGCGACCTTCTCGCCGCGGCCGAGCCCCTTCAGGACCTGCACCACGCCGTTTCCGCGCGCGCCCAGCGTCACGCTGCGCGGCACGAAGGACGAATCGATCGACTCGACGAAGACGACCTGCTCGCGCCCGGTGTCGATCACCGCGGAATCGGGGATCACGAGCCCCTCGGTCGCGGCCACGTCGAGCGAGACCTCGGCGAACATCCCGGGGCGCAGCGCCAGCCCCGGGTTGGGAAACTCAATCCGCACCGGGAGGGTCCGCGTCGCCGGGTCGAGCGTCGGGGAGAGAAAGACGACCCGCCCCTCGAGCGTCCGGGCCGGATCGAATGGGAGCGTGACCGCCGCGCGCTGGCCGAGCCGTACGCGCGGGATGTCGGCCTCGAACAGGCTGGCTTCGATCCAGACCCGCGAGAGGTCGGTGACCTGGAGCAGCTCCTCGCCGGGCTCGACGCGGTGTCCCTCGACGACGTTCTTGACGGTCACGAAGCCGGAGACCGGCGCGCTCAGCGTGACCGTTCGCTGGGGCGGGCCCCCGGCCTCGAGCGCGGCGATCGTCGCGGCCGGCACGTCGAGCAGCTCGAGCCGCCGGCGGGCCGCGGCGAGAAGTTCGTCGGCGGCGCGCCGGACCTCGGGCAGCGTGGAGGGCGAGAGCCGGGCCACGGTCTCCCGCGTCCGCAGGTACTCCTCCTGGCTGGCCAGCAACTCGGGCGAGTAGATCGTGAGGACCGGGGCGCCGGCCCGGACCTCCTGGCCCGTGAAGTTGACGAACAGCCGCTCGACCCAGCCCTCGACCTTCGTGTGCAGGTGGCGGATCCGCGTTTCGTCGGGGACCACGGTCCCGGCGGTGTGGAGCGCGGTCGCGATCGTGTCGCGCCGGACCTCGACCGTCCGGACGCCGGCCAGCCGGACGCCTTCCTCGCCGGGCTCGACGATCGCGCGCGTCTCGGGCGGGCCGTCGTCGCGCCGCTCCGCGCCGGCGCGCTCGGCGGGAACCAGGCGCATGCCGCAGATCGGGCAGTCGCCGGGGTGGTCCTGGACGATCTGGGGGTGCATCGGGCAGGTGTAGAGCGTCGCGGCGGCAGGCGCCTCCGAGCCGCCGGGCGAGCAGCCCGGAACGGAGGCGACGGCGGCCAGCACGAGGCCCAGCAGGACGAGCGAGCGCAGGCGGCGGGTCATGGCGTTTCTCCGAGCAGCGCGCGGTCCTCGGCGCTGGGCACCAGGGCCCGGGTCGCGGCCCAGGCGGCGTACAGGTCCGCCTCGCGGCGCGCGACCAGGACGCGCGCCTCGAGCCAGGCATTGAGGTCTTCCACCACGGCGGAGAGCTCGCCGCGGCCGGCGGTGTAGGCCGAGCGGGCGGCGTCCAGCGCGGCGCTGGCGAGCGGCAGGCTCCCCTCGCGGACCCGCACCAGCTGGCGCTCGGCCTGCGTGCGCAGCGCGGCGGCCCGCGCGGCCGCGGCCCGGGTCCCGGCCTCGGCGGCCCGGAGATCGTCCCGCGCGGCCCGCACCTCGGCCTCGGCCGCGGCGACGCGGGGGCGCAGCGTGTCGCGGCTCCACGCGGGCCACTCGATGCCGAATCGCACGATCAGGACCGGGTCGAGCGATCCGCGGTACCCGGCCCCGCCACCGACGGAGAGGTCCGGCCTCAGTTCCTCGCGGGCCGCCGCCGCGCGCCGCTCCGCGGCCTCGATCGCGACCCGCGCGGCGGCCACAGGGGCGGCCTCGCGCAGCGCCTCGTCCGGCCAGCCGTCGGCCGGGAAGTCGACGGGGGGCAGCGCTTCGACGGGGGGGATCGAGAGACCGCCAGGGGCGTCGACCAGCCGTTCCAGCCGCGCTGCGACCAGCGCCCGCGCCGCCTGGAGGTCGATCGCTCGCTCGGACAGCCGCGCCGCCTCGAGCCGCGCGCGCACCGCCGACTCGAGCTCGGTCGTGCCGGTGGCGTAGCGGGTCGCCGCCGCCTGCGACAGCAACTCGTACGACTCGGCGGCCGAGGCCAGCATCGCGGATTCGGCGTCGATCGCGTACAGCGCGGCCCAGGCCTCGCGGATCTCGGCCACGATCTCGCGCCGGAGCGCACGCGCCTCGGCCGCGACCAGGGCGCCGTCGGCGTCGGCCGCGACCCGTCGCGCCGCGCGCTTGCGCGGGCTCGGCAGGCTCTGCCGCAGCTCGACAGCGAGCATCGACATGTCCTCGTCGCCCACCGTGAGCTGGTCGAGCCCGACGTTCTGCAGCATCGTCTCGAGCATCGGGCCGGGCAGCGCGCCGGCCGGTTCGGCGGCGGCGCGGGCGGCCTCCAGCCGCTGGTCGAGCGCGGAAAGCGCCGGGTTCGCAGCGAGCGCCGCGCGGGCCAGTTCGTCCGGGCTGCGCGGCTCGAGGGGCGGCGCGGCCGGCTCCGCCAGCGCAGGAGCGGCCAGCAGGGCGACGAGCAGCGCGCCGGAGCGCGTCAAGGTATCCACTGTCGTACCTCGCCTGCGGCAGGCGCGCACGGCGCCGCCGCGTCCGTTCGACACGGAGTCTCCCCGCGCCGCGGCGCGGGAGGGGTCAACCGGTCACGGGGACGGGGTCAACAGCGAAAGGTGCAGAGGACGAGGTACCGCGCCGGGGCCGGGCCCGCTTCGAGACCCGGCGGCTCGTCCGCGGCTCCGGGTCCGTCTGCCGCCGGCGGAATCGCCACCGCCACCGGGGGCGGGCAGGGGACGACCTCGGAGTGCGACGAAACGGCAGCGGTCGCGGGCTCGGGCCGCTGCGGCTCCGCGGGCCCACCGTCGCGGACACAGCAGCAGCCGCGGGGGCCGCACCCGTCCCGACCGTCCTCGGCGGGTGGGCAGCAGCAGGACGAGGGGGGCGGCGCAGCGCTCGCGCAGGCGGGGGCGAGCGGGACCGGCCAGGCCAGGGCGGCCAGCAGGACGGCGAGGAGCACGGCCCGGGCGGAGCGCATCGCAGATATCTTCGCGCCAAAACCCCTTGGCGCAACGAGGTTTCTCGAGGTTCGCTAGAATGCGCGTCCCGGGCCGCAAGTCCGCGCGTCCGGGAGCAGGAGGCAGTCGATGCCGGCGAGGCGGTTCACGGTCCGCGGGACCGTCCAGGGGGTCGGTTTCCGCTCGTTCGCCAAGACCTGCGCGGAGGCGCTGGGGGTCTCCGGCTGGGTCTGCAACCGGCCGGACGGCACCGTCGCCGTCCACGCCGAGGGGACGGAAGAGCAGCTGGCGGAACTGGCCTTCGACCTGTCGCGAGGGCCTCGCTACGCGCGCGTCCGGGCCGTCGAGCCGGCCGACGCAGCCCCGGAAGACCACCCTGGCTTCTCGATCCTCCGGACGGAGCCGACCCCATGACCGCCGACGATCTCAAGTCCTACATCCGCGACGTCCCCGACTTCCCGAGCCCGGGGATCCTGTTCCGCGACCTGACGCCGCTGCTGGCCGCGCCGGAGGCCCTGCACGCCGCGGTCGACCTGCTCGAGGCGTGGGCTCGCCCGCGACGGCCCGACGTCGTCGTCGGCGTCGAGTCGCGCGGGTTTCTCTTCGGCGCGCCGCTGGCCCTGCGGCTCGGCGTCGGGATCGTCCCGGTGCGCAAGCCGGGCAAGCTGCCGTGGAGGACGCTCGCCGAGAAGTACACGCTGGAGTACGGGCAGGGAGAGCTCCAGATGCACGCCGACGCGATCCCCTCCGGGGCGCGGGTCCTCGTCGTCGACGACCTGCTGGCGACCGGGGGGACCGCCGCGGCGACTACGCGGCTGGTGCGACGCGCCGGGGGCGAGGTCGCCGGCGCGCTCTTCCTGGTCGAACTGACCGCGCTGAACGGAAGGGCCTTGCTCGGCGGCATCGAGACGCACGCGCTGATGGCCTACTGACGGGGCCGGCCGCGAGAACGGCTCGTTCTCGCCGGGGGACGATGCCGGGGCGGGCCCGCAGGCCCGCCCCACGTCCGTTCCAGGCCGGACCGGTGATGTCGCGCGCCTACTCGTCCTTGGCGACCTTGCGGATGTCGGCGGCGTGGGCGCGAGCGTAGGTCTGGATGTCCTTGAACGACCCGTCTGCGTTTCGCACGGCGTAGAGCTTCTTGCCGGCGCTGCTGCGCATCACGGTGCGGCGGACCTTCTTGCGGGCGGTCTTCCGGGCCGCCTTCAACTTGCGCACGGCCTTCTTGACCTTGCGGACCGCCTTCTTGACCTTCTTGCGCGCCACCTTCCGGGTGGCCTTCTTCGTGGCCTTTCTGCGGGTAGCCTTCTTCAAGGCCTTCTTCCGGGTGGCCTTCTTGGTGGCCTTCTTCCGCGTCGCCTTCTTCGTGGCCTTCTTCCGGACCGCCATGGTTTGCCTCCGAGCCGGGCCGCTCCCGCTGTGCGGGGCGGGAAGTCCTGCACCGGCCGAGCGTCGCAAACCTGCGGACCGGAATCAAGAGGGAACGGCTTCGGCCCGCGGCGGATTCGCGTGAACCGGGGCGGTCGTCCCGGACGGAAAGGGGCGGGCAGGGCCTCCGCCGAGCGGCCGGCGTGCCGCGGAAGGGCCCGCGGGTTTACTATGCTGCGCTTTTCGGGCGGGCCCGTAGCTCAGGTGGATAGAGCAACGGTTTCCTAAACCGTGGGTCGGGGGTTCGAGTCCCTCCGGGCCTACCACGCCCGGCCGAGGGACTGGCGAAACGAGCGGACGGCGCCTGCGGGCGCGGCGGGATCCTGGAGAGGACGCGATGGACCGGAGCGAGCGCAAGAAGATCAAGCAGGACGAGTTCATTTCCGAGGGGATGCGGGTCTTCCAGTGGATCGAAGACCACCCGACCCAGCTCCTCGTCGGGGCCGGACTCTTCGTCGCCCTGGTGCTGGCAGCCTGGGGCGGCTCGGCCTGGATGCGTTCGCGCGACCAGCGAGCCGCCGACCTGCTGTCGCGGGGCCAGGCCGCGCTCGACGCCCCGGTCGTCAAGACCGGCGCCAAGCCGGACGACCCGTACGCTCCCAGCTTCGCCAGCGCGACCGAGAGATCGCGCGCCGCGACCGAGCGCCTGGCGCGGGCTACCGCCGTGGGCGGCAAGCCGGCGGCCCTCGCCGCCTATCTCGAGGGGATCGCGTTGCTCGAAAACGGGGACCCGACGGCGGCGATCGCGACGCTCGAGAAGGCCTCGGCCGAACTGAAGGGGGACGCCACGGTCGGCCCGCTCGCCGGCGCAGTGCTGGCCGCCGCCTACGACCGCGCGGGGCAGCGCGAGAAGGCGCTGGCGGCTTGGCGGAAGCTGGCCGAGAAGGACTCGGGCTACCCCCGCGACATGGCCCTGCTGGGCCTGGCCCGGACGCTCGAGGGGGCGGGGCAGCAGGACGAGGCGGCCCGGACCTGGCGCGAGATCGTCGACTCGTACCCCGAGTCGCCCGCGCGCGAGCAGGCGACCGCGGCGCTGGGGCGGCTGGGGGCCTGACCGGTCAGCGCGGTCGCTCGGCCTGGTTGAGCTGCCGCAGGTAGTTCGGGTCGGTCAGCTCGTCGAGGTTGGGGATCTCGGCCGGCGCTTCCAGGTCGCCGATCGGCAGCGGGCGACGCCGGCCCTCTTCGTTCCCCACCTGGTCGACGGCGTTGACCAGGTAGTAGACGATCCGCTCGAGCGTCGCGTCGTCGGGATTCGGCGGCGGCGCGAAGGCGGCGGTGGTGTCGGCCGTCTCCTGGGCCAGGTAGCGGGTCATCAGCGGGAAGCGCTTGAGGGCCTTGTCGTAGCGGTAGACCCGGTAGCCCGCCACCTGCTCCATGTCGTCTCCCATGTCCCGCATCACGGGAGACCACCAGAGCTGGAGCGTACCGTCGGGAAGCCGCCGCAGGCGCAGCGTGTCGACCGGCGCCGGCGGCCGCGTATCGACCGTGAACTGCTGGACTCCCTCGAGCGGGGTCCAGGCGCCGTTTCCCTGGGCCTTGGAGGCGCGCCAGAAGTAGGTGCCGTCCTGCAGCTTGCCGTTCACGCGGAAGTGGATCCCCTGGTAGTTCTTGGGGCGGTACTTCTCGGGGACGTCCGAGACGTTGTACGAGTCGCCGAGCAGCCAGCCGACCTTCTCTTTCTTCCCGTCGAAGCTGGCCACGACCCGGTCGAAGTCGGAGTCCAGCGCGACCTCGATCCGGTAGATCTCTTCCGGGAGGGGCCGGCCCGACGCCTCGATGTAGAAGCTGAAGTTGGACGAGACGACCTCGCCCCGCGCCGGTGCGGCGGGGCGCTCGCCCTCGAAAGCGAGGCACGCGGAGGCCCCGAGCGCAGCGGCGAGCGCGAAGACGAACAGCCGTACGGCAGGGGCACGCAAGGACATCGGCGCTCCGGGACGATCCCGTTCTTATACCGCCCTGCCCCCCTCCGGGCAAATCGAAGCGGGCGGTGCTTCCCGGGAAAGTCCGCGCCTGCCGCGGCTTGTCGGCCCCTGCCGGGGAAGGGCGCTCAGAAGGGGATGTCGTCGTCCTGGATCGGGTCCTGGCCCTGCAGCTCGGGCGGCGGCCCGCCGGGTCCCCGGTCCATCCCCTCGCCGCGCCCGCCGAGCAGCTGGATCTGGTCGGCGCGGACCTCGAGGCTGGTCCGGTTCTTCCCCTCGCGGTCGCTGTACTCGCGCACCTTGAGCCGGCCGTCGACGTACACCTGCTTCCCCTTGACCAGGTACTGCTTGAGGGACTCGGCCTGCTTGCCCCAGACGTTGATGCGGAACCAGGTCGTCGTCTCCTGGCCCCCGGCGTTGCGATCGCCCTGCCGGTCGTTGACGGCGACCGTGAACTCGAGCACAGCGGCGCCCGAAGGCGTGTACTTCAGCTCGGCATCGCGGCCGAGGTTCCCGACGAGGATGATCTTTGCGAGCGACGCCATCCGTGCACCCTCCTCCGCGCGCCCCTTGCTTCGCGGCAGCGGGTGAGATTGTCACGCGCGGCGGAGGGGGTCAACCCGCGGGACGACCGTCCTGTCCCGCGCCCGGGAAGTGCGCATAATGCGCGGCGTGAAGGTGCTCGTGCAGCGCGTCGGGCGCGCCGCGGTGGCGATCGGCGGGGAGACCGTCTCCGCGATCGGCCCCGGCGCGCTGGTGCTGCTCGGCGTCGAGCGCGGCGACAGCGCCGAGCTGGCCGGGTGGTACGCCCGCCGCCTGGCCGCGATGAAGCTCTTTCCCGCCGACGGGGTCCTCTGGGCCCGCACGCTGGCCGAGGTCGGTGGCGCGGTCCTGGTCGTCTCGCAGTTCACGCTCGCGGCGCGCACGCGCAAGGGGCGCCGGCCGTCGTTCGATCCGGCCGCGCCGCCCGAAGTCGCGGTCCCGCTCTGCGCCGCGTTCGTCGAGGCGCTGCGGGGCGAGGGACTGCGCGTCGAGGAGGGCCGGTTCGGCGCGATGATGCAGGTCGAGCTGGTGAACGACGGGCCGGTGACCTTCCTGCTCGACGGCCCCGGCGGGCGCGAGGACCCGCCGTGAGCGAACCCGAGCCGTCGATCGGGGCCTTCCTGGAGTACCTCGTCGCGGTGCGCGGGCTGTCGGCGCGGACCGTCGACGCCTACGGGCGCGACCTGGCGGCGCTCGCCGCCTTCCTCGCCGCGCACGGCGGCGAGTCCGCCGCGGAGGTCGGCGAGGAGTCGCTGACCGCCTGGCTGCGGGCCCAGAAATCGAGCGGGCTCTCGGCCGCCACGCGGGCCCGCCGCCTGGCCGCGGTGCGCGCCTGGCTGCGCTGGCTGCGCGAGGAGCGCCTGCGCGAGGACGACCCGGGGCTGCGCATCCCGGCCCCGCGCCGGCGACGTCCGCTGCCCCGCGTGCTGGGGCAGGCGGAGGTCGAGCGGCTGCTCGCCGGACCCGACCCGGCGACCCCGCGCGGACTGCGCGACCGGGCGATGCTCGAGCTGCTCTACGCCAGCGGGCTGCGCGTCTCGGAGCTGTGTGCGCTGCGCACCGGGCAACTCGATCTGCGGCGCGGGCTGGTCCGGGTGATCGGGAAGGGGAGCCGCGAGCGGCTCGTCCCCGCCGGCTCCAAGGCGCTCGCCGCGCTGCGCGAGTACCTCGAGCGCGGCCGCCCGGCGCTGCGGCCGCGCGGCGACACGCTCTTCCCGGGCCGCGGCGGCCGCCCGATGACGCGCCAGAACTTCTGGGTCCAGCTGCGGCGCCTGGGCCGGGAGGCCGGGATCGACGCCGATCGGCTCTCGCCGCACGTCGTGCGCCACTCGTTCGCGACCCACCTGGTCGAGCACGGCGCCGACCTGCGAACCGTGCAGCAGCTCCTGGGCCACCGCGACATCTCGACGACCGAGATCTACACCCACGTCGCGCGCGAGCGGTTGCGCCAGCTCTACGACGAGCACCACCCTCGGGCGTGACACCCCGCCCGAGGGACGGGTATGCTCTCGCCCGCCCCCGGAGACCCCCCCGTGACCGACGAGAGTTTCGAAAAGCCGATCCTCGAGCTCGAGCAGAAGATCGAGGAGCTGGCGGGGCTCGGAAACCCGGCGCTCGAGTCCGAGATCGCGAGCCTGCGCGAGAAACTCGACGCCGTCCGGCGCGAGGTCTACTCGCAGCTCGATCCCTGGCAGAAGACGCAGGTCGCGCGCCATCCCCGGCGGCCGTACACGCTCGACTTCGTCGGCGGCCTGCTCGAGGACTGGATCGAACTCCACGGCGACCGGCGCTTCTCGGACGACCACGCGATCGTCGCCGGGATGGGACGCTTCCGCGGCCGGCCGGTCGCGGTCGTCGGCCACCAGAAGGGGCGCGCCACCCGCGAGAAGATCCAGCGCAACTTCGGGATGCCGCGCCCCGAGGGCTACCGCAAGGCGCTCCGGGTGATGCAGATGGCCGAGAAGTTCGGCCGGCCGATCCTGACCTTCATCGACACCCCGGGCGCCTACCCGGGGATCGACGCCGAGGAGCGCGGGCAGGCCGAAGCGATCGCCTTCAACCTGCGCGAGATGGCGCGGCTGCGGGTCCCCGTGATCTGCACCGTGACCGGCGAGGGAGGGTCCGGCGGCGCGCTCGCGATCGGCGTCGGCAACCGGGTCAACATGCTCGAGTACTCGGTCTACTCCGTGATCAGCCCGGAAGGTTGCGCCTCGATCCTCTGGCGCGACGCGGCCAAGGCCCCCGAAATGGCCCAGGCCCTGCGGCTGACCGCGCCCGACCTCAAGGACCTCGACGTCATCGACGAGATCATCCCGGAGCCGGCGGGAGCGGCGCACTCCGACCCACAGGGGACGATCGACGCCGTCGGACAGGTGCTCGAGCGGCAGCTCGGCGAGCTGGCGACGCTCTCGGCGGACGAGCTGCTGGAGGACCGCTACCAGCGCTTCCGCCGGATCGGCAAGTTCACCGAACTGCACGCCTAGGAGCCCGGCTCACTCCGCGCGCTTGGCCGCGTTCCAGCGCCGGTCGAGTTCCGCCGGACCGAGATCCTCCAGCCGCACCCCATCGGCTGCCGCGCCCTCTTCGACACTCCGGAAGCGCGCGACGAACTTGGCCGTCGCGCGCGCCAGCGCCCCCTCGGGGTCGATCTTCAGCCGCCGCGCCAGGCTGGCGGCGGCGAAGAGCAGGTCGCCCAGTTCCTCCTCGGCGTGGTCCCGGTCGCCCGCCGCGAGCGCCGCCCGCAGCTCGGCCGTCTCCTCGGCCAGCTTGTCGACGATCCCGGCCGGTTCCGGCCAGTCGAAGCCGGCCCGCGAGGCCTTGTCGGCCACCGCGGCGGCCCGCCCCAGCGCCGGCAGTCCGCGCGGGATCCCGGCGAGCCGCGACGCGTCGGGCCCGCCGTCTTCCGCGGTGCCGGCCTTCTCGGCGCGCTTGATCTCGTCCCAGCGCCGCCAGACGTCCTCGACGCGCTTCGCCTGGGCGTCGCCGAAGACGTGGGGGTGCCGCCGCTCGAGCTTGTCCGAGATCGCGGCGGCGACGTCGTCGAAGCGGAAGCGCCCCTCCTCCTCGGCGATCCGCGACAGGAACGCGACCTGCAGCAGGAGGTCCCCGAGCTCGTCGCGGAGTTCGTCCCAGTCCCCGCCGTCGATCGCCTCGGCGACCTCGTGGGCCTCCTCGAGGACGTAGGGGCGGAGCGTGCGGGGGGTCTGCTCGCGGTCCCACGGGCACCCGCCTTCGCCTCGCAGGCGGGCCATGATCGCGATCAGCCGATCGGTGGAGTCCATCCGGTCCTCGCGGGGGGCGGCGGTGAGCCGTCCCCAGACGTTCGGGGCGGTCCGCGGCGGTTTGGAACCGCGGAAAGGCCGGGTACTATTCTCGCCGAGGAACAACCTTCTCCAGAGCGGAGATCCGAAGCCGATGACCGGTGCCGACGACGACGGGAAGACCCCCGGAGCCGGCGGGGGGGACGACGTGCCGCTCCCGGGTGGAGGCGTGCTGCACCGCGAGCCCGCGACCGCGGGAGCCGAGACTGAGCTTCCGCTCAGCCTCGAGACCGTCGTCAAGCCCTTCTTTCTGATGGGCCTGGCCGCGCTCGGGGTGCTGCCGCACCCGGAGCACGACCGACCGCACGTCGACCTTCCTGCGGCGCGGCTGGCGATCGCGGCGCTCGAGCTGCTGCGCGAGAAGACGGCGGGGAACCTGACCGACGAGGAGCGGCGCCTGATCGACCAGGCGCTGATCGACCTGAAGATGCAGTACGTCGAGGCCCGGAGTCGCGCGTGAGCCGCGCGCCGCGGGCGCGGGGTCTGGCGCTCGCCGCGTCCGCGGCGGCGCTGTTCGCGTTCTGGACCGGGGGGATCTCCCGGGCTCAGGACCAGGCCGCGCCGCTTCCCCGGCCCGCGCCCGCCCAGGCCGGCTCGGCGACACCGGAGCAGGACGCCGCCTTCGCCACGGCGCTGACCAATCGACTCGAAGCTCGCTGGTTGCGGCGCCGCGGTCTGGTCGCGCAGGGGAACCCGTCGGAGGTCGCGCAGGCGTCGCAGGAGCTGCTCGACTTCCTGCGCGAGGAGGGGATCGGCCGGATCGAGCCGCTGGCCGATGCCGCCGTGCTCGAGGCCCGGCGGGAACGACACGTCAACGACCTCGCCGCGGCGCGCGAGACCTTCGCGCTGGCGACGCGACTCGACCCCCAGCACCCCGCGGCGGCCTGGGGCGTGGCGAAGACGCGCTGGAAGATCGACGGCGGGTTCGGGACCCTGCTGTCGGGCGCCTGGATCGCGCTGCGCACCGGCTCGGGCAACTTCTGGACCGTCTACCGCGGTCTGCTCCAGGCCGGCAGCTGGGGCTTCCTTGCCCTGCTCGCGACCGGGGCCGGGCTCGTCGTCGTGCTGCTGATCCGGCACGGCGGGGAGCTGGCGCACGAGGTCGACGAGCGGCTGCCGCGCTCGTGGCTCCCGGCCTGGCGCCGCGTGCTGGCCTGGGCGGTGGTTCTCTCGCCGGTCGCGCTGATCGCGCCCGGCCCCTGGGCGCTGATCGCCTGGGCGGTCGCGCTGGCGGTCGTCGCCGAGCGCCCGGCCCGCTACGCGCTCATGGCGTGGCTCGCCGTCCTCGCGCTCGCGGTCCCGGCCGCGAACCTCGTCGGCAACCTGGCGGGGGTCGCGGCGTCGCCGGCGGCCCGGGTCGCGGTCGCCTCCGCCGAGCGCTCGCTGCAGCCCGACCTGCTCATCGAGCTGACCACGATGATCGGCAAGCAGCCGCGCCAGGCCACCTGGAAGGTGCTCGCGGCGCGGCACCTGGCCCCGCACTACCCCGACCGCGCGATCCAGCTGCTGCGCGAGGCCGCGGCCGCGGCCCCGCGCGACGCGCGCACCCGGGTCCTGCTGGGCAACGTCTTCTACCGCGCCGCGCGCTACGAGACGGCGGGGGTCGAGTACCGCGCCGCCGCCGAACTCGACCCGGAGGACCCGCTGGCCTGGTTCAACCTGGCGCGGGTGCGGCTGGCGACTTTCCAGTTCCCGGGCGCAGAGGACGCAATGCGCCAGGCCCGGGCGCTCTCCAAGCACACCGTGGCCCGGCTCGAGCGCGAGCTGCCGCAGGCCGAGGTGGCCGACCCCGAATTCGGCGCGGTCGAGGTGGCGCGCCAGGTCGTGACCGGCGGCGCGGTCCCGGGGAAGTGGACCGCCCTGCGCCTCGGCAACCCGATCACTCTCGGCGCGATCGCCGCCCTGCTGCTGGCCGTCGCGCTCCGGATCCGCAGCGGCGGCGCGCGCTCGATCGCCTGCCCCCGCTGCGGCCATCCGACATGCCCGCGCTGCGCCGCGCGGATCGGCGAGGACGGGACCTGCTTCCGCTGCGGGCAGCTGCTCGGCCGGCGGGAGGGGCTCGATCCCGACGCGCGACGCGAGCAGGCCCAGCGGATCGAGCGCCACCTGACCCGGCGCAGCCGGCTGCTGACGGCGCTGCATGCGGTCTGGCCGGGCCTCTCCTGGGTCTACGAGGGGCGGGTCTGGAGCGGGCTGGCGCTGGCCGTGACCTGGGCCTTCCTGCTGCTCGGGGCGCTCTTCCCCGAGCGCCTGCTGCCGATGACCTCGGCCGCTCCCCTGTGGCGGCCCGGCCTGCCGATGGCGATCGCCGCGCTGCTCTTCTGGCTGGTGGTGCAGCTGCCCGGGCTGCGACCGCGCCGCACGGCGGGGAGGTAGCGTGGCCCTCTCCGGAACGCTCGGCGACTTCTCGCTGGCGGACATCCTCCAGCTGATCGGGCTGCAGCGGAAGACGGGGCTGCTCGTCCTGCAGCGCGGCGAGGAGCAGGTCAAGGTCGGGTTCGAGAACGGCCGGGTCGTCTCCGCGGAGACCTCGCTGCGGGCGCCGGAGGGGCGGATCGGTCAGTACCTGCTGCGCTCCGGCAAGCTGACCGAGCAGCGGCTCGAGGCCGCCCTGCGCGAGCAGGAGGCCACGCTCCAGCGGCTGGGCCACCTGCTGGTCGAGAAGCGCTGGATCGACCGCGAGACGATCCGGCAGCTGCTGACGCTGCAGGTCAGCGAAACGGTCTACGAGCTGTTCCGCTGGCGGGACGGCGAATACGACTTCCAGCCCGGTGTGACGAGCCCGTGGGACCGCGAGTTCGTCGACCCGATCGCCTGCGAGACGCTGCTCATGCAGGGCGCGCAGATGGTCGACGAGTGGCCGCTGATCGAGCGCGTCATCCCCTCGGCCGAGGTCGTGCTGCAGCCGACCGCGCGGGCGGCGGGGATTCTCGCGACCGGGAGCGAGGCCAAGGAGGGGAAGGGGACCGTCTACGAGCAGGACCTGGACTTCGGCTTCATCCCGGCCGACCCGCTCCACGAGGGAGACGGGGGCCCGCGGCTGGGGGAGCGTGAGCGGACCTTGCTGCGCTGGATCGACGGGCAGCGCACCGTCGGCGAGGTCGCCGAACTCGCGGGGTTCGGGCGCTTCGTGGCGTTCAAGACGCTCGCCCACCTGGTCGAGGCCAAGATGGTTGAGCCGGTGGCGAGCAGCGCGGCCGTGCCCGCCTCCGCCGCCCCGGCGCTCCTGCGCTCCCCGCTCGCCGCGCGGGTCGCCGGCTTCGTGATCGGCGCCCTTGCGCTCCTGGGGGCGCTCGCCGCCGGGCAGACGCTGCTCCGGTCGTTCTTCCCGGGGGCACCCGCGCTGCCGCTCCCGGCGACGGCAGCCTCCTCGGCCTGGCTCAGCCGCACCGCGGGGCTCGAGGACGTCCGCCGCGCGACCAGCTCGGCCCGCATGGTCCGGGTCGAACGCGGACTCCACGTGTACTACCTCGACACCGCCGATTGGCCGGAGACGCTGGACGAGGTGGTCGAGCGCGGGTTCCTGCCGCGCTCCCTGGCCCGCGACCCGTGGGGCCGCCCCTACCGCTACGAGGTCCTGCCCGATCGCTACCGGATCGCCGAGGCCGGCCCGACCGGCGGCCTGCCCCCGCAGTCGATCGAGCGGGCCCTGACGTCCCTCGAGAAGTCGGCCGCCGCCGCACCCTGACCCCGAGGGCCGCCGGATCCTGCGGCCCGCATTGACAGCCCTCCTCCCCGGTCTTACAAACCCGCCGCAGCCGGGAGGGGGCAGGACCCGGCGGGCCGGAGGCCGGTCCGGCGCATCGCGCCGTCTCCCGGCAGGCCCCTCGAGGAGAGCCGGATGGCCAAGATGATCGGGATCGACCTCGGTACCACCAATTCGGTGGTCGCCGTGATGGAAGGCGGCAAGCCCGTCGTGATCGCCAACGCGGAGGGGACCCGCACGACCCCCTCGGTGGTGGCCTTCAAGGACAACAACGAGCGGGTGGTCGGCGTCCAGGCCAAGCGCCAGGCGGTGACCAACCCCGAGCGGACCGTGTTCTCGATCAAGCGCTTCATGGGCTGGAAGTACCGCGACCTCAAGGGCGAGGAGAAGCGCGTCCCCTACAAGGTCGTCGAGGCCGACAACGGCGACACCCGCGTTCAGATCGACGGGCGCGTCTACTCCCCGCCCGAGATCTCCGCGATGATCCTGCAGAAGCTCAAGGCCGACGCCGAGGCCTACCTCGGCGAGAAGATCGAGCGCGCGGTCATCACCGTCCCGGCCTACTTCAACGACGCCCAGCGCCAGGCCACCAAGGACGCCGGCCAGATCGCCGGTTTCAAGGTCGACCGGCTCGTCCCCGAGCCGACCGCGGCCGCGCTGGCCTACGGCCTCGAGCGCAAGAAGGACGAGAAGATCGCCGTCTACGACTTCGGCGGCGGCACCTTCGACATCTCGATCCTCGAGGTCGGCGACGGCGTGGTCGAGGTCAAGTCGACCTCGGGCGACACGCACCTGGGCGGCGACGACATCGACGCCCGGCTGATGGAGTGGATCGCCGACGAGTTCCGCAAGGAGAGCGGGATCGACCTGTCGAAGGACAAGATGGCGCTCCAGCGGCTCAAGGAGGCCGCCGAGAAGGCCAAGATCGAGCTCTCGACGATGATGGAGACCGACATCAACCTGCCCTTCATCACCGCCGACGCCTCGGGCCCCAAGCACCTCACGATGCGCCTGACGCGCGCGAAGTTCGAGCAGCTCGTGGGCGACATCATCCGCCGCACGATGCCGCCGCTCGAGCAGGCCCTGAAGGACTCCGGGCTGTCGGCGAAGGAGATCAACGAGGTCATCCTGGTCGGCGGCTCGACCCGCATCCCCCTGGTCCAGCAGCTGGTCACCGAGTTCTTCGGCAAGGAGCCCAACAAGAGCGTCAACCCCGACGAGGTCGTCGCCGTCGGCGCGGCGATCCAGGCCGGGATCCTGGGTGGCGAGGTCAAGGACGTCCTGCTGCTCGACGTCACACCGCTCTCACTCGGGATCGAGACGCTCGGCGGCGTGATGACGACCCTCATCCCGCGCAACACGACGATCCCCTCGCGCAAGTCGGAGACCTTCTCGACGGCCTCGGACAACCAGACCCAGGTCGAGGTCCACGTACTGCAGGGCGAGCGCCCGATGGCACGCGACAACAAGTCGATCGGGAAGTTCGTGCTCGACGGCATCCCGGTGGCGCCGCGCGGCATGCCGCAGATCGAGGTGACCTTCGACATCGACACCAACGGCATCCTCCACGTGACGGCGCGCGACAAGGCGACCGGCCGCGACCAGCGGATCACGATCCAGGCCTCGTCAGGCCTGAGCGACGAGCAGATCAAGCAGATGGTCGACGAGGCCCAGCGCAACGCCGACTCCGACAAGGCGCGGCGCGAGACGGCCGAGAACAAGAACCGGCTCGAGCACATGGCCTGGCAGATGGAGAAGACGCTGCACGACGCCGGCGACAAGCTGACCCCGGCCGAGAAGTCCGAGCTGGAAGGGGCACTGGCCGAGGCGAAGAGCGCCGTCGGCGGCGACGACGCGGGCCGGATCACCGCCGCCTACGACCGACTGACCCGGGCCGGGCACGCGGTCGCCCAGCACCTCTACCAGGGGACGGGGACCGAGTCCGGCGCGGCCGGCAGCGGGCCCGAGCCCGGTCCCGGCAACGCGCCGCCGCCGCGCGACGGCGTGGTGGACGCCGAGGTCGTGGACGACCCGGGCCCCGGCAACCGATAATCCGCGCGCCGGGGGCGGCGGGGCACGCGACCGCGTGCGACGAGGCGGCGCCTCCCGGCGCCGCCGTCTTCTTTCTGCGGGAGCGAGGGAGCGCCGATGAAGAGCTGGGACCCGTTCCGCGACCTGCTGACGATCCAGGACCGGATGAACAAGCTCTTCGAGACGGTCCTGACCGGGCCGGTCCCGACGGGGCAGGACGGCGAAGGGGTCCACTTCTGGCGCCCGGTGTCCGAGGTCGTCGAGACCCCGGACGCGCTGGTCGTTGAGTGCGAGCTGGCCGGACTCGAGCGCGACCGGATCGAAATCCGCGTCGACGAACAGCTGCTGACGGTTCAGGGAGAGCGCGCGCGGCCCGAGGACCAGGACGAGTGGGCCTTCCACCGCCTCGAGCGCCCGCGGGGCAAGTTCGTGCGGAAGTTCGAGTTGCCGCTGGGGCTCGATCTCGACCGGGTCTCGGCCCAGTTGGAAGGGGGCGTGCTGCGTGTGGTGCTCCCCAAGCGGCCGGAGGCCCGCACCCGCGCGGTCCCGGTGGCGAGACCCCCGGGACGCGACAACTGAACCGGCGGGGTGGGCGGCACCCGGGGCTGCCCCTATCATGTCGCGTCCCCGCCGGCCGATGAGTCCGGCTGCGGGGGCGGGGAGCGAGCCGCGGAGGGTCGGATGCCGGCGGAGTTCGGCGAGGGGCGGTCGGAACAGCAGGGTCGGGGGCCGTCGTCCCCCGAGTCGCTGCGCAAGTACCTCAAGGAGATCGCCCGGCTTCCGCGGATCACCGTGGAGGAGGAGCGCGATCTCGGTCGCAAGATCCAGAAGGGCGACCGCGCGGCGATGCAGAAGCTGGTCGAGGCCAACCTGCGCTTCGTCGTCTCGTTCGCCAAGCGCTACCGCGGCTGCGGTCTGTCGTTCCTCGATCTGATCAACGAGGGGAACGTCGGCCTGATCGAGGCCGCCAAGCGCTTCGACCCGACCAAGAACGTCAAGTTCATCACCTATGCCGTGTGGTGGATCCGCCAGTCGATCATCCACGCCCTGTCGGACCAGAGCGGGCCGTTCCGCCTGCCACAGAAGCAGGCGAACCTGCTCTACCGGATCGGCAAGACCCAGTCCGCGCTGATGTCCGAGCTGCAGCGTCGCCCCTCGGTCGAGGAGATCGCCGAGGCGATGGAGGTCGATCCCGAGGACGTGACGACGCTGCTCCAGGTCTCGGACGAGAACATCTCGCTCTCCGAGGTGATCGACGAGGAGCACGAGTTCCACCTCTCGGACAAGCTGGAGCAGGAGGTCATCCCGTCGGCCGACGCGGTGATGCTGCGCGGCGCGCTCAAGACCCACATGCGGGCCGCGCTGGCCGATCTGGACGACAAGGAGCGCCGGGTGATCCTGCTGCGCTACGGCCTGACCGGCGAGGAGCCGAAGACGCTCAAGGAGATCGGCGAGGTGATGAACCTCTCGCGCGAGCGGATCCGGCAGATCGAGGCCCAGGCGCTGCGCAAGCTGCACCGCTCCTCGAAGTGCCAGCAGCTCCGGAGCTACCTGAACTGATGGCCGCGCAGGGGAGCGCGGAGGGCCGGCCCCCGGGGCTCGAGACGGCCTGCCCCCGCTGCGCCGGCACGGGGTTCGTGCTCGAGAGCCGCGAGGGGCTCTCCGGGGCGCGCCCCTGCGATTGCCGCGCGGCGCGCCGCGGCGAGCTTCGCCGCAGCTCGGCCCAGGTCCCCGAGCGCTACGCGCACTGCACGCTCGACAGCTTCCAGCACCTCAACAACGCCTCGCTGCAGCGCGCGCTCGAGATGGCGCGCAAGGTCGTCGACCTCTACCCCTATGCCGACCACGGCCTGCTGCTGACCGGCCCCTGCGGGCTGGGGAAGACGCACCTGGCGGTCGCGGTACTGCGCGAGCTGGTCGACCACAAGGGGGCCTGGGGGCTGTTCAGCGAGTTCTCTTTCCTGCTGCGCCGGATCCAGGACACCTACGACCGCCGCTCGGAGACCCCGAGCTGGGCCGTCCTGCAGCCCGCGCTCGAGGCCGAGGTCCTGGTGCTGGACGACCTCGGCGCGACCCGCACCACCCCCTGGGTCCTCGAGACGCTCGGTCTGATCCTCAATGAGCGCTACAACAACAAGCGACTGACGATCGTCACGACCAACCGGCTGGACGCCCCGCCGCGCCCCGAGGAGTCGCTCGCCGACCGGATCGGGGAACGGCTCTCCTCGCGCCTGGCCGAGATGTGCTGGACCGTCCGCTTCGACGGCGCCGACTTCCGCAAGCACTACGGCTCCGCGATGTTCCGCCTCTGAGGCGGCCGCCCCGACGGTCCCGCGCGGCAGGGGTGGCTGCCCGTCCCGGCCTTCGATAACCTCGCGCCGAGGAGAATCCGCGATGTCCGATGGCACGCTCGTCCTCCGGGAAACCTCCGATGGGGTGGCCCGGCTGACCGTCAACCGGCCCGACAAGCTCAACGCCCTCAACGCCGAGGTGCTCGCCGCGCTGCGGGCCCGCTTCGCCGAGGCCGGCGCCGACCCGGAAGTCCGCGCGATCGTCCTGACCGGCGCGGGGGCGAAGGCCTTCGTCGCCGGGGCCGACATCGCCGAGATGGCGGCGCTGGCGCCGGAGGCCGCCCGCGCCTTCGCCCTCGCCGGGCAGGCCGTGGCCGACGCGATCGACGCCGCCGGCAAGCCGGTGATCGCCGCGGTCAACGGCTGGGCCCTCGGCGGCGGGTGCGAGCTGGCGCTCATGTGCCACCTGCGGGTCGCCGCACCGACCGCGCGGTTCGGCCAGCCGGAGGTCGGGCTGGGGCTGATCCCGGGCTTCGGCGGGACCCAGAGGTTGGCCCGGCTGGTCGGGGCGGGCCGCGCACTCGAGTTGATCCTCGTCGGCAAGCCCGTGGACGCCGAGACGGCGCTGGCCTGGGGCCTCGTCAACCGGGTCGCGCGCGAGCGCGACGCGGCCGAGGAGGCGACGCTGCTCGCCCGCGAGATCGCGGCCCAGGGGCCGGTTGCGGTCCGGCTGGCGCTGGCCGCGGTGCGCGACGGCCTCTCGATGCCGCTGGGCGAGGCGCTGGCCCACGAGGCGGCGCTCTTCGGGATCGTGTTCGGCACCGAGGACATGCGCGAGGGGACCGCGGCCTTCCTCGAGAAGCGGAAGCCCGCCTTCCGCGGGCGCTGAGCCGCGGCGGCCGGGATGGCGCGGCTGCGCAAGTCGACGGTCTTCTCGCTGCTGGTCCTGGCCGCGCTGCTGGCGGCCGTGGTCGCCGAGAGCCTGCGCCCGCGCCCGCCCGCCTCGGCCTCGATCAACAGCCAGCCGCCCGAGCGGCCCGACGAGGTCACACGGCTGGAGGGGGGCTTCTCGTGGGCCTCCTCCGACGGCCAGCGCACGCTCTTCAAGCTGTTCGCCGAGAGCCTGGTCGGGACCGAGGGCGGGGCGCACTTCCTGCAGCAGGTTTCGCCGCTGACGCTGCACCTCGAGGACGGACGGGAGGTGACGGTGAAGGCCCGGGCGGGCCGGCTCCAGGAGCGCGACGGGGGTGGCAAGCGCGAGGCGGAGATCGGGCTGTCGGGCGAGGTGGTGGTCCAGGACCCCGACGGCGTCACGCTGCGCACGGAGAGCCTGGCCTACGACACCGTCACGCGGCTGGTGAGTTCCGACAGCGGCGTCCGGCTGGAGGGGCAGGGGATCTCGGGCCGCGCCGAGCGCGTCCGTTACTCGCCCGACCGGCGGGAGATCGAGGCCGCGGGGCGGCTCGAGGTCGACCTGCAGCGCGGTGCGCCGTGGCAGATCGACGCGGCCGGCGGGATCTACCGCCTCGACGCCCGCGAGATCGAGATCACGACCCCGTTCGTCGCTCGGATGCCGGGCCAGACCGTCTTCTCCGGCCCGGGCCTGCTCCGGCTCGCGGACGACACCCGGCCGGCCTCCTTCACCGGGCAGGCGCCGGTACTGGTCACCGGGCCGGGCCAGGGCGGGACCTGGCAGTTGGCGGCGTGGCGGCTCGAGGCGGTCGCGACCGCCGGCGACGGGGCGCGCCTGGCTGGGATCGAGGCCTTCGGGCCGACCTCCTTCGTGATGCGGCGGGCAGCGCCCGGCGGTGAGGAACGCGGGGTCGTCCACGCCCCGCGCTGGTCGATGAAGCCGCGGGGCACCGGTTGGACCGCCGTCGGCGGCGCGCCGTTCGACGCCGAGTTCACGGTGCCGCGGCAGCCGGCGGCGTGGACGGTGACGGGCGGGACGATCGAGATCGCGGGCGGCAGCGGCGACCGGCCCGAGCGGCTTTTCGGGCACGGCGGCGTCGTCGCACGCGGCCCGGACGAGATGGTGGCGGAGGGGGATTCGGTCAGCTGGGAGGCGAACGACGCCAACGTGCTGCGCCTCGAAGGAAGCCCGGCGCGCACTCGCCAGCGCGGCGACGTGATGGAGGCGCCGCTGCTGCGCCTGCTGCGCGACCAGGCAACGCTGATCGCCGAGCGCGAGGTCGTGGCGGAAATCGCCTCCGTCGCCGGCTCGTCCGACTCGCTCTTCAGCGGAAAGGAGCCGGTCCACGTCAAGGGCACGCGCGCCACCGTGCCGCGCGACGAGAAGCAGCCGATCGAGTTCGCCGGACCGGTCCAGGCCTGGCAGGGCGGGACGATCCTCCGCGCCGCGCGCCTCTCGCTGCAGCGCGCCGACGGCCGCCTGGTTGCCGACGGCGAGTTCGTGCTGCGGATCGAGAACGAGCGGCCCGGGCAGGCGCGCCGCACGATGCGGCTCTCGGGTGAGCGGCTCGTGTACCTGTCTCGCGAGCGCACCGCCCACGTCACCGGCGGGGCCCGCTTCGTCGAAGGGGGCATGACCGTCGAGGCGAGCGAGCTGCGAATGCGCGGGGTGGCGGGGGGCGGCATCGAGGAGCTGGATGGGGAGGGGAGCGTCGTCCTCTCGTCGGACAAGGGGACCGCGACCGCCGACCGGCTGGTCTGGGAGGGGGGTGAGAAGGGTACGATCCTGCTCATCGGGGAAAAGGAACTCGTGACGTTGAAATCACCCGAGGGCGCGCTCACCCGGAGCGAACGCGTGCGTTACTATCTGGCCGACGGGAGGTTCCAGACCGAGAGCGAGTCGGGACGGGCCCTGATCGAAGGCAAGCCGGCCGCGCGCCCGCAGCCGCCACGCGACGAGAAGAAATGACCGCCCCCGTTCCGAGCGGCGTTCCGGCCGAGGCGCTGGAGGCCAGCCACCTGCTGAAGGTCATCCGCGATCACCGGATCGTGGACGATGTCAGCGTGCGCGTCCAGCCCGGCGAGATCGTCGGGCTGCTCGGACCGAACGGCGCCGGGAAGACGACCACTTTCGCGATGATCGTCGGCCTGCTCGAGCCGGACGCCGGGACGATCCGGCTCGGCCCGCGCACCCTGACGGAAGAGCCGCTGCACCGCCGCGCGCGGGCCGGGATCGCCTACCTGCCGCAGGAGCCGAGCGTCTTCCGCCGGCTGTCGGTGCGCGGCAACCTCCAGCTGGTGCTCGAGGCGCTGGGCTGCTCCGACCCCGAGATCGACGCACGATCGACCCGGCTGCTCGAGGAGTTCGGGCTGACCGCGATCGCCGAGCGCCCCGCCTATCTGCTCTCCGGCGGCGAGCGCCGCCGCTGCGAGATCGCGCGCGCGATGGCGATCGAACCGAAGTACCTGCTTCTGGACGAGCCGTTCGCGGGAATCGACCCGATCGCCGTGGCCGAGATGCAGCGCCTCGTCAAGTCGTTGGCGGGCAGCGGGATCGGCGTCCTGATCACCGACCACAACGTCCGGGAGACATTGCAGATCACCGACCGGGCCTATATCATTCGCTCAGGGAGGATTTTCCGCAGCGGATCGCCGGAGCTCCTTGCGGCGGATCCGGAGGTGCGGGCAATCTACTTGGGCCAGGACTTCAAGCTCGACTGAGCAAGACCTCGCGACGCGGACCAGCCGATGCCCCAGCTCGAACAGAGACTTCAGACGCGGCTGGTGCAGAAGCTGATCATCACGCCTCAGCTTCAGCAGGCGATCAAGCTGCTTCAGTTGTCGAAGCTCGAGCTCCAGGAGGAGATCGCGCAGGAGCTGGTCGAGAACCCCGCCCTCGAGGAAGCCGGGACCACCACCGAGAAGTTCGAGGAAAAGGAACAGTCGCCGGCCAACACCGAGCGCGAAGTCACCGCGGGCGAGAACGCGGAGCGGCACGACGAAGACTTCGACTACGGCGCCTTCTTCCGCGATCTCGAGGACAGCTACGAGCCGGTGCGCGGAACCCGGGAGTACCAGCCCGAGGACCAGCCCACCTTCGAGCAGGTCGCGGCGACGCAGGACCACCTCTCGGACCACCTGACCTGGCAGCTCGAGATGAGCGCGATCGTCGGCAGGGCCCGGCGTATCGGCGAAGCGATCATCGGCAACCTCGACGAGCGCGGCTACCTCGAGGCGACCGCCGAGGAACTGGTCGCGATGGCGCCGTCCGGCGAGACGTGGAGCGTCGAGGAGATCGAGAAGGTCCGGCAGCAGCTCCAGCGCTTCGACCCGGTGGGCGTCGCGAGCCGCTCGCTTCAGGAATGCCTGCTGGTCCAACTCGACTTCCAGGAGCTGGGCGACTCCCCGGCGGCAGTCGCGATCCGCGATCACCTGCCGCTGCTCGAGGCGCGCCGCCACGGCGAACTGGCCGCGGCGCTCAAGCTGACCGCCGACGAGTGCGACGCGGTGCTGGAGGTCCTCCGGCACCTCGACCCCCAGCCGGGCGAGAAGTACAACCCGCGGACCACGACCTACATCATCCCGGACGTCTTCGTGGTCAAGGACGGCGACGAGTACCGGCTGGTGCTCAACGAGGAGGGGCTGCCCCGCCTGCGCGTCTCGCCGACCTACCGCCGCTTCTTCGAGGAGGCGGGGCGGGGCGCGACCAGCGACGCCTCGACCCGCGAGTTCGTGCGCGACCGCGTGCGCGCCGCCTTCCGGCTGATCCGCTCGCTGGAGGAGCGGCAGCGCACGATCTACAAGGTCGCCGCCAGCATCGTGAAGTTCCAGCGGGCCTTCCTGGACGAGGGGATCGACGAGATCCGCCCGCTGGTCCTGCGCGACGTGGCCGAGGACATCGGGATGCACGAGTCCACGGTCAGCCGCGTGGTGAACAACAAGTACATGCACACCCACCGCGGCCTGTACGAGATGCGGTTCTTCTTCCACAGCGGGCTCGCCGTGACGGACGGGGAAGCGATCTCGTCGCTGACGGTCAAGGAGAAGATCAAGCGCATGGTGGCGGACGAGGACGGAAAACGCCCGCTCTCGGACCAGGCGATCGCCGAGAATCTGCGGCGCGACGGGCTGCAGATCGCGCGACGGACGGTCGCCAAGTACCGCGAGGAGTTGAGGATCCCGCCGTCGACCCAGCGCCGGACCCACCACCGACCCGACGCACGCTGAGCGACCCCGCCGGCGCGCGTCCCTCACCTTGGGAGGGACAGGATGACCATCGAGCTCACGGCGCGACACATCGACCTCTCGCCGGAAGACCGTGCGTACGCGGAGGACAAGCTTCGCAAGCTCGGGAGGCTCGTGGACAGTCTCGACATGCACGTCACGATCGAAGCCGAGAAGCACCGCCAGACCTGCGCGATCTCGGCGTGGGGCAAGGGCGCTTCCTACTCGGTCGAGGTCACGGACGACGACCTCAAGGCCGCGATCAACGAGGCGGTCGACATCCTGGCGCGGCAATTGCGCAAGGACAAGACGAGCCGGCTGGCCGGCCGCCGGGAAGGGGCGGAGACGATCCGCCGGCCGCGCAAGGCCGGCGCCTGACCGGAGGCCGCTCCCGGCCCCCCGGGCGCGGCGCGGCGGCTCCCCGGTCCCGGCCCCCAGTCCCGCTGGAGCCGCGGGGGTCTCGCGGTATGCTTATCGCTCCGCTGCGGCGGTAACGCCCCCGGGGGCGTGGTCTGCGACGCGAGGATTCCATGCGATCGAAGAACCTGAAGACCTGGGAAGAGACGACCCTCGCGCGGACCCTGGTTCGAGCCCCCGAGGAGCGCGGCCCGTTCACCACCGTGTCCGACCTCGAGGTTCCGCGCCTGGGAACTCCCGAGCTGCTCCCCCCGGGCTGGGACCCGGCCGAGAAGCTGGGATTCCCCGGCGAGTTCCCGTTCACCCGCGGGATCCACCCGACGATGTTCCGCAGCCGGCTCTGGACGATGCGGATGTTCGCCGGATTCGGGACGGCCGAGGACACCAACCGCCGCTTCAAGTACCTGCTGGGCGAAGGGCAGACCGGGCTCTCGACCGCCTTCGACCTGCCCACCCTGATGGGCCGCGACAGCGACGACGGGCTGGCCGAGGGCGAGGTCGGGCGGGAGGGGGTGGCGGTCGACACCCTGGCCGACATGGAGATCCTGTTCGACGGGATCCCGCTCGGCGAGGTCTCGACCTCGATGACGATCAACTGCTCGGCCCCCATGCTGCTGGCGATGTACCTGGCCGTGGCGGAGAAGCAGGGCGTGCCGTTCGATCGCCTGCGCGGCACGATCCAGAACGACATCCTCAAGGAGTACATCGCGCAGAAGGAGTGGATCTACCCGCCGCTCCCGAGCCTCCGCCTGATCGTCGACATGATCGATTACTGCAGCCGGCAGGTGCCGCAGTGGAACACGATCTCGATCAGCGGCTACCACATCCGCGAGGCCGGCTCGACCGCGGTCCAGGAGCTGGCGTTCACGCTGGCGGACGGTTTCGGCTACGTCGAGGCCTGCCTGGCGCGCGGGATGGCGGTCGACGACTTCGCGCCCCGCCTGTCCTTCTTCTGGAACTCGCACAACGACTTCTTCGAGGAGGTGGCGAAGTTCCGCGCGGCGCGGCGGATCTGGGCCACGCGGATGCGCGACCGCTACGGGGCAAAGGACCCGCGCTCGTGGATGTGCCGCTTCCACACCCAGACCGCCGGCTGTTCGCTGACCGCGCAGCAGCCGCTCAACAACATCGCGCGGGTCACGATCCAGGCGCTGGCCGCCGTGATGGGCGGCACCCAGTCGCTGCACACCGACTCCTTCGACGAGACGCTCTGCCTGCCGACCGAAACCGCGGTGCGGGTGGCGCTCCGCACCCAGCAGATCATCGCCGAGGAGTCGGGCGTGACCAACACGATCGACCCGCTCGGCGGTTCGTACTTCGTCGAGGCGCTGACCGACGGGATCGTGGCGGCGATCGAGCGCGGCTACCCGCAGAAGGAGATCGCCGACGCCTCGTTCCGCTACCAGCAGCAGATCGACCGGGGCGAGAAGGTGATCGTCGGCGTGAATCGCTACCAGATCCCGCCCGCGGAGGACACCCCGGTCGAGATCCTGCGGATCTCGCACGAGGTGGAAGAGCGCCAGCTGGCGCGGCTCCGGAAGGTCAAGGCGGAGCGCGACGGGCGCGCCGTCGAGGCCGCGCTGACGCGGCTGGCCGAGGCCTGCCGCGGCGAGGCAAACACCTTCCAGCCGATCCTCGAGGCGGTGCGTGCCTACGCGACCGTCGGAGAGATCGCGCAGGCGATGAAGACGGTCTTCGGGACCTGGGAAGAGACGTCCGTGCTCTGAGTTCCCCGGGGCGCGGCATGCGGGAGATCGAGCGGACATGAACAGGGATTCTGGAAGGCGGCGCCTCCTGATCGGCAAGGTCGGGCTGGACGGTCACGACCGCGGGGCCAAGATCATCGCCCGCGCGCTGCGCGACGCCGGGCACGAGGTGATCTACACCGGGCTGCACAAGACCCCGGAGCAGGTCGTCGATACCGCGATCCAGGAGGACGTCGACGCGATCGGGCTGTCGATCCTCTCCGGGGCGCACATGACGCTCTTCCCGAAGGTGATCCGGCTGCTGCGCGAGCGCGGCGCGGTGGACGTGGTCGTGTTCGGCGGGGGAATCATCCCGGAGGAGGACCTCGGGCCGCTGCGCGAGGCCGGCCTGGCGGAGATCTTCCGCCCGGGCACCAGCACCGAGTCGCTGGTCATGTGGGTTGCCGAGAAGATCCCGGCCCGGGGCTGAGCCGCTTCTCCCTTCGCCTTTGACACCCCTCCGAGGGGGGTGTTACGGTTCCGTTCTTTTTTCGCCCCGGGGGTCCGCTCGATGGCCACGATTCTGATCGCCGACGACAGCACGACGATCCGGAAGGTCGTGCAGAGCGTGCTCGGCGCGGCCGGGCACACCGTGGTGGGCGCGACCCAGGGGCGCGAGGCGCTCGAACTGGCCCGCGGCCGGCGGCCCGACCTGGTGCTCTGCGACGTGCTCATGCCCGAGTTGACCGGCTACGAGGTGGCGGAGGCGCTGCGCCGCGACCCCACGCTGCGCGGCGTACCGATCGTGCTGCTGTTCGGGGCTTTCGAGCCGTTCGACGAGGACCGCGCGGCGCGCTGCGGCGCGGTCGGCCACCTGGCCAAGCCCTTCGAGCCGCGGCAGCTGCTGCGACGGGTGGAGGAGCTGCTGCTCGCCAGCCCGCCCGCGCCCCCTCCCGAGCCGACCCCGGACGCTCCGCCCGCGGCCGAGCTGGCCCCGCCGCCGGAGCCGCTGTTCGACGCTCCGCTCGACCTGCCCCCGCCCTGGGACGCGCGGGTCCCGCTGCCGGGGGACGACGAGTTCGACCTCGTCCCCGCGCCGGTGGACGCAGCCTCCGTGCCGGATCTCGAGGCCGCGATCCGCGACGAGGTCCGCCGGCGGCTGGAGGAACTGGCACCCGAGATCGTCCGCGAGGTGGCCTGGGAGGTGGTCCCCGACCTGCTCGAGCGTCTGCTGCGCGAGAGCGCGGCGGCGCCTCGCCGGCCGGCCGAGCCCACCGGAGATGCGACGCGATGAGCGAGCTGGAGAAGGCGTTCAACCCGGAGGCCTACGAATCCCGCGTGGGCGCGGCGTGGCGCGCGGCGGACCTGTTCCGCGGACGCCCCGACTCGGGCGCGCCGCGCTTCTCGCTGGTCATCCCGCCGCCCAACGTGACGGGCGCGCTGCACATCGGCCACGCGCTGGACTACACGCTGCAGGACATCATCGTCCGCTGGCAGCGGATGCTGGGGAAGGACGCGCTCTGGGTCCCCGGCTCCGACCACGCCGGGATCGCGACCCAGGCGGTCGTCGAGAAGGCGCTGCGCAGGGAGGGCAAGGACCGGCACGAGATGGGGCGCGAGGCCTTCGTCGAGGAGGTCTGGAAGTGGAAGGAGATCCACCACGGCAAGATCGTCGCCACGCTCGACCGGCTGGGCTGCTCGTGCGACTGGTCGCGTGAGCGCTTTACGCTCGACCCGGGGCTCTCGCAGGCGGTGCGCGAGACCTTCGTACGGCTGCACGAGGACGGGCTGATCTATCGCGGAATGCGGCTGATCAACTGGTGCCCGTCGTGCCGGACCGCGCTGTCGGACCTGGAGGTCGACCGCGACGATCCCGAGCCGGGCGAACTCTGGTCCTTCGCCTACCCGGTCGAGGGCGGGGGCGAGATCGTCGTCGCCACGACCCGCCCGGAGACGATGCTCGGCGACACGGCGATCGCGGTCCACCCGGACGACCCGCGCTGGCAGGCGGTCGTCGGGAAGCGGGTCGTCCACCCGTTCTTCCCGGAACGAGCGATCCCGATCATCGCCGACCCGCTCCTGGCCGACCCGGAGACCGGGACGGGCGCGGTGAAGGTGACCCCGGCCCACGACCCGAACGACTTCGCCTGCGGCAAGCGCCACGGGCTGCCGGAGATCTCGATCCTGGGCGAGGACGGCCGGGTCAACGAGGCCGGCGGACCGTTCGCGGGGCTCGACCGCTTCGAGGCCCGCGAGAAGGTCAAGGCGGCGATCGCCGAGCGCGGTCTGGACCGCGGGCGGAAGGACCACTTCTACGCCCCCGGGCGCTGCCAGCGCTGCCGCACGATCGCCGAGCCGATGATCTCCACCCAGTGGTTCCTGACGATGGAACCGCTGGCACGGCCGGCGCTAGAAGCGGTGCGGGACGGCCGGATCCGCTTCGTCCCCGACAGCTGGGAGAAGACCTACTTCCACTGGCTGGAGAACATCCAGGACTGGTGCATCTCGCGGCAGCTCTGGTGGGGCCACCGGATCCCGGCCTGGTACTGCCCCGCCGGGCACGTCACGGTCGCGCGCCAGGACCCGCCGGCCTGCGCCACCTGCGGCGCGACCGCGCTGGAGCAGGACCCGGACGTCCTCGACACCTGGTTCAGTTCGCAGCTCTGGCCCTTTTCGGTGTTCGGCTGGCCGGAATCGACGCCGGAGCTGAAGCACTACTACCCGACCGACGTCCTCGTCACCGGCTTCGACATCATCTTCTTCTGGGTCGCCCGGATGATCATGGCCGGCCTGCGGCTGACCGGCGAGGTGCCGTTCCGGACCGTCCTCTACCACGGCCTCGTGCGCGACGCGCAGGGCCGCAAGATGTCGAAGTCGACCGGCAACGCCCTCGAACCCGAGGAGGCGATGGTCCGCCACGGCGTCGACGCGCTGCGCTTCACGCTCGCCGCACAGGCCAGTCCGGGCTCGGATCTGGCGCTCTCGGAGGAGCGCCTTGCCGGCTACCGCGCGTTCATGAACAAGCTCTGGAACGCGACGCGCTTCATGCTGATGCGGCTGCCCGAAGACCGGGCCGCACGTCGCGCGGACTACGCCGCCGCCGAATACGACGACGTCGACCGCTACCTGGCCGCGCGCTACCTGGACCTGGTCGACGACGTCGACCGCGCGATGCACGACTACCGCTACGACCACGCCGCGGAGGCGATCTACCACTTCCTGTGGGGGACCTTCTGCGACTGGTGCATCGAGCTGGCCAAGCCCGACCTGGCAGAGGGGGCCGAGCCGCGGCGCGCCGCGGTGCGGCGGGCGCTGCTGTTCGACGTGCTCGACGGCGCGCTGCGCCTGCTCCACCCGATCGCGCCGTTCATCACGGAAGAGCTGTGGCAGCACCTCCCGCGCCGCGCCGGCGATCCCCCGTTCCTGGCGGTCGCCGACTACCCGGTCCCGGCGCGGCCGGGGATCCCGGTACCGGAGGGGTTCGACCGGACGGCGGCCGCCGCGCGCGTCGAACGCTTCCTGATCGCCCCGGTCTCCGCCGCCCGGGCCCTCAGGACCGGCGCGAACATCCCGCCCTCGAGGAAGATCGCGATCCAGCTGCGGCCGCGCACCGCGGAGGCGGGCGCGCCGCTGACCGCGTTCGCGGCGCGGATCGCGCTGCTGACCCAGGCCGAAGGGGTCGCGCTGATCGACGGGGCGGCCGAAGCCGGCCCCGCACTGCGGCAGGTGCTCGACGACCTCGAGGTCGTGATCCCGCTGGCCGGGGCGGTCGACACGGCGGCCGAGCGGGCCCGGCTGGAGAAGGAGCAGGTCCGGCTGCTGAAGGACCTCGAGGCGGTCCGCGCCAAGCTCGCGAACCCGTCGTTCGTCGAGCGCGCCCCGGCCGAGGTCGTCGAGAAGGAACGCGGCCGGATCGCCGCTCTCGAAGGCCGGCTGGCCGAGCTCGCCGCGCTGCTGGACGGGCTGCGATGAGCCCTCCCGTCTTCCCGCTGGACGCGGCGCGGGAGGCGGTGATCCGCGCACTGGACGAGGACCTCGGCCCCGGCGGCGACGTGACGACCCGGGCCATCGCCGGGACCGGCGGCCGCGCCGTCGGCGAAATCGTCGCGCGCGAGCCGCTGGTGGTCGCAGGGCTTCCGCTGGTGGCGCTGGTGTTCGAGGAGATGGCGCGGCGCACCGGGCTCGCGGCGCGGGTCGTGCTGCTCTGCGACGACGGGGCGACGGTCGCTGCCGGAACGGTGCTCGCCACGGTCGAGGGCCCGCCCGCGGTCGTGCTGGGCGGGGAGCGCGTCGCGCTCAACTTCCTCGGCCGGCTGACCGGGATCGCGTCGCTCACCGCCGAGGCGGTGCGCGAGGTCGCGGGGACCCGGGCCCGCGTGTCCGACACCCGCAAGACGACGCCCGGCCTGCGCGCGCTCGAGAAGTACGCGGTCGCTGCCGGCGGCGGCGAGAACCACCGCTCCACCCTCGACGCGATGGTCCTGCTCAAGGACAACCACAAGCTGATCGCGGGAGGGGTAGGGGAGGCGATCCGGCGGGCCGAGGCCGCAGGCTACCCGGCGCACGGGATCGAGGTCGAGGTCGACACGCTCGAGGAGCTGGACGAAGCGCTGGCCGCCGGCGCGGGCTGGATCCTGCTCGACAACATGCCGCTCGAGGCGATCCGCGAGGCGGCGCGGCGCGGCGCCGGCCGGGCCCGGCTCGAGGTCTCCGGGGGGCTGCGCCCAGGCCGGCTCCGCGCGTTCGCCGAGGCGGGTGTCGACCGGCTCTCGCTGGGCACGCTGACCCACGGCGCGCGCGCGATGGACGTCGCGCTCGACGTCCGGTCGTGAGCGGCGCCCGCGAACTCGAACGCGCGCTCTCCGGTTCGATCGCTCCGGACGGGCTCGGCCGGCCGCTGGTCGTCCTCGAACGCTGTGCGAGCACGATGGACGAGGCCCGGGCGCGCCTGGGGCAAGGAGCTGGTCCGGGTCTCGCCGTCTTCGCGCTCGAGCAGTCCGCCGGGCGCGGCCGTCATGGCCGGACCTTCGTGTCGCCGCGCGGCGGGCTCTACCTGACCGCCGCGCTGCGCCCGCCCGCCGATCCGGCGGTGGCCTGGCGGCTGAGCTTCGCCGCCGCCTTGGCCGCGCGCGACGCGGTCGCCGCGGCCGGCGGACCCGACCTGGGTTTCGACTGGCCGAACGACCTGGTGCTTGGGAGCCGCAAGGTGGGCGGGATCCTGGCCGAGTACCTCGGCCGGGGCGGACCGTCGGGCGAGCCGGTCGCGCTGGTCGGGATCGGGCTGAACCTGGGGCCCGACCCGCGGGACGCGGACCCCGAGCGGGCCGGCCCGGCCGGCCCGATCCCGTTCCGGGAACCGGGGAAGGCCCTTCCGGCGGTCGCTGCGGCCCTGCTGGCCGCCCTCCCGCGCCGGGCCCGCGCGGTGGGAGACGAGGCCGGGTGGACGGGTGCGCTAGAATCGATTCGCGCCGCGTCGGCGGCGTCGCGAGGCGCCCCGGTCCGCGTCCAGGAGCCGGACGGCCGCGTGATCGAAGGGGTCGGGGCGGGGATCCGGGACGACGGGGCGCTGCTGATCCGCGTCGCCGAAGGCGTGGGCGGGGGTGTCGTGGCGGTCCGGTTCGGGGAGCGCCTCTGGGGGTAAAGGCGTGCTGCTCGCGGTCGACATCGGGAACACCAACATCGCGATCGGCTGCTTCGAGGGGGAGCACCTGGCCCACTCGTGGCGCCTCTCCTCGCGCCGCGACCTGACCTCCGACGAGGCCACCCTGACGCTGCGGGGCCTGATCGGCGCGGCCCCCGTGCGCGTCCGCTCCGGGATCGTGGCCTCGGTCGTCCCGCCGCTGACGAACGCGCTGCTCGAGGCGCTGCGCCGCCTGGGTGTCGCGGACCCGCTCGAGGTCGCGCCCGGGATCCGGACCGGGATCCGGATCCGCTTCGACAACCCGCAGGAGGTCGGGGCCGACCGGATCGTCAACGCCGTCGCCGCCCACGCCCGCTACGGCGGGCCGACGGTGATCGTCGACCTCGGCACTGCCACCACGCTGGACGTCGTCACCGCGGACGGCGAGTACATCGGCGGGGTGATCTGCCCCGGCCCGCTGCTGGGTGCGGAGGCCCTCGCCGCCCGCACCGCGCGCCTGCCGCGGGTCGACCTCTCGCTCCCGCCGCGGGTGATCGGCCGGAACACCGTCGACTCGATCCGGTCCGGCCTGGTCCTCGGCCACGCGGCGATGATCGAGGGGCTGGTCAGGCGGATCGAGGAGGAACTCGAGACCTCCGTCAAGCTGGTCGCGACCGGCGGGCTGGGGCACGCGCTGCACTCGGTCCTGCCGCGGATCGACGCCTTCGACCCGCACCTCACGCTCGACGGCCTGCGCCTGCTCTGGGAGCGCAACGCACCGCG
This sequence comes from Acidobacteriota bacterium, assembly GCA_025456425.1. Lineage (GTDB taxonomy): Bacteria > Acidobacteriota > Polarisedimenticolia > J045 > J045 > JALOKP01. Next base: position 14,139 of record JALOKP010000013.1, on the reverse strand, counting down.
ATGAGGGTCCTCTTCGTCTGCACCGCCAACATCTGCCGCTCGCCGGCCGCCGAGTTCTACCTGCGGCGGCTGGTCGAGCGGATCGGCCCGAACGCGCTGGAGATCGCCTCGACCGGGACGCACGCGGTGAGCGGTCTGCCGTCGGACGGGATCGCGGCGCGGTTGGCGGCCGAGCGCGGCTGCGACCTGACCGGGCACCGCAGCAAGCCGATGCTTCCGCAGGACGTCGCGGCCGCGGACCGGATCGTGGTGATGGAGCGGCGGCACCGCGCGTTCTTCGCCGAGCACTTCCCCGAGGCGATGCCCAAGGTCCAGATGCTGCTGGCGGCGCCCGACGGCTCGGGGGGCCGGGACCTCGTCGACCCGACCGGCGGCACGCTGTCCGACTACCGCCGCTGCTTCGACCAGTTGTTCGACGCGATCGAGCGGATCGCGCTCTCGTTCCGGTTCCCGCAGTGATCGACGAGGAGGTCCACTTCGTCCGCGCCGTGGAGGAGCGGTTCCGCGCGCTGCGCGAGCGGCCGCTGATCCTCTCGCCCGAGGACCTGGCCCGGGTGGTGGCCTGGCACCGGCGCGGGCTCCCGCTCTTCCTCGTGCTCGACACGCTGGAAGAGGTCTTCCGCGAGGCGGCCGAGCGGCGCCCGCCGCGGCGGCCGCGCTCGCTGGCCTACTGCGAGCCGGCGATCGAGGAGGCCGAGCGCTCCTGGCGCGAGGCGCTGGTCGGCCGGCGGGAGGGGAGCCCGCCGGCGATCGATGCCGCGACGCTGGCACGGCGCGCCGAGCCCCAGCTCGCGGCCTCGGCCGCGCCGCGCGGGTTGGCGGCGGGCGTGCTCGAGCGCTTGGTGCGCGACGCCGGCGGTGGGCTGCCGGCCGAGCGCGTCGCGGCGCTCCAGCGCGAACTGGTCGACGGCTGCGCCGCGACGCTCTCGCTGGACGAGCGACTGGCGCTGGAACAGGACGTCGAGCGGCTGGTGGCACCCTACGCGGGCGGGATGCCGGCGGAGGTGCGCGAGCGCACGCGGGTCGCGCTGCGCGACCGCCTGCTGCGCCGGCGCTTCCGGCTGCCGGACCTGACGTTGCTGGCGCTGGCCGAGGGGCCGCTCCCGGCCCCGGGACGGACACCGCCGGAATCCTGAGCGCCGGCGCGCGCCGGGCCGCACGCTGTCGGCGTGGGACAGGCCGCCCGACTCCTGCTGCTGCTCGCCGCCGCGCTCTGGGCCGGCGCGGCCTGCGGCCCCGCCGTCCCGGCCTCCGCCGCGGGGCCGCTCGCGCTCGCGGCCGGGCTCGCGGCCTGGTGTGCGGTTCGGCGCGCCGGGACGTCCGCGGTGGGCTGGGCCCTGGCCGGTTTCGCGCTGGCCGGCGGCGCGCTCGGCGCGCTAGCCGCCCCGCGCCTGGATGCCGCCACCGACGCGGGTCCCGCGCGGGGCCGCTGGGTCGACGCGCGCCCGCTGGGCGGCGGCACGCTGCTGGTGCTGAGTGGGGCCGGGCCGGAGCGCGTGTTCGTGCCGCGCACGGGGCAGGACTGGCTCGACCGGTTCCCCGACGGGGCGCGCCCCGGGGCCACGCTCGAGATCCCGCTGCGTCGCGCCGAGGGGAGCGGACTGCCGCGAGCCCTTTCGGCCTCGTCGATCGTCGTGCTCGCCCCGCCGCGCGGGCTGGCCCGGCTCGAGGCGCTCGCCGCGGCCGCGCGCGCGGCCTTTCTCGCGCGGGCCACCGCACGGCTCGTGCACGCCGCCGATCCGCCCGCGGAACCGCTCGCGCCCTCCCCCGCGCCTGCCCCTGCGCGCGACGACGCCGGGGCGCTGCTGCTGGCGATGGTCGCAGGGGAACGGGACGCGCTGGCCCCGGAGGACTGGGGGGCGCTGCGGGCCTCGGGGCTCGCTCACCAGGCGGTCGTGTCGGGGGTACAGGTCGGGGTCATCGTGCTCGCTGCGGCCTGGGCGCTGGCCCCGCTCGGCGGCCCGCACGGTCGCGGGCGGCGCGCGGTGGCGCTGGCTGCGGCCTGCGCCGCGATGGTGCTGCTGCCCGCCGAGCCGCCGGTCCGGCGCGCGGGGATCGCCGTGCTCTTCGCGCGGGCCGGCCGGCTGGTCGGACGTGGGGCCTCGCCGGCCGCCGCGCTGGCCGGGGCGGCGGCGCTGCTGCTGGCGCTCGACCCGGCGCTGGCGCGCTCGCTCTCTTTCGCGCTGACGGTCGCAGCGACGCTGGCGCTCGTGATCGGAGCGCGCGGCACCGGATGGGGGCCCCGGCTGCGGCTGTTCTTCGGCCCGATCCTCGCAACCTGGCCGATCCTGGTCGAGATGACCGGCTGCGCCGGCGTCTGGTCGCCGGTCGCGAATCTGCTCGCAGCGCCCGCGGCCGCCCCCGCGCTGCTCGGCGGCTGGCTCGCGGTCCTGCTGCCCGCCGGCTCGCCCGTGGCGACGGTCTCGGAGGCGGTGGCACGGCTTGGCGCGGAGTGGTTCCTGGCGATCGCGCGCGGCGTCGCGGCCTGGCCGGGATCGGGGCGGATCGCGGCTCCGGCCGGCCTGGCCTGGCTGGTCCTGCACGAGGCGCTCTGCTTCGCCTGGCTGGCCGCGCGCGGGCGCCGTGCGCTCGCGCTGGGACTCGCCGCAGCGGTGTCGTTCGCCTGGCCGCTGCGCCCCGCACCGGCCGCGCCGCCGGGCGCGTCGCTCGAGGTGCTCGACGTGGGGCAGGGGCAGGCGGTGCTGGTGCGCGACGGAGACCGCGCGCTGCTGATCGACGCCGCGGACGACCGCGCCCGAGACGGGACGCGGGCGCTGATCCATGCACTGCGCGCGCGCCGCGTCGCGCGGCTCGACGCGCTGGTCCTGACGCAGAACGACCGCGATCACGCCGGCGGAGCGATGGACCTCCTTGCTGCTGCACCGCCGCGCCGGCTCGTGGTCGGCGCAAACCTGCTCGACGATCCCGAACTGCGGCCGCTCTACGCGGCGGCGGCGCGGCGGGGGGTGCCGCTCGTCCCGGTAGCGGCTGGCGAGGGGCTGGAACTGGGACGCGTCCGGGCCCTCGTGCTGCACCCCAGGCCGGGGGTCCTGGTGCGGGACAACGAGCGGTCGCTCGTGGTGCACCTCCTGGGGCGCGGGCTCGACGCCCTGGTCACGGGCGACGCCGGGCTGGCGGCGGAGCGCGAACTGCTGGCGCGGGGCCTCCTGCCGCGCACGGCGATCCTGGTGGTGGGACACCACGGCTCGAAGGGCTCGACCGGCGACGCGCTGCTGCGTTCGGGGGCCCCCGGTGCCGCCTTGATCTCGGCGGGGCGGGGAAACCGCTTCGGCCACCCGCACCCGGAGACGCTGGCGCGGCTCGCGGCGCGCCGCGTGCCGTGGCTGATCACCGCGCGGGACGGCGGCCTCGCCGCGCGCGCGCGGAACGGCGCGATCGAGGTGCGGGGAGAGGGCGAGGCGGAGGGGGCGGCGCTCAGGGTACGAAAGAGAGCGGGACCGGCATGAAGCACAGCACCAGGATCGCCAGCGCGCCCAGCGCCAGCGCGAGGCGCCCTGGCCCCAGCCGCTGCTCCCAGGCCTCGGGGGGCGGGTGCCGGCGACCGAAGAGCAGGATCAGCGCCGACCAGATCACCCACAGCAGCACCGCCTCCCATTCGCCGTAGCGCAGCACGCGGGTCGCCGCGAGTGCGATCAGAAAGGCGGGAACGAGCCACGCCATCCGCGCGTGGGCGCGGGGCGAGAGGGCGTAGAGAATGTGCCCGCCGTCGAGCTGTCCGGCCGGCAGCAGGTTCAGCGCCGTGGCGAAGACCCCGACCCAGCCCGCCAGGTAGATCGGGTCCAGGAACAGCGAGGCTTCGCGTGCGTCGGGCCGCAGCAGCCAGCCCAGCACCCAGGTGAGCAGCGAATCGCCGAAGACGATCGTGCCCCGGGGTGCCGCGCCCGGCGGCCCGAGCGGCGCGGCCAGGGTGCCGGCGACCAGCAGCGGGATCGCCACCGCGAAGCCGGCCAGGGGACCGGCGATCCCGATGTCGAACAGCGCGCGGCGGGTCGGGATCCGGCCCCGGATCCGGATCAGGGCCCCGAGGGTCCCGATCAGCGAGACGACCGACGGGACCGGAAGGAAGTACGGGACGGTGCAGTCGACCCCGTAGCGCCGGCAGGCGAGGTAGTGGCCCATCTCGTGCGCGACGAAGAACCCGAGCAGCGCGAGGACGTAGGGGATCCCGGACGGCAGCAGGGCCAGCGCATCGCCCAGCCCGATCTCGCCGCGGGCGAGGGCGAAGGGGATCGAGGCGCCGGTCGAGAGCGAGACGCCGACGTCGAGCGTCGTCAGCACCGTCAGCAGGAACATCGCGAGTGCCAGCCGCGGCACGCGGGGCCGTCGTCGCAGCGGGGGCTCGGGTGCGGGCGAAACCGGGGCCGGGATCCCGGGCGGCTCGGGGGCGGCGGCGGGTTCGGTCGGGGGAAGGAAGGGTCCGCTCACGGCCTCCTCACGGGCCGATGTCGCGCAGCTCTTTCCCCGGCTTGAAGCGGACGGTGCGCCCGGGCGGGATCTTGACCTCGCGGCCGGTCCGGGGGTTGCGCCCGACGCCGCGCTTTCTGGGCTTGACCTGGAACACGCCGAAGCCGCGGAACTCGATCCGCTCGCCGCGCGCCATCGCGTCCTTGAGCGACTCGAACAACGATTCGACCGCCTCGACCACGAGTCCGTGCGATACGCGGCGCGCGCCCTCCGCCGGGTCGTCCCCCGGCGGGAGCTCGTGCCGTCCCTCACGCTGGTGTTCCAGCAGGGCCTGTTGAACGCGCTGGATCAGGTCGGCCTTGACCATCGAGGGACTCTCCTCCGCCGGATCGGTCGCCGGGGCCGGGGAAGTCTAGGAGGATCGCTCCCCGCGGTCAAGGTAAAGTCTGCAAACAGAGAGGCTTGCGGGAATCGCCGGCGTGGCGCCCGGACCCGCGCAGGGGTAGTCTCCCCCGGCCCCCCTCCGGAGACCCCCGATGTCCGCTCCCGTGACCCCCGGCCGTGCCCGCGCGCTTCCGCGCGTGGCGATCGTCGGGCGCCCGAACGTCGGGAAGTCGAGCCTGTTCAACCGGCTGCTCCGGCGGCGGGAGGCGATCGTGCTCGACCGGCCGGGCGTGACCCGCGACCGGCTGGAGCGCGAGGGGCGCCTGGCCACGCGTCCGGTCCTGCTGGTCGACACCGGGGGGATCGTTCCGGGCTCCGACGACGACCTCTACCGCCAGGTTTCCCGCCAGGCGCTGGTGGCGCTCGACACCGCCGACGTGATCGCGCTGGTGATCGACGCGCGGGCCGGGGTCACGTCGCTCGACGAGCAGGTCGCGGAGGTTCTGCGCCGGGCCGCGGTGCCGGTCGTGCTGGTCGCCAACAAGGTGGACGGCGAGGCGCAGGAGGTGCTGGTCCACGACGCCTGGCGCCTCGGGCTGGGCGAGCCGGTCCCGGTCTCCGCCGAGACCGGCCGCGGGATCGAGGAATTCGCCGAACTGGCCGAATCGCTGCTGGCCCCGCTGCCGGAAGGGGAGGCGGCCGGGTCGATCGCCGACGACGAGGGGCTCCCCGACCCGCGCGAGGAGCTGTGTGTCGCGGTGGTCGGCCGTCCCAACGTCGGCAAGTCGTCGCTGGTGAACCGGCTGGCCGGGGAGGAGCGGGTGACGGTCAGCCCCGTCCCCGGCACGACCCGGGACGCCGTCGATGTGCTGCTGCGCCGCGACGGCAACCGGATCCGGCTGGTCGACACCGCGGGGATCCGGCGCCGCGCCAAGGTCGAGGCGCGGGACGAGTCGGTCGGGATCCTCATGACGCGCCGCCGCCTGGCCCGCAGCCACGTCGCGATCTTCGTCCTCGACGCGGTCCAGGGGATCACCAGCGGCGATGTCGCGATCGCGGGCGAGATCCTGGAGACCGGCCGCCCGATGGTCCTCGCGCTCAACAAGTGGGACCTCGTCGAGGATCCGGAGCGGCGGGTGGGCGAGCTCGACGCGGACCTGGAGCGGCGGCTGGCCTTCGCGCCGAGGGTGCCGCGGGTCACGGTCTCCGCGCTCTCCGGCCAGCGCGCCTTCCGACTGCTCGACCTGGCCCGGGAGCAGGCGTTGGCCGCCACCCGCCGGATCCCCACGTCGGAGCTCAACCGCTTCCTCGAGCGCTCGCTCGCCGAGCTGCTGGCCGGGGGGGGCTCGACGACGCGGATGCTCTACATCACCCAGACCGGGACCCTCCCGCCCCGGTTCGCGATCTTCTGCCGCGAGCCGGAGCAGGTGGACCCGTCGATCCGGCGCTACCTCGAGAGCCGGATCCGCGAGGAGTTCGACCTGGGCCCGATCCCGGTCGTGGTCGACCTGAAGCTCTCCCCGAGGCGCCGCTGAGCGCGGGCCGGCCGGCCGGCGGGGGGCCGGGAGGGCCGCCACGGTCCCCCGGCCTTTCGAAGCTGGTCGCCCCCGTTTTGACACCGCCGCACCGGGAGCCCTATGTTTGCCCCGCCCGCGGGAGGACCCCTCGACGGGGCCGGCCCGCGCGTGCCACTCCCGTGGAGCGCCGGACATGGTTGTCTTCAACTACTCGACACGCGAACTGACGACGAAGGTCGTGTTCTACGGTCCCGGCCTCTGCGGGAAGACGACCAACCTGCAGTTCATCTACGACCACATGCCGCAGGGGGTGCGCGGCAAGATGCTGTCGCTGGCCACGAAGAGCGACCGCACCCTGTTCTTCGACTTCCTGCCGATCGACCTGGGGCAGATCCAGGGGATGAAGACCAAGGTCCAGCTCTACACGGTGCCGGGCCAGGTCTTCTACAACGAGACGCGGCGGCTCGTGCTCAAGGGTGCGGACGGCGTGGTCTTCGTCGCCGACAGCCAGGAAAACATGGTCGACGCCAACCTCGACTCGTTCCGCAACCTCGAGGAGAACCTCGCGGCGCACGGGATGTCGCTCGAAGACACCCCGCACGTGATCCAGTACAACAAGCGCGACCTGCCCAACTCGATGCCGATCGAACCGATCAACGAGCGGCTCAACAAGTACAACGCGCCGTTCTACGAGGCGATTGCCACGACCGGCGTCGGCGTCCAGGAGACGCTTCGCCACATCACGAAGCTGGTGCTGCTCAAGCTCAACGAGCGCTACGGCGCCGAGCGCCCGGGGGGCCCGCGCCGCGAGCCGGCGAAGCCCGCCGCCGAGCCGGCCGCGATCGCCGCGCCCGACCCGCTGGCGCCGACGATCGAGACCCCGGTGGCCGCGGCGGCCGGCGTACCGCTCTTCGACGAGGCCTCTTCCAGCTTCGAGACGCCGGCCGCGGCCGACCCGGCCGCGGTCTTCGCGATGCCGAGCGGCAAGATCTACGTCGATCCCGCCGCTGCCGCGGCCTCCGCGCCGGCCGCCGTCCCGCCGGCCGAGACCTTCGCCGCCGCGGCCTCGGCCGCCCCGCTCGCGGATCCCCCGGGGAGCTTCGACTTCGTCGTTCCCGGCGACCCGGCGCGGGCCGAGATGCCGACGCTGGCCACGCCGCATGCGGTGCTTCGCGCCGCGGCCGAGGCCCCGGCGCGTCCGGCCGCACCCACCTTCGACTCCGAGCCGGTCCACCTGCCCTCGCGGTCCGAGCGCCCGGCCGTGGCCGCCGTGATCGAGGAGGAGGACGTGCTTGGCCTCGCCCCGCCCGCGCCGCCGCCGACGTCGACCGTGAAGATCGACCGGGCGACGCTCGACGCGGTCGTGCCGACGGCGGTCGCGCACGCTTCCGCCCGGATGATCGAGGTCGGCGCAGCCGACGCGCTGTTCGCCGACGACGCGGTCGAGCCGACGCGGCTCGAGGTCGGCGACCCGCAGGAGATCCTGGTGCCGCTCGAGTTCGCGACGGCGGCCGGGACGCGCCGCTTCCGCCTCGTGATCCGGCTGGAACTCGCGCCGTGAGCGCAGCCTTCGCGCGCGGTACGCGCCGGCGCTTCGTCTCCGCCCGGGCCGGGACCTACCCTGCGCCCGTCCCCCCGGCGGCCGCGCCGCCGGATCGCCGGGACGGCACGCCGTTCGCCCGCGTGCCGGAGCCGGATCCGTTCGAAAACTCCCTGTTCGAGGACGGCGGCATCTCGTTCTCGGCCGAGGTCCCCCGGCCCGAGCCGGCCTGGGCAGCGGCACCGTCGGCCGCGGAAGCGCCGTTCGAGCCGTTCGACTCCAGCGCCTTCTCGACCTCCGAGCCCGGGCCGGATGCGGCACCGGCGCGGCGGCGGCGCGGGGGGGCGGGGCCGACAGCCCGCGCAACGGTCGGTATCCTTGCCGGCGCGGCCGTCGGAGCGGCGATCGGGCTCGTGCTCAGCACGGCGATGCTCGCCCTCTACGCGCCGAGCGACTTCGCCCAGGCGATCCTGGACCCGGTGGGGCTGTGGACCCAGATCGAGGACTGGAAGGTGCTGGCCGGCGCGCTGCTGATCGCGATCGGCTTCGCCGTGCTCGGTGCGGGGCAGGGGTCCCAGGGCCGCGCGCCGCGCGCCTGACCGCCCTCCGCCGCCTGGTGCGGGCGGCCGCGGCCGCGCTGCTTGCGCTTCCGCTCGCGCTCCTTCCGGCGGCCGGCGCGACCGCGACCGACGAGGAGCCTTCCGCCCCGCGCGATGGTGCGGAGTTGCTCGAGCGCCTGTCGGCCGGACCGGTCGTCGTCCTCGCGACCGCGCTCCGCGTCGACGGCAAGCTGACCCTGGCGCTGAAAGAGGTCCTGCGCGGCGGCGGGCTGCCGGAGACGCTGCGCGTCGCCTTCCGCGGCAACAACCTCATGCGGCAGCCCGACACGGCGCGCTTCGAGGCCCGCGACGGGGAGACCGCGATCTACGTCCTCACCCCCTGGGTCGATTCCCGCGGCCGACAGCCCAAGCCAGACCTCTACATGCCGGCCGGCTTCGCGGGTGCGCGGATCCCGCTGCCGCCCGAAGGAGGGGAGGCGCTGCTCACCGCCGTGCGCGAGATCGTGCTGCACCAGGACGACGTCGCGGCCGGGCAGGAGGCTCGCGTGCTGGGTTGGATCTCGGGCCGGAACCCCTGGCTGATCGATGCGGGTCTCGTGATCGCCGGGCAGCTCGTGATGGCCGACGAGGACTGGGTCCCGACCCTGCTCGAACGAATGAGGGACGCCAACCCCGAGCGGCGACTGCGGGCCCTCGCCGCGGCGGGTGGGGCGATGGCTCGGGGCCGGATCGGCGACGCAGGGGGCGGCCTCGAGATCGACGAGCGGGTCGAGGCCTGCCAGGAGGCCGTCGTCCGGTTGGCCCGGACCGACCCCGAGTTCGAGGTCCGGGCCGCGGCGGTCAGGATCGTCGCGCAGGCCGGAATCCCCGGGGCCCGCGAGGTCCTGGGGGTGATCGCCAAGGACGACCCGAACCAGAACGTCCGCTACGAGGCCGCCGCGGCCCTGGTCAGGGGGGTCCGGGGCGACCCGGCGCGTTGACCCTTCGACGGCGGAAAACCTATATTCCTCGCGAGTTCGCGGTTTGCCTCGCGGCGGGCGGATGGCCCGGCGCGGGACCCGCGGTGCGCGCACGCGACGCGTGACGAATCGAGCATGGCGATCGATCCCCTGAAAGCTCTTGCGGTCAACTACCAGGCCGGCGAACGGATCGTCGCCGCGGCCGAGAGCGGGGCCTGCATGTTCCTCGTTCAGTCGGGCAGCGTGCGGCTCACGCGTCCGGCGAACGGCGGCGGGGCGCCGGTGGAGATCGCGCAGCTCGAGAAGGGCGACTTCTTCGGCGAGCGCGCGCTGCTGGAGGGCGGGACCTACGGTATCGACGCGGAGGCGCTGGACGCCTGCGAGGTCATCGAGATCGGCCCGTCCACCTTCCACCGGCTGCTGCGCGCCCACCCCGAGATCTCGGTGCGGCTGCTGCGCAAGCTCGCAGCGCGGGTCGAGCGGCTGGAGCGTCGGCTCTCGAGCGTGGGGGGCGACGAGACGCAGCTCACGGTCCGCCCCGCACCGGCCCCCCCGGCGCGATCGCACGCCGCGGTCGCCCGCGGGTCGCGGGCGTCGCTGGTGGTCGAGGGGGGCGGCCCGGTCTTCCCGCTCGTCGGCGAGGAGATCCTGGTCGGGCGTTACGACCCGGTGACCGAAATCCAGCCCGAGATCGACCTGACCGAGATCGACACGAAGCGCTCGGTCTCGCGGCGGCACGCGCGGATGACGCTGCGCGACGGCGCGTGGTACGTGGCCGAGGAGGTCGGCGCGCTGAACGGGACCTTCGTCAACGGCACCCGGCTGCTGCCCGGCCGCGGCGCACCGCTCTCGCAGGGCGACGTCATTTCGGCCGGCATGGTGCGCCTGATCTACCGCGTGGAATAGAGTAGGGGGGTGAAGCGGCCTCGCCTCGCCCGTGTCCTCCTCGCCGCCGCGCTGCTCTCTCCCGCGGGGTGCGGTTTCCCGTGTCCCGCCGCGGAGGATCGGCTCCCCACCCAGCTCACCGTCACAGCCGTCCGCGGCGTCCCCGACCTCGAGCGCCTGATGATCGAGCGCGAGACGCTGCGGCGGTTCGAGGCCCGCAACTGCGGCCTGCGCCTGCCCCGGCCCGCCGAGACGCCGGTCTGGCGGATCGAGGTCGCGCTGCTCTACTGGCGCGAGGCCGACAGCCCGGGCGGCGAGCCCGTGTTCGACCCGAAGACCGGGGGTTACCTGCCCGGCCGGCGGCGCGACATCGAGGCGGTCTATACGCTGCGCGTGTTCCGTGAAGCGACACCCCCGCCGCCGGACGAGCGGCTGAAGCAGCACACGCTGCGGGTCCACGCCGAGAGCAAGCCCAACGCGATCTACGAGCCGCGCGAGCAAGCCTCACGGATGCTCCGCGAGCAGCTCGCCGAAGAGATCCGCCGCGTGGTCTGCCGCGCGGTCCGCGACTGAACCTTGCCGTGCGCGGGCGGCGGGTGCTAGGCTCGCAGACCTTTCGCCCCGGAGGGTGTGCGCGATGTCCGAGTCGGGGTTCGGCGACGAGTTCCTCGCTTCCGGCGACCTGACGCCCGCTGCGGCGCCGGGACAGGCCGCGCTCACCCTGACGCTGCCGCAGTTCGAGGGGCCGCTCGACCTGCTCCTGCACCTGGTCCGCTCCAACGACATGGAGATCCTCGACATCCCGATCTTCGAGGTCGCGCGCCAGTACAACTTCTACCTCGACCAGATGCGCAAGCTGGACCTCGAGATCGCCTCCGAGTACCTGCTGATGGCGGCGACGCTGGCCCACATCAAGTCGCGGATGATGCTGCCGCCGGATCCCGGCGAGGAGGCCGAGGACCCGCGGGCCGAGCTGGTGCGCCAACTGCTCGACTACGAGCGCTTCCGCAAGGCGGCCGAGGGGCTGGCGGCGCTGGAGAGCGGGCGCGATCTGGTCTTCTCCCGGCCGGGTCCGGCGCCGGCCGAACTGGCCGGCTACGAGACGATCAAGGCGGACCTGGGGGACCTGGTCCGGGCCTTCGAGCGCGTCCTGCGTCACCTCGAGATCGAGGAGCGGGTCGAGGTCATCCGGCGCGAGGACGTCAAGATCCAGGACATGATGCAGCGCCTGCTCGACGCGGTGGAGGCGGGCCGGTCGCTGTCGTTCCGCGAGCTGCTGATCGCCTGCCGGACTCGCCTCGAGCGGGTCGTGCTGTTCCTCGCGCTGCTCGAGCTGGTCCGCCTCGGTGCGATCGACGCCTGGCAGAGCGCGGCGCGCGAGGACATCACGATCGAGGGGCGGGCGGGAGTCGCCGTCGAGCTGGCCGCGGAGGAGTCGGAAAGTGAGCGCTGAAGACACCGCACCCGGAACGGAGCCCGGGCCGGAGGAGCAGGGGCTGCGGGTCCTGGCCGTGCTCGAGGCGATGCTCTTCGCCTCGCCCGAGCCGCTGACCGTCGAGGAGATCCAGGCCGGCCTGCCCGAGATGACGCGCGAGGCGATCGAGTCCGGCCTCGACGCCCTGGCGCGTGCCCTGGGGCGCCCCGACCGCGGGTTCCGGCTGGAGCGGGTGGCGGGCGGCTTCCGCCTCGTCACCCGGCCCGACCTGGCCGAGCCGCTGCGCGCGCTGTTCCGCTTCCGCAACCAGCGGCGCCTGACGCCGGCCTCGCTCGACGTCCTGGCGATCATCGCCTACGCCCAGCCGATCACCGCCCCCGAGATCCAGGAGATCCGCGGCACCGACCCGGCCCACTCGGTCCGCGTCCTGCTTGACCGCAAGCTGATCCGGATCGTCGGCCGCAAGCGGGTCGTCGGGCGCCCGATCCTCTACGGCACGACGCGCGAGTTCCTGATTCACTTCGGGCTGGACAGCCTGGAGGATCTGCCGCCGGTCGAGGGGTACGGAACGCGGGTCGTGCCGGCGCAGGGGCGGCTGTTCCCCGTGACCGCCTTCCCGACCGAGGAGTTCGAGTTCGAGGGGGAGCCGGCGGAGGACCTCTTCGAGGTTGGGGGGGCCGGGGCCGCGCCCGAGACCGCTCCCCCAGGGGACGCCTGAGATGGCCGAAGAGCGGCTCCAGAAGATCCTGGCCCGCGCAGGGGTCGCCTCGCGGCGCGCCGCCGAGCAACTGATGCGGGAAGGGCGGGTGACCGTCAACGGCGCCGTCGCCGACCGGCTCGGGATGCATGCCGACCCCGACCGCGACCACATCAAGATCGACGGGCGGCGCCTGCGGCCGGCGGCCCCGCAGCGGACCTACCTGCTCGCCTTCAAGCCGCGCGAGATGATCACCTCGCTGGCCGACCCGGAGGGGCGGACCACCATCGCCGACCTGCTGGCCGCCCACCGGGTGCGGGCCCGGGTCTTCCCGGTCGGCCGGCTCGACTGGGACGCCGACGGCCTGCTGATCCTGACCGACGACGGCGACCTGGCCCACCGGGTGATGCACCCGACCAGCCACCTTCCCAAGACCTATCGGGTCAAGGTCCGGGGAACGCCGGACGAGCGGGCGCTGGACCGGGTCCGGCGCGGAGTCGTGATCGAGCGCGGGATCCGGACCCTGCCGGCCGAGGTTCGGGTCGACGAGCCGGGGGACAACACGACCTGGCTGACCATCGTGCTGACCGAGGGGCGCCAGAACCAGATCAAGCTGATGTTCGCCCGGGTCGGCCATCCGGTGCAGCGGCTCCGGCGGACCGCGATCGGACCGCTGCGGCTGGGGCGCATGCGGGTGGGAGAGCTCCGGCCGATGGCCCCCCCGGAACTGGACGCTCTGCGGCGCGCCCTCGACGGCGCCGAACGACGCGCCGACCGCCCGCGGGGCAGGGGAGGCCCCCCGGCGGCCGGGGAGCGCCGCCGCCCGGGGCCCACCCGCGGCCCCCGAACCGCCGGAAAAAGAATCACTTGACCGCTCCCCGGAGCGCTCCTAACATCCGCGGTTTGCGGGTGTGCCCAGGGATCGCTCGCCGCCGCCTCGACGGGGCCACGGGGGGGTGCGTCTCCCCGGACGGGTGACCGGGCCAATCCAAGACCCGCGGCAGCACGGGAGGTAGCGTTTCGTCATGGAGACCCAGACCGGTTCAGAGCAGCACAAGACGGGCGATCTGCCCCGTTCACGGCCGGATCGTCAAGGTCCTGGCCGAGATCGTCCTGATCGACATCGGCTACAAGAAGGAAGGCGCGATCGCGAAGAGCGAGTTCGTCGCGGCCGACGAGGCCGCCAAGCTCTTCGTCGGGAACACCGTCGAGGCCGTCATCGAGTCGCTCGACGAGGCGGATGACTACATCCACCTGTCGAAGGACAAGGCCGAGCGCCTGAAGGTCTGGGAGAAGGTTCGATCGACATCGGCGTCCGGGCCTTCCTGCCCGGCTCGCTGGTCGACGTCCGGCCGGCCCGCAACCTCGAGAGCTACAAGGACCAGGACGTCCGGGTCCGCGTAATCAAGATGAACCGCCGGCGCGGGAACATCGTCGTCTCGCGCAAGCACGTGCTCGAGGAGGAGAACGCCGAGAAGAAGAAGGTCACCCTCGAGACGATCGAGGAGGGCCAGCGCGTCCGCGGCATGGTGAAGAACATCACCGAGTACGGCGCGTTCGTCGACCTCGGCGGGATCGACGGCCTGCTGCACGTGACCGATATGTCCTACCGCCGCGTCAACCACCCCTCCGAGGTCCTCAACATCGGCGACGAGGTCGACGTCACGGTGCTCAAGTTCGACCGCGACAAGGAGCGGGTCAGCCTGGGGATGAAGCAGCTCCAGTCCGACCCCTGGG
>JALOKP010000202.1 GCA_025456425.1 Acidobacteriota bacterium | reverse complement strand
CCGACGTAGGTCACGTTGTAGAGCGTCGGGATCGCCAGCGGCAGCGAGCCGTCCGGCCCGTTCCCGCCGTCCATCTCCGCGCCCTTGTCGGTCGCGTCGGCCGCCGAGGGTTTCCCCTGCATCACGAACGCGAACTGCAGCTTGCCGCGCCAGCCCTCATCGTAGTCGATCCCGTCGTCGCCGCCGTTGCCGCCGACGAAGTACTTGACCTGCGCCGCGCCGCCGAAGAACTCGATCAGATCGTCCTTGGTCTGGTAGACCTCGATGTACTCGAGGTCGGTCGAGCGCCCGACGGCGCCGGCGGTCACACCGTTGATCTCGTTGTTGGCGTTCAGATTGAAGCCGCCGTAGCGGATCGAGACGTAGCGCACGACTCCGCTGTCGTCGTCGTCGCAGACCCGGCCGTAGGGGCTCGGGTACTTCAGCGCGCAGTTGCCGTACAGGCCCAGCGCCCCGGACGACTGCAGCCCCTCGATCTGGACCTCACGCGTGGCGTTGGGCCCGGCGGCGGTGTTGTTGGCCACGTAACCGTAACCCAGCAGGACCAGGCCACCCCAGTTGCCGGTGACCGACCCGGCCACGCCCGAGCGCGTGTCGTAAGGCGAGGTTCCGGGGTTGCTGCCGATGTTGTCGTCGTCGAGGTCGGTGAACACGATCGGCTTCGTGCCGGTCCCCAGCGCCCGGATCTTGGCGCCGCGCGCGACGACCAGCGTGCCCGGGTCGCCGGCCGAGGTCGACGTGGCCGGCTCGCCGCGGATCACCGTCCCCGGCTCGATCGTCAGGGTCGCACCGTTGGTGACGTAGATCACTTCCTTCAGGATGTAGACGTTGTCGGCGGTCCAGGTCTGACTGGTCGTGATCGTCGTGAAGTTGGTGCCGTCCCCGTCCGTCCCGACCTCGATCGTCGCCGCCAGCGCGGAGCTGAGGCTCGCCAGCACGAGCAGGACCACGACCGCGAGCCCGCGCCTTCCGTTGAGATTCCTGTTCATGGGTGCCGATCCTCCTCCGTCCTCATGCGACTGCGATGGGTTTCGTTTCGCATGCGGAGGCTACGGGGGCGGTGTGACGGCGCGGTGACGGGACCGGGACAGCACTGCAACGCCTTGCGGGCGGCGCGTGACGATCCGGTGACGGCCGGGAAACCGGGGTGTGACGCGCCTGCTCAGCCGGCCTCTTCGACGATCTGGCGCGCGGTGAGGCGTATCGGCTCTTCCGGGTCGTCGACCAGGTCGGCGGCTGCATCCAGCACCGCGCGGTCCCCGCAGTTCGCCCCGGCGATCAGCGCGTTCCGCACGATCCCCGCGCGCCGCGGCCGCAGCAGCGGCGTCCCGCGGAAGGCCTCGCGGAACCCGGCCACGTCCAGCCGCGCAACCGCCTCCAGCGTCAGCGCCGCGTAGCGCGGGTCGGCCGCGAACTCCGGCGCCGCGCCCGGCTCGACCCGCCGGTTCCAGGGGCAGACCTCCTGGCAGACGTCGCAGCCGAAGAGCCAGTCCCCCATCGCGCCGGCCAGCGCGGGATCGATCGCCCCGCGGTGCTCGATCGTCAGGTACGAGGTGCAGCGGTTCGAGTCGACGACGTACGGCTCGGGGATCGCGCCGGTCGGGCAGGCGTCCAGGCACGCCGTGCAGCTCCCGCAGCGATCGAGCGCGGCCGGCGTCGAGAGCGGCAGCTCGAGTTCCGTCAGCACGAGCCCGATCACCGTCCACGAGTTCCCGTCCGGCCCGATCAGGCAGCTGTTGCGCCCGATCCACCCCAGCCCCGCGCGCACCGCCAGCTCGCGCTCCAGCACCGCGCTGGTGTCGACCAGCACCGCGCGCCGGAACGGCCCGCCGCGCAGCCGCTCCACCGCCGCGGCCCACGCGACGAGCCAGGCCGTCAGCGTCCGGTGGTAGTCGCGCCCCAGCGCGTAGCGCGCGACGTGCCGCGCGATCCCCGGCCGCGCCTGCCGGTCGCGCGGCGGCGCCAGGTAGCTGGCCACGCCGACCAGCGCGCTCCGCGCCCAGGGCCAGCGCCGGTGCAGGTCCTTGCGCGTCGCCGCCGTCGTCTCCAGCCAGCGCATCCCGGCGTGGGCCCCGCGCGCAAGCCAGGCGTCGAGCGCGGCGCCCTGGTCGCTGGGACGGCACGGCGCGACCCCGCAGGCGCTGAAGCCTGCGGCCCGTCCGGCGTCGACGAGGGCGGCGAGGTCGAGGTTCGGCACGGCGCTCGAAAGCGGGGATAATCGCCCCATGCACATCGTACACGTCTCCCCCGAGATGGCCCCGTTCGCCAAGGTCGGCGGCCTCGGCGACGTCGTCGGCTCGCTGCCGCCGGCTCAGGCCCGCGACGGCCACCAGGTCACGGTGGCCCTGCCGGCCTACCAGAAGGTCCTCGCGCAGCTCGGCCTCGACCCGCGCGCCGCCCGCCCGGTCGGCTACCGCGTCGACGGCCGCGAGGTGATGGGGACGGTCCAGGAGACCTGGCACCAGGGGGTGCGCCTGCTGCTGATCGGCCGCCCCGAGTACTTCGACCGCCCCGGGATCTACGGCGACGCCGGCGGCTCGTACTGGGACAACGGCGAGCGCTTCGGCTGGTTCTGCGGCGCCACCCTCTCCGCGCTGCGCGACATCCCGCCGGCCGCCGACGTGATCCTGGCCCACGACTGGCCGGCCGGCCTGATCCCGGTCTTCCTGCGCGCCCACGGCTTTCCCGACGACCCGCTGGAGCAGACCGCGTCGGCGATGGTGCTGCACAACGTCGCGCACCAGGGGCTCTTCCCCGGCGACCTCGCCGCGCGCTTCGCGATCCCGCCGCTCTACGGCGGAGAGGACCTGCTGGAGTCCGCAGGCGCGATCAGCTTCCTCAAAGCCGGTGTCGCGCTGGCGACGATCGTGATCACCGTCTCGCCGACCTACGCCCGCGAGATCCTCTGGCCCGGCTACGGCGAGGGGCTCGAGGACCTGCTGCTGGCACGCGGCGACGACCTGCACGGGATCCTCAACGGCCTCGACGTCGGGAGCTGGAACCCGGCGACCGACACCGCGCTGCCGCGCCCCTTCACGGCCGCGGACCTCTCGGGCAAGGCGGCCGTGAAGGCCGCGCTGCAGCACGAGCTGGGCTTCCGCGCCGACGCCGCCCTGCCGCTTTTCGGGATGGTCAGCCGGATCGACCCGCAGAAGGGGGTCGACCTGGTCGAGCAGGTTGCGCCGCTGCTGGTCGAGCGGCAGGCCCAGCTCGTGGTGCTGGGCACCGGCCAGCGCCGGCTGATCGAGCCGCTGCTGGGGCTGGCCGCGATGTGGCACCAGTCGGTCGCGGTGGTCGAGCGCTTCGACGAGTCGCTGGCCCACCGGATCTACGGCGGCTCGGACTTCTTCCTGATGCCCTCGCGCTTCGAGCCCTGCGGCCTGGGCCAGATGGCCGCGCTGCGCTACGGCACGCTGCCGATCGTGCGCCGCACCGGCGGCCTGGCCGACACCGTGATCGACCTCGACGAGCACCCCGAGACCGGCACCGGCTTCGTCTTCGAGCACGCCGACGCCGCGGGGCTGGCTTGGGCCTGCGAGCGCGCGCTGCGCCGCTTCACCGAGGGGCCGCGCGTGCTCGACCCGATCCGCCGCCGCGCGATGGAACTGGACTTCTCCTGGGACCACTCCGCGCGGATCTACGACCACGTGCTCGAGCGCGCGGCGCTGCGCGAGAAGCGGCGCGTACTGCTCGAGTACTGAGGCCGGGTGCGCCACCGTTTCCGGGGCGAAGGAGCGATCCCGCGGCTCGAGGTCCTGGGCGCGGCCTTGCTGTTCTCGACCGGCGGCGCGGTGATCAAGGCCACGACGCTGACGCCGTGGCAGGTCGCGGGCGCTGCTCTCGTTCGCGATCGCCAACAAGCTGACGACCTCGGCCGCGACGATCTACCTGCAGTCGACCGGGCCGTTCTACCTGCTGCTGCTCTCGCCGCTGCTGCTGGGCGAGCGGATCCGCCGCCACGACCTGGTCTTCCTGGGCGCGCTGGCCGCCGGGATGGCGCTGCTCTTCACCGGCACGCCGCCGCCGCAGGCGACCGCGCCGAACCCCGCGCTGGGGAACCTGCTCGCCGCCGCCTCCGGCCTCTTCTTCGCGCTGACGATCGCCGGCCTGCGCTGGCTGGCCCGCGACGAGCGCCCGGGCGAGGCCCGCGGCGCCGGGGCCGCGCTGCTGGGGAACGGCCTCGCCTTCCTGCTGACGCTGCCGCTGGCGCTGCCGGTGGCGCACGCCACCGCCGGCGATGCGGTGGCGGTCGCCTACCTGGGGACCTTCCAGATCGCGCTGGCCTACGTCCTGCTGACCCGCGCTCTGCGCGCCGTCCCGGCCTTCGAGGCCTCCCTGCTGCTGCTGCTCGAGCCGACGCTCAACCCGCTCTGGTCCTGGCTGATGCACGGCGAGAACCCCGGCGGCTGGACCCTGGCCGGAGGGGCGGTGATCCTGGGAGCGACCCTGGCCCACTCCGGGTGGGCGGCTTCCTGCGAACAGGTTGCACCAAGGTCTAACTCCTAGTACGCTTTCCCCGTCGGTTTTCCCTCCCCGCCGGCGCCAGGACCCCCCCGTGCACTCCAACCTCGAACAGGCCGAACTCCGCCTCCCGGTGCGCATTTCCAGCATCGACGGGGGTCACGAGGTCCGGGCCCGCCTGGCGACGATGGGGCTGCTGCCGGGGGCGATCCTGTCGGTCCTGAACCGCGGCCCCCTGGGCGGGCCGCTGCTGGTCGAGGTCGACGGGACCCGGATCGCGCTGGGGCGCGGGGTGGCGCGCAAGGTCCTCGTCGAGCCGTGATCCTCGCGCTGGTCGGCCAGCCCAACAGCGGCAAGAGCACCGTCTTCAACGCCGTCGCGGGCTACAAGGCCGCGACCTCCAACTTCCCCGGCTCGACGGTCGGCTTCACCTCCAGCAAGGTGCTGGTCGACGGGCGCGAGGTCGAGGTCGTCGACCTGCCCGGCACCTATTCTCTGACGGGCCACGACGAGGCCGAGCGCGAGGCGCTGTCGTTCCTGGCCACCGGCGAGCCGTCGGTCCTGATCAACATCGTCGACGCCAGCCGCCTGGGCCGCTCGCTCGAGCTCACCCTGCAGCTGCTCGAACTGGGGCGGCCGGTGGTCGTCGCGCTCAACATGGTCGACGAAGCGCAGCGCAAGGGGATCGAGATCGACGCGGCCGCGCTGGCGCGCGAGCTGGGCGTCCCGGTCGTGGCGACCGTGGCGCGCCGGGGCCTGGGGCTGGTCGAGCTGTTCGAGGCCGCGCTGGGGGCCGCGACCGCCGGCACGCGGCCGCGCTCGCCGCGCTACAGCCGCGAGGTCGAGCGGGCGATCCATGAGGTGGAGGCGGTGCTGGGCGCGGTGCGCCTGCCGTGGCGCGTCCCGCCCCGCCTGGCGGCGATCAAGCTGCTCGAGCGCGATCCGCGGCTGACGGCCGAGCTGGCCGCGTCCACCCCGGCGCTGGCAGGCAAGGTCGAAGCCGAGGCCCGGCGACTGGAAGAGCAGCACGACTGGTCCTCCGAGCAGGTCGTCTGCGGCGAGCGCCACACCGTCGCCCACGCGCTGGAGGAGAAGGTCGCGCGCACGCGCCACGCGCATCTCGGCTGGCGCGAGCGGGTCGACGCCGTGCTGATGCACCCCTTCTTCGGGCTGCCGGCGCTGATCGGCGTGATGGGGGCCTTCTTCTGGCTGGTCTTCGGCGCCGGCAAGTACCTCGAGGCGCCCCTCCTGGCGGCGTTCGACAAGCTCGGGGCCTGGACCGGGACGATGGTCCCGCCCGACACCACGACGGGCGCGATCCTGCAGGGCGCGATCCTGGGGATCGCCGGCGGCTTCGGGATCGTGCTGCCGTACCTGCTGCCGTTCCTGATCGGGTTGGCGGCGCTCGAGGAGAGCGGCTACCTGCCGCGCATGGCCTACCTGCTCGACGGCGTCATGCACCGGCTGGGCCTGCACGGCAAGTCGGTCGTGCCGCTGGTCCTGGGTTACGGCTGCTCGGTGCCGGCGGTGATGGCGACACGGATCCTGGGCTCGCCGCGCGACCGGCGCGTCACCGCGACGCTGACCGTGATGATCCCCTGCTCCGCGCGCAGCACCGTGATCCTGGGGCTGGTCGGCGCCGAGCTGGGTGCGCTGGCGGCGATCGTGATCTACGTCGTCAATCTGCTGATCACGGCGGGGCTGGCGGTGGTGCTCGAGCGCAAGTCCCGGGCCGTCTCGCCGGGCCTGATCCTCGAGGTCCCGGATCTGCGCACCCCCTCCCCGTACACGGTCGCGGCCCGCACCTGGATCGCGATCCGCGAGTTCCTGGCGATCGCCTGGCCGATGCTGGTGGCCTCGTCGATCGTGCTCTCGCTGCTGCAGATCAGCGGCGCCGAGGCGGTGATCAACCGCGGCCTGTCGCCCCTGACGGTGACGCTGCTCGGCCTGCCGGTCGCGGTCGGGATGACGCTGGTCTTCGGCGTGCTGCGCAAGGAGCTGTCGCTGATGATGCTGGTCCAGGCGCTGGGCACGACCGCGGTCGCGACGGTCATGACGCCGGTCCAGATGATCACCTTCGCGCTGTTCGTCGTCTTCTACGTGCCCTGCGTCGCGACGCTGGCCGTCCTCTGGCGCGAGGTCGGCTGGAAGGAGACGGCCTGGATCACCGGGCTGACCGTCGTGCTGGCGGCGGTGGTCGCGGTGGCGGGGCGGTTTGCGGCGGGGGCGATCTACTAGCCGCTCGACCGCTCAGCGCCCGTACGCTCCCCACGGGCTCTCGCCGCGCGGGCTGACGCCGGTCACCAGGTACATCAGCAGCGGTGAGGCGGCGGTCGCGTCCGTGAAGCGCGTGTCGGCGGCGTCCGGGTCCGACGACGTCACGTCTGCGAACGACGCGGACGACGCCGGATCGGTGCCGCGGTAGACGCGGTAGCCGGTCAGCCCCGGGTACGGCCACCAGTCCAGCGCGACCACGCCGGCCTGCCGCGTCACCGCGCGCAGCCGCATCTCGGGCGGCCGGGCCTCGAACGGCCGCCCGCAGACCTCGACCGACCAGCTGTTGAGCGTACCGGAGTTGGCTGGCACGGCGTCGGTCACCTTGAGCGTCCAGGTCCCCTGCGAGCCTTCGCCGTTGAAGCGCGCCAGGGGCTCCGCCGGCGCGATCTGCGAGTCGTACCAGCCGACGATGTTGCTCCCCGAGCCGCCGGTCCGGTTGTGCAGCGCGACCGGCGTCCCCGCCGGCGAGGTCGCGCTGACGGCGAGGTCGCCCTTGTAGCCGTGCGTGATGTTGACGTAGACGTTGACCTCGTCCAGCTCGACCTGGCTCGTGACGGCGATCGTCGAGGTCCGCGAGCTGCGGTCCGGCACCGGGATCGCGCCGCCGGCCGAGTTGTAGGTAGTGCAGGCCCGCGTGCTCACCGGGACCCAGAACGGGTCGGAGGTCCCGGTCTTCGACGAGGCCGTCCAGCGGACGACGAACCCGACCTTGGTCCCGGCCGGCGCGGCCGGCGACAGCGCGACCGCGTAGTGCGGCGGCTGCGACTGCGCGCTGGCCCCGACCGCGATCGCCGGGTAGGTCGCGGTGTCGCGCGGCACGGTCGCGTACCAGCCGATCGGCTGCAGCACGCCCGAGACGTTCGAGGCGTACGCGCCCAGGTTGCGCAGCACGACCGCCATGTCGGTCGTCTCGCCCGGATCGAGCACGCCGTTGCCGCCCGCGCCGTCGAGGATCGTGAAGCCGGTCGGCTGCAGGTCGACCGTGGTCGGCTGCAGCGCGACGTCGCGCCGCGCCGCCGGCCCGCCGGCCGGGACGACGACGTCGCGCAGGATCTCGGTCACGTGCCCCGCGGCCGAAAGTTCCAGCGTGTAAGTTCCCGGCAGCAGGATCCGGTGGTAGTCCCCGACCTCCGGGTCGCCGTAGCTGTTCGCAGAGTTGCCGACGACCTTGACCGTGGCTTTCAGCGGCGCGCCGGTCGTGGCGTCAGTGACCACGCCGCGCACGCCGTCCTGCACCCGCTCCAGGTAGGCCAGCATCGCCTCGCGGTTCTCGTCCCAGTAGCTCGGCAGCGACGACGCGGCCGGCCACTTGGTCCCGATCTCCATCGTGATGTCCCAGGTCCCGCGCCAGACGTAGTTCCAGTCCTGCATCCCGCCGCGGACCACGTACCAGTCGGCCCCG
>JALOKP010000090.1 GCA_025456425.1 Acidobacteriota bacterium | reverse complement strand
CGACGAGCAGGTCCGGGACCTGCAGGAGACGATCGACCGCGCCGCGCCGCACGTCGACGCCTTCGTGATCGGCACGCCGATCGACCTGCGCCGGATGGTCAAGTTCCCGAAGCCGGCGGTGCGCGTGACCTACGACCTCGCCGAGCGCGGCACGCCGAACCTGGAGACCGTGCTGGCCCCGATCGTCGCCGCGGCGAAGAAGGCGAAGTCGGAGCGGGCGTGAACCGGAACCCCGTGGACGTTCGGCCGGTCGCGCTGATCGCCTTCGGCGGCAACGCGCTCGTGCCGCGCGGCAGCGAGGGGACCGAGGACGAGCAGCGGGCCGAGGCCGAGAAGGTCGCCGCGATCCTGGCCGACCTGGCCCGCGACCACCGGCTGCTGCTGGTCCACGGCAACGGCCCGCAGGTCGGGCAGCTGCTGATCCAGAGCGAGTCGGCGCGGCGGCAGGTCCCGCCCTGGGGGCTGGCCGCCTGCGGCGCCGGATCGCAGGGGGTGATCGGGTTCCTGCTCGAGGCCGCGCTGCGCGGGCAGCTCGAGGCCGCGGGACTGGATCCCAAGGTCGCGTCGCTGGTCACCCTCACGGAAGTCGACGCCGCAGATCCGGCCTTCCAGAACCCGACCAAGCCGATCGGCCCCTACTACCCGCAGTTCGTGGCCGACGACCTGGCGGGCCGGCGCGGCTGGAAGTTCGTGCGCCAGGACCAGGGCTGGCGGCGCGTCGTCCCCTCGCCGGCGCCGGTCCGGATCTACGGCGTGAGGACGGTCGGGGCGCTGCTCGAGGCGGGGGCGGTCGTGATCGCGGGGGGGGGCGGCGGGATCCCGGTCGTGCGCCGGCCGGACGGGACGCTGGAAGGGGTCGACGCGGTGATCGACAAGGACCTGACCGCGGCGCTGCTGTTCCGCGAGGTCGGGGCCGACCTGTTCGTGATCCTGACCAACGTGGCGCGCGTGGAGAAGGACTACGGGACCGACCGCGCGATGCCGATCGACCGCATGACCCCACGCGAGGCCCGGGCCCTGATGGCCGAGGGGCAGTTCCCGCCGGGGAGCATGGGTCCCAAGATCGAGGCCGCGGTGCGCGTGGTCGAGGCGTCGGGTCGGCAGGTGCTGATCACCTCAGCCGCCGCGCTGGCCGGCGCGCTGCGCGGCCAGGGCGGCACCCGGATCGTGCCGGAGGCGCCCTGACCGGTGCGCCGGCCGCGGGGCCGGCGCGTAGAATGCGCGCGGCGCGGCGATGGCCGGCGCCGCGGAAGGAGCGAGCGTGAAGAAGCGTGACCTGGTGGCCCTGTGGGACTACACGCCGGAGGAGCTGGCCGCCCTCCTCGAGCTGGCGGCGAAGGTCAAGAAGAGCCCCGCTGCGTACGCCGACGCCCTCAAGGGGCGGACCGCCTTCCTCTACTTCGAGAAGCCCTCGCTCCGGACCCGCGTGACGAGCGAGGTCGGGATGACGCAGCTCGGCGGCGGCTCGCTGACCCAGACCCCGGAGATGGGGCGGATCGGCGTCCGCGAGTCGGTCCACGACGTGGCCAAGAACCTCGAGCGCTGGGTCGACGTGATCGCGATGCGGACCTTCTCGCACCAGCTGATCGAGGACGTCGCCAGGCACGCGCGGGTCCCGGTGATCAACCTGCTGTCCGACCTGCTGCACCCGATGCAGGCGCTGGCCGACCTGCTGACGCTCAAGCAGCACTTCGGGAAGCTGAAGGGGCTCAAGCTGGCCTTCGTCGGCGACGGCAACAACGTGGCCCACTCGCTGATGGTCGGCGGCGCGCTCTCGCAGATGAAGGTCGTGGTGGTCGGCCCCCGCGGCCACGAGCCGAACGCCCGGGTGCTCGACCGGGCCCGCGCGATCGCCGCGAAGACGGGCGGCGAGGTCGGCTACACCAGCGACGTCGACGCCGGGCTCAAGGGGGCCGACGCGGTCTACACCGACGTCTGGGCCTCGATGGGCCAGGAGAAGGAAGCGGCCGAGCGGCAGAAGCTGTTCTGGCCCTACCGGGTCGACGGCGCGCTCTTCCGCAAGGCCAAGCCGACCGCGGTCTTCATGCACTGCCTGCCGGCGCACCGCGGCGAGGAAGTGACCGACGAGGTCTGCGACCACAAGCGCTCGGTGATCTTCGACGAGGCGGAGAACCGCCTGCACACGATCAAGGCCGCCTACCTGGCGCTGATCAAGGGGCTGTAACCGCTGTGGCGGGGCGGGCGGGGCGGGCGGGGCGCAGCCCCGCCCGGCCACCCACGCAGTGCCGACCCGACCCGGCCTGCGCTACACCCCCGCCGGCATGAAGTAGAACGCCAGCCCCAGGATCGCGTAGACCGCCAGCAGCAGCGCCCCCTCCAGCCAGTTCGACTCCCCCTCCTGGGCCGCCGTGTTGGCGACGAAGACCGCCGCCAGCACCGCGAAGACCTCGAAGGCCGTGAAGTTCAGATCCATCGGCCCGCCGGGCATCAGGTAGCTGGCGAAGACCAGCACCGGCGCCACGAACAGCGCGATCTGGACCGACGAGCCGACCGCGATGTTGACCGCCAGGTCGGCCTTGTTCTTCATCGCGACCAGGATCGCTGTCGAGTGCTCGGCCGCGTTGCCGATGATCGCGACCACGATCACCCCGACGAAGACCTCGGTCAGTCCCAGCGCGTGCGAGGCCTCGGCCACCGCGCCGACCAGCAGCTCGCTCATCCAGGCCACGCCGACCGTCGCGATCAGCAGGGTCAGCACGGCACGCCCCATCGAGGCCGGCGCGTGCGCGGCCGCGGCGGCCCGCCCGGCGTCGGCGCCGCGCGAGTCGTCGTCGCCGAAGCGGTCGGCGGGGGCGTGGTCGTGCCCGTCGCCGGCGTAGTGCGCGGCGTGGGTCCGCAGGCTGAAGAGCAGGCTGGCCAGGTAGGCCGCGAACAGCACCAGCGCGATGAACAGCGACAGCCGGTGCTCGGCGATGATCTCGACGTCGGCCGCGACCTTTCCCTTGGCCACGGCCAGGCCCGCGACCGAGTGGAAGATCGTCGGGACCAGGAGGCCCAGCGCCGAGAGCAGCAGCAGCAGCGCGCCGGCCGAGGCCGCAGTGCGGTTGAAGACCTGCCGGTCGCGCTTCGCCCCGCCGACCAGGAAGGCCAGCCCCAGCACCAGCAGGATGTTGCCGACGATCGAGCCCGTGAGCGAGGCCTTGACCACGTCGTAGAAGCCGCGGTAGAGCGCAACCAGCGCGATGATCAGCTCGGCCGCGTTGCCGAAGGTCGCGTTGAGCAGCCCGCCGATCCCGGCCCCCAGCCGCGTCGCCAGGGCCTCGGTGGCGTGCCCCATCAGTCCCGCCAGCGGGATGATCGCGATCGCCGCGAAGGCGAAGATCGCGGTCGGCCTCCAGTGCATGAACTCCGCGACCGCCGCCAGGGGGACGAAGATCAGCACCAGGTTGAGCCAGTTCCCGCCCCGGAAAAGGGCGCGCAGGCCGCCGCCGCGCGAGCGTTTCGAAACAGGCACGAGGGGATCCTCCGCGGCGTGGGGCCCACGCGGGGCCGTCCGCCGCGGCGGAGTCTCGCACAGTCGGGTCGGACGCGGGGTGGTCAGCGCGCGCAGTCACCGGCCGCCGGACGGCGGTCCCGGTGGCGCGCGCTTCCGCCGTACTCCCCGGCGCCGGGCGCGCCGTTGGGCCGCACCAGGTAGAAGAAGGCGCGGCCGGCGGGCGGGACGGCGGCGTCCTCGCGGCCCAGCAGGTCGGGCTCGGCGGCGTCGTCGAGCAGGCAGGTGACGGCCCCCAGCGCGACCCCCGAGGCCGCTTCGGCCAGCTGCGCGACGTCGCCGCGGATCATGTCGTAGCTGACGGCGACCGGGCTCTTCTCGGCCAGGAAGACGCGGGTCGGCGTGCCCGCCGCGCTGCTCGCGCGCAGGCTGGCGGCGCTGTGCGCGGCGAGCAGCGTGCGGTGCGCGTTGAGCCGGCCCCAGCCGTAGAGGAAGTCGAAGCCGGGGGTGTCCTCCAGCCCGCCGGCCTGGTCCTCGGCGCCCGCGCGCAGGAGGTGCCGCGATTCCTCGCGCCCCAGCCCGGCGTTGGCGGAGAGCGCCAGCGCCGCCAGCCCGCTGACGAAGGCCGTGGCCTGGCTCGTCCCGCACCAGTACGACTCGCCGCCCCCCAGCCGCGCCCCGATGATGTAGTCGCCCGGCGCGACGACGTCGATGTGCGGCCCGTAGTTGCTGCCGCCCCCGATGCAGAAGGGGAGGGCCCGCTCGTCCAGCTCGTTGGTGGCGCCGACCGCGACCGTCTCGTCGTAGAGCGCGGGGTAGTAGAGCGTCGCGTCGCCGTCGTTCATCATCGCGGCGGTGATCACGGCGCCGCGGTCGGCGGCGTAGCGCAGCGCGTCGCGCAGCAGCGTCGAACTGCCGGTCCCGCCCATGCTCATGTTGATCACGGCGGCGCCGCGGTCGGCCGCGTAGACCAGGCCGTCGGCCCACCACGAGTAGTAGCCGAAGACGTTCTCGTCCAGCACCTTGAGCGGCAGGATCGCGCAGTGCCAGCAGACGCCCGCCACGCTCGCGGCGTTGCCGGTCCGCGCCGCGGCGATCGAGGCCACGCTGCTGCCGTGCCCGCTGTCGTCCTGCGGATCGGCGTCGCCGTGGACGAAGTCGTAGCCGGGCAGCAGCTTCCCCGCGAAGTCGGGGTGGAACAAGTCGACCCCGGTGTCGAGCACCGCGATCACGGTCGACGCCGAGCCGCGCGCGAGGTCCCACGCCTCGGGCGCGTCGATGTCGTTGTCGGCCTCCTGCGAGAGCCCCCACTGGTCGGGCAGCCGCGGGTCGTCTGGCGTCGTGCCGGCGCCGCGGCCGACGGGATCGGGTTCGGCCCACTCGACGCCGGGGACCGAGGACAGCGCCGCGATCGCCTCGCGCCAGGCCGCGCCGGGCGCCAGCCTCACGAGGTAGGTCCGGTCGAGCCCGTAGCGCGCGCGGCGCTCTGCGCCGTCCCGGTCGGGCGCGGCGAGCGCGCCGGGCAGCGCGCGCGCGATCGAGGCGGCGCGGGCGCGGGCGAGCGCGGCGTCGAGCGCGGCGTCGCCGGTCCGCAGCGGGATCGAGCCGTCCGCGGCGGCCGGGAGCGGGGCGGCGGTCCGGAGGACGATCCAGCCGCGCGCGACCGCGCCCGGCGCGCGCTCCATCGGGGGGACGCCGGCCGCGCACGGGGCCGCGCAGCCCGCGATCCAGGCGAGCAGTCCCAGGCCGACGCGGAATGGGCGCATCCCGTGAAGCTACCGGGTGCCGCTCGGGAGGGCAAAAAAAACGCGGGCGGCACGATGCCGCCCGCGGCGAGGATGGGGAGGCCGGGGAGAGTACCCCCCCGCCCCGCGGACCAGTTCTTCGACGCCTTCGGAAGCACGCTGCGTGCCACCCCCGGGCGGTCTCCGTAACTGTCCGCTGGTCAACGACTTGTGCGCGCCTCGCGGGGAGGCGCGCGGCGCCGGCCTGTCCACTTCCCACCACCCCTCCGCCACAACTCCGCCGCCGCCAACGACTTGGCGGCGTGTTCGGGATCCGGCACCGGCGACGCCCCACCCCGGAACGCCCGCCCGGCGCGCTTTTCCGGGGTCAGGACACTAGATTCCGAGCGAGGGGCCCGTGCGCGATCCGGACCCTTCACGAAGAGGACGAGCGTTGCTGAATAAGGCCCGAGAGCGTCGCGACGAACGCGACGAGTTCGAACGAGCCATGGACCGTAAGCCGCGGGTGCCGCTGTTCCTGGTCCTGCTGGCGGTCGTGCTCGCGGTGTCGCTCGCGCCGCTCTTCTCGTTCAGCGTCTATTCCGTCAGCCAGATGCGCACCTCGCTGGTCGCCGGCCAGCAGGAGCGCCAGCTCCAGCAGGCCGCCGCGGCGGCCGAACGGCTGGACGCCTTCCTCGAGCAGACCGGCCACGAGGCACTGAAGCTGGGCCACGTGCTCGGCGCGCGGCTGAGTGACGACGGCAGCGCGGCGGCCGCGGTTCTCACCGGCATCCTCGACGATTCGGTCGCGCTGGCGCGCTTCCGCCCGGCCGGGGGCGGACCCGACCAGACCGCCGCCCGCGACCTGGTGCTGCCGCACGAGATCCGCCAGGCGCTGGACCGCGACGCCGAGCTGCTGCTGCGGGCCGGGGGGCGGGGCGAGGAGATCGTGCTGGGCGGCCCGTTCGCGATCGGCCCCGAGGGGCTGCTCGCGGTCACCATCTCGGCCCCCGTCTCGCGCGGGTACGAACGCTTCGGGGTGCTGCAGGAGGTCGCCAGCTTCCAGTCGGTCTGGAACCAGGTCGAGTCGTCGATCCCGCCGCCGACCCGCGTCTACCTGCTGGGCCCCTCCGGCTCGGTCGTGGCGCGGGCCGGGCGCTCCGCCAGCGACGGCGTCGGTGCGACGGGGCGGCGCGAGGCGGTCCAGGCCTTCCTCGGCGCCGGCAGCCGCTCGCGCGGCTCGCGAGCCTACGACGTGATCGGCGAGCGCGGCCTGGCGCGCCGGTGCCTCGGCTCGTTCGCCTCGACCGAGCGCGGCTGGGGTGTGTTCCTCGAGGTCGACGAGAGCCTGGCCCTGGCGCCGGTCCGGCGCATGACTCAGGGCCTGATGATGGGCGGGGCCTTCGCCGCGCTGCTGGCGATCGGCGCCGCGTTGCTGCTGGGGAGCATGATCAGCCGCCCGATGGCCCGCCTGGCCACGATCTCCAAGCGGCTGGCGGCCGGGGACTTCTCCGTCAGCGCCCCGGGCTCGCGGGTACGGGAGCTGGACGAGGTCGCGGCGGTCTACAACACGATGTCGCGCCGGCTGGGGGACCTGGTCGAGAAGTTCCGGACCGCGGCCCGCGACGCCAACGACCTGTTCCTGGGCACGATTCGCGCGCTGGCGGAGGCGATCGATGAGAAGGACCCCTACACCAAGGGGCACTCGATCCGCGTCAACCGCTTCGCCGTGATCATCGGGCGCTACATGGGGCTCTCGCGCGAGGACCTCAAGGCGCTGCACGTTTGACGCGATCCTGAAGAAGCCGGCCGCGCTGACCGCCGACGAGTTCGACATCATGAAGACCCACCCCGAGCGCGGGGCCAAGATCATGGGCCGGATCCCGCAGATGAAGAACACCGTGCCCGGGATGCGCTTCCACCACGAGCGCTGGTCGGGCGGCGGCTACCCCCTGGGGCTGAAGGGCGAGGAGATCCCGCTCCAGGCCCGGATCGTCGCCGTGGCCGACACCTTCGACGCGATGACGACCGACCGGCCGTACCAGCGCGCGCTGCCGATCGCCGACGCCGTGGCGCGGATCAACGACATGAGAGGGATCCACCTCGACCCGCAGGTGGTCGAGGCCTTCAACCGCGCCTACGAGGCCGGGGAGTTCGAGAGCTCGCTGCAGTCGCTGTCGGCGCCGGTTCCCGAGGACGAAGTCTCGGCCCCCGCGCCTTCCTGATCGGCGCCCCCGCTACCGCACGTCGGCGACGTCCTCGAGCGGGATCTCGCGGCCGTTGCGCACCATCCGCAGCGCCCAGACCGCCTTCTCGTTGCGCTGGACCTGCAGCGGGCCGCGCCGCCGCAGGAGCAGCGGCTTCAATTCCAGGATCTCCGCCACGCCGTCGATCCCGCGCAGCCGCGCGAAGGCCATCAGCGGCACGAAGTTGAGCCCGCGCTCCTCGACGAACGCGGTCTTCAGCGCGGTCATCGCGGCGTCCGAGCGGGTGTAGGCCGAGAGCGCGCGGGCCGCCTCCTGACGCGCCCGCAGCAGGCTGGGAACGCGGTAGACGTCGTCGCTGACCAGCGCGATCAGGAACGGGGTGGCCCGGTCGCTGGCGATCTTCCCGAGAGCCTGCGGGATGCGGTGCGCCCGCTCCGGCTCGATGCGTCCGAACAGCCGGCGCAGCGGCTCGACCGCCCGCGGGTCGCCGATCTCGCCCAGCCGCTCGATCGCCAGATCGACCTCGGTCGGCGTCCCGCTGTCCAGCAGTTCGACCCACGGTGCCGGGTCGGGTCCCAGAGCGTGCACCATCCGGATTCCGGACGCGACCGAGCGCAGCCGGTGCTGGATCGCCGGGGCCTGCACCCCCTCGGCCAGCGCGTCGAGCGAGGCCGCGGCCGAGGGCGGGGCGGAGAGCAGAAGCTGCTCGAGCAGCGACTCCGCCCCCTGTCCGAAGCCGGCCGGGTTGTCGAAGTCCTTCCGCAGGCGCTGCAGCGCGCAGGGGATCGCTCGCGGGTCGCGGCGTTCGACCGCCTCGCGCGCGGCCTCCAGCCCGGCCTCCGGCACGGGCGCGCGGTCGCAGGCCTCGAGCAGCTTCTCGGTCGCCGCCGGGCCCGGGATCAGCACCAGCCCCTGCGCCGCCTGCGCCGCCAGCGTCGGGTCCTCGATCAGCGCTTCGCGCCCCAGCGCGGGGACCGCCGCCGCGCTGTGCGTCCGGCCCAGCGCCTGCAGCAGCTGCAGGCGGTCGGTTCCGTCGCTCCCTTCGAGCGCACCGACCAGGACCTCGGTGGCTTCCTTGCCGCCGATCAGGCCCAGCGCCCAGATCGCCTGGAACCGGGTCGTCGACGGGATCGCCGGGGCGAGCAGCGCGGTCAGCGCCGGCACCGCGGCCGGAACCCGCAGCGTGCCAGCCCCCTCGACGGCCGCCTCGCGCACGCCGGGATCGGGATCGTTCAGCGCCTCGAGGATCCGCTCGCGGGCCCGGGGGTCGCCGATCCGCGCCAGCGCGACGATCGCGAAGCGGCGGTCGAAGACATTGGGCTGCCGCGACCACCCCAGCAGGAACTCCGTCGCCGAGGCGTCGCCGATCGTGCCCAGCGCGGAGAGCGCGGCCACCCGCGACTCCTGCGCGCGCCGCGGGATCTCGCGCACCAGGACCGGGACGGCCTTCGTTCCCAGCACGCCGGCGATGAAATCGAGTGTGGTTGCGCCAGGCTCGAGCTGGGCCGCGCGATTGGTCCGCAGCGCGCGCAGCAGGGCGTCTTCCCGGCCGGCCAGCGCGAGGGCGTAGAGGAGGTCCTGGTGGGCCGGCCCCTCGTGCCGCTTGAGCTGCTCCTCGAGCAGCGGGATCGCGCGCGGGTCCCCGATTGCGCCGAGGCAGTAGATCATCACCGGCCAGGTGCGGACCAGGCCGCGCTCGACCTCGGTGAGCAGGAACGGCACCGCGTCCGGGCCAATCGCGACGATCTGGTCGGCGAGCGCCAGCCGCTCGCTCGCCGCGCTCGTGGTCCGCAGCTTCTCGATCAGCTCGCCGACCCGCCGGGCGACGGCCGCGGCGGCCGGGTCGGGTCGGGTGGGGGAGGCGGCCGGGGCGGGGGACGGGTTGGGAGTGACCGCCTGGGGAGCCGCCGGGGCCACCGTCCCGAGCGCGAACACGGCCCCCAGCGCCCCCAGGAAAGGGGCTACGCGCTTCGGACCTCGCTGGAGCGGCGGCAAGGGCATCGACCGAAACGCACCGTAGCAGAGCCCCAGAACCCCCGCAAACGCAGTCCCATGCCCACTTACGGCCAGTTCGATTCCATTAATTTTTTTGGTCCGGCTTTCGCCCTCCGTTTGCTAAGATTCAGGGGCCGGAAGCGGCTGGCGAGGGGACCCGATGGGGCTTACCCGCAGGCAGAAAGAGATTCTCGACTTCGTCCGGGAGTTCATCGAGAAGCAGGGCTACTCGCCCAGCCTCGACGAGATCGGCCGGCACTTCGGCCTCTCCTCCGTGGCGACCGTCCACAAGCACGTCACCAACCTGGTGCAGAAGGGGCTGCTGCGCCGGGTCTGGAACCAGAACCGCTCGCTCGAGGTGGTGCGGGAGGACGACGCCCCGCGCGCCGCCGAGGTCCCGGTCCTGGGCCGGGTAGGGGCCGGGGCCCGCGCGCTCGAGGTCCCGGAGGACCCGGCCCGGCTGGAGGTCCCCTGCTGGATGGTCGGACGCGGCAGAATGTTCGCGATGCGGGTCGACGGCGACGCGCTGATCGACGAGCAGATCCGCGACGGCGACTACGTCGTGATCGAGGAGCGATGGGCGGCCGAGGCGGGGCGGACGGTGCTGGCGCTGGTCGCCGGGGACGACGCGGCGGTGCGACGGATCGAGGTCGACGGCAGCGCCGCGCGGGTGCACGGCGGGCCGCGCCGGACCGAGCCGCAGGTCCTGCCGCTCGACAAGCTCGCCGTGCGCGGTGTGGTGCGCGGAGTGCTGCGCCGCTGCTGAGGGCGGGATGATCGGACCCCGGGTCCTCTCGCGCTGGGTCGGCCGCGGCGCGCCTGCCGGGCGGCTGCGCCTCGTGCCGGCCGATCGCGCGCAGCGCGAGGCCGCGTGCGCGATCGTCGCCGCCTCGCCCGCGGCGCACGTCCATGCCGGAGCGCACCTCGCGCTCCCGCCCGATCCCGATCGCGAAACCTGGGCACTGCTCGACGGCACGCGCCTGGCGGGGATCGTGATCCGCTGGCGCGGGACCGCCTGGGCGCTGGAAGACGGGTACGCGGGCGACCCGCGGGTGCCGGCGGCGCTGGCCCGGCTGGTGGCCGAGGCCGCGTGGCCGCAGGAGGTGCTGTTCGGGGAGGAGGCGCTGGTCGAGCAGGTCGCCAAGTCGTGCGAGCCGTACGGTGCGCACCTGGTCGAGATCCGGCGCCAGCAGATGATGCTCTGCCGCGAGCCGGTCCCTCCCGTGGTGCGGCCGCTCGACGCGGCGTTCCGGATCCGGCGGGCCGAGCCGGGGGAGCTGGACTGGCTGATGGCGACCCACGCCGCGATGTGCCGCGAGGACCTCGGCGTCGACCAGGTCGCGCGCAACGCCGACGGCTACCAGCGCTACTTCGCCGAGCTGGTCCGCACCGGCCGGGCCTTCGTCGGCGAGCTGGACGGCGAGCGGGTCGCCAAGGCCGAGGTCCCCTCGGTGTCCGCCGAGTGCTGGCTGATCGAGGGGGTCTACACCGCACCGGCGCGGCGCGGGCTGGGTCTTGCGACGCGCCTGATGGTCGAGCTGGACCGGGCTGCCCGCGCCGAGGGGCGGATCCCCTGCCTGTACGTGCATCGCCGCAACCAGCGCGCGGCCGGGATCTACCTGCGATGCGGCTACCAGATCGTGTGCAACTGGGCCACGGCGGTCGTCGGCCGCGACCGGCGCGGCAGCAGGAGGCCCGCGGAGTGGTAACATCCGCCCCGGCCGCCCCCCTCCTCGTGCGGGCGGCCGCGAGCCGGGAGGAGGAGCGGGTGAGCGCCGAGACGGTCTTCCAGTGGGCGATCGGGTTCCTGGTGATCTGGGGACTCGCGGTAGTCGCGTACGCGTTCTGGCAGGCGACCAGTCCGGCCTGGAATCCCGCGCCGCCCGAGCCGATCGAGCTGCACCACCACGGTCACGGGCACGATCACGGCGGGCACGGCCACGGCCAGGACGATCACGGCCACGGCCACTGACGCTCCGCCTCAGACCCGCGGCGCGTTCTCCTCGAGCGGCACCCCCAGCCGTCCCGCGATCGCCGCGCGCACCTGTTCGGCCAGCGCGCGCCGGTCGTCGCCCGGGATGACCGGCGGCAGGTACGAAACCCGCACCCGGATCTCCGGCTCGGCAAACAGCGCCCAGAGGTTGCGCACCACGTCCTGGTCGCCGATGAACGGGACCGCGCGGTTGGGCTGCGTAGGGTCCGCGAGGTCCTCGTAGAAGAGCGCGACCGGCTGCACCGGCACCCCCAGCCGGCAGGCGGCGGCGAACAGGCTGGTGTGAAAGCGCCGCACGCGGTCGCCCGGACTGGTCGTTCCTTCCGGGAAGAAGAGCACGCGCCGGCCGGCGGCGATCGCTCGCTCCATCTGCGAGAGCACGGTCACGCTGTCGCGCGCCCGCTCGCGCGTGATGAAGATCGTCCCGGCCGAGGCGATGATGTAGCCCAGGATCGGCCAGTCGGCGATCTGCGCCTTGGCCACGAACAGCCCGCGATGGGCCGCCGACATCGCCGGAATGTCCAGCACCGCGACGTGGTTCGAGGCCGCGAGGTGGCCGAGCGCGAGGGGGGTCCCCTCGTCGGTGACCGTGACGTGGAAGACGTCGAGGATCCGGTTGACGAACCAGGTCTGCTTCGACTCGGCCCACTGCTCGGCGACCTCGCGCGGCGCGCGCTTCCAGATCCGGCGGACCCGCCAGGAGGTCCAGAGCGCGAGCAGGATCAGCCAGATCAGGCGCAGCGAGCGCACCATGCGACGGCCGGTCCGGGCGGCCAGGCCGCCGCGCGGGTCACGAACAGGGCTTGGAGCGCGAGGGCTCAAGACCAGTCGATCGGTCGCGGCTTGTCGGCGAAGTGGCGCCGGTAGCGATCCGTGATCCCGCGTGCCGCGAGCCAGATGAAGAAGTCCGCGGCGTGGAACGCGGGGTCCCAGCAGGGCTCGCCGCCGATCGTCGCGCCGACGCGCAGGTAGCCCTTGAGCAGCGCCGGAAGCTCGGCCGGCTCGGCCGGGCTGGCCGGATCGAAGCCGGGCAACGGCTGGAGCGGGCGGACCCGCTCGCCCTCGGGCGAGAGGTGGTGCTCGGCGAGGCGGGTGTAGAGCGCCCCGATCCGCGCGCCGTCCTCGTCGTGGACCGAGGCGCAGCCCATCAGGAAGTCGATCCGGTAGAGGTCGAGCGCGGCCCCGATCCCCGACCAGAGCAGCGCGATCACCCCGCCATGGCGGTAGTCGGGGTGCACGCACGAACGCCCGACCTCGAGCACCCGGCGGTCGGCCCGCAGGACGCGCGAGAGGTCGAACTCGCCGGCGGAGTAGTAGCGCCCGGCGGCGGCCGCCCTCTCGGGCGTCAGCAGCCGGTAGGTGCCGACCACCTCGTTCCGGTCGTCGTCCCGGACCAGCAGGTGGTCGCAGTGCCGGTCGAACTCGTCCTCGTCGATGCCGGGCCGCGGGCCGCTGATTTCGGCGCCGAACTCGCGGGCGAAGATCTGGTAGCGCAGCGCCAGGGCCGAATCGATTTCGTCCTGGCTGCTGGCGAGGTAAACCGAGAGGTGACTGACCGGCCGCTCGGCCCGCAGTCCCCGGATCTCGGCGCTCATCACGGAAAGGCTCATCACGCACTCCTGCGCAGGGCGTGCCGGGACGTCAGCTTACCAGACCGGATCGGCGGCCCATCCGGCCGGCGCCGCCCCGGAACCCGCGGCATCTCACCATCGGCGGGTCACAGCACGGTCACGACGCGAAGGCCCGGCCCGGACGCGAGAACGCCGCCGGCGAGGGGCCGGCGGCGTCCCGGGATCGGCAGCGGAGGGGTCCGGCTGCGCCGGAGGTCAGGCCCCCTTCTTCAAGGATTTGAGCAGCTCGCCGAACGCCGCGCGGTTCGACTCGATCGTCTTCGCGGGCCCCGTGAACTTGAAGAACCAGTTGGCGTCCGGGCCCTCGGCGACCGCGCCGAGCAGCATGTAGTCCGGCTTCGGCTCGGAGGGGCCTCCCATCATCGCGCCGCCGCCCACGTAGGTCCCGGCGACCTCGACCGTCATGACCGGGATGTCGCCGACCTTCAGCTCGCCGGTCTTGAGGGCCTGCTCCGGCGAGAGGCCGCCGGCGGGCTGGAACTGCGAGGCCCAGCGCAGGGCGTTCGACTTGGGGTCGCCCCCCTCGCCGGGGCCGAAGTAAAAGACGACGCACTCGCCGTCGCCTCCCGGGCCGGGGACGCGGTACTGCGCGCGGCGCATCGCGGACGTCGGGACCTGCGACTCCCAGCCGCCCGGAGCGCTCCAGGAGAGGCCCTCGCTGCCGGTGCCGGTGCCCGGCGCCGGCGGGGCGAGCTGCGGCGCGCCCATCGCGCCTGCGGCGGCGCCCGTCGCGTCCAGCGGGGGGTGGCCCTCGGGCAGCGCGGCCGGCGGGCCGCCCATCATCTGGCCCTCGCCGGCGGGGGGCATCCCGGCGGGCGGGGCGGGGTGGCTGGCAGCGGGGGCCGGGTTCGGGGTCGCGGGCGGGGGGGCTTCACCGCCCTGCTTGCCGCAGCCGAGGGCGCCGAGGGTCAGCGCCAGCAGCGCGACGAGGGTGAGGCGGACGGGGACGGAACGGGTCGAACGCATCGGATGGTCTCCCAGGGGGTGCGGGTCGTCCCGGCGTCCGGGCTCCCGCGAAACGAACGCAGCAGTTTAGGGGCGGACCCGCCCCGGCGCACGCGAGCCGGGAATCCGGGGACAGCTACCGTAAGTCGGTAAGCCCGGGAATCCGGGGACAGCTACCGTAAGTCGGTAAGTCGGATGTCGGGCATCGCCTCGAGTTGCGGCTTACCGACTTACGGTAGCTGTCCCCGGTTTCCGTCGCCGGTGCGGGAGGCGATCGTGACCATCACGTCGGAGGCGGTCTCCTCGATCGCCTTGGCGGTGACGTTGAGCACCGGCCAGCCCTGGCGGTGGCAGAGCCGCTCCGCCGCCAGCAGCTCGTCGCGGATCGCGCGCTCGTCGACGTAGGCGTCGCGCGGCGCCAGGCCGACGTGCCGCGCGCGCTCCTCGCGGATCAGCCGCAGGAAGGCTGGGTCGATCGTGAAGCCCAGCACCCGGCGCGGGTCGACCTGGAACAGTTCGGTCGGCGGCTCGACGCCGCCGACCAGCGGCACGTTCGCGACCTTCCAGCCGCGCAGCGACAGGTAGAGGCTGACCGGGGTCTTCGAGGTCCGCGACACCCCGACCAGCACGATCTCGGCCCGGTCGAGCGTCTCGGGGCGCAGCCCGTCGTCGTGCTGGATCGTGAACTCGACCGACTCGATCCGCCGGAAGTACTCGGGGTCGAGGTGGCGCATCAGCCCGGGAGTCGCCAACGGCGAGATCTCGAGGTGGTCGGAGAGCCGGGTCAGGATCGGCCCGAGGATGTCGACCGTCGGCACCCCGCGCCGCAGGCTCCCCTCCAGCATCGCGGCCCGCAGGTCGGGCGCGACCATCGTGTAGACGACCACGCCGGAGGCGGAGGCCGCCCGCTCGAGCACCCCCTCGATCTGGGACGGGGAGCGGATGAACGGCACCCGTTCGAGCAGGACCTCCGTCGACTGGAACTGGGCGAGCGCGGCCTGCACCACCAGCTCGCAGGTCGCGCCCGTCGCGTCCGAGACGGCGAGGACGTGCCGCTGGCGGACCGGCCGCTCGCTCACGCGCCGCTCAGAAACGCAGGATCAGGCCGACGCTGGCCTCGATCTGCCAGATCGCCCATCCGCTGGCGCCGACGAAGCAGACCCCGCCCCCGCCGCCGCCGGAGCAGGCGATCTCCGAGCTGTCGGAGGCGAAGGTGCCGTAGCCGCGCAGCTCGAGCCGCACGCCGACATTCTTCGACGGGTAGAGCTTCCAGCCCCCGCCGAACGAGCCGGAGAAGTAGGTGCCGCCGTCGAGGTCGGGGTCCTCGGGGCTGATCAGCGAGGCCCCCAGGGTCATCACGATGTAGGGCCGCGAGCGCG
The DNA here is from genome assembly GCA_025456425.1 of Acidobacteriota bacterium. Classification (GTDB taxonomy): domain Bacteria; phylum Acidobacteriota; class Polarisedimenticolia; order J045; family J045; genus JALOKP01. The sequence goes on along the minus strand of JALOKP010000090.1, from coordinate 4,834 downwards.
GGTTGGGGCTGAGGAACAGCAGCCCGCCGAACTGCAGCGTGTCGATCGCCAGGCCGGGGTCGATCTGGACCGGCTCCTCGTAGAACGGCACGTAGCCGTCCTTCAGGTCGAGTTCGGTCCCCTGGTGGGTGTAGAGGAACTCGAACTGCCCGTCCTCGCGGGCCTTGAGGTTCAGGATCAGCCCGTAGACCACCGAGCCCTGGATGTTGGCCTCGGTTCCCGACTCGGTCTCGCGGGCCGAGCCGCCGTATCGGTAGCCGAGGATCGGCGTCAGCTCCCAGCCGCCGGCGAGCGCGGGAAGCGCTGCCTCCGCGGCGCCGAGGGCGAGCAGCGTGAAGACCACGAGGAGGGCGAAGCGGCGCGGCATGCGGACTCCTTCCGGCGAGGCAACGGCGCGATTCTACACGCGCCTCTTGCCGAAGATGGGTTCCGCGCGGCTCCGGCGCCCGTGCTGCCGCGGGGCCTGTGCCGTGGCGCCGCCCGTGCCGACGCGGGCCCGCGCGTGTGCCGCCCGTCGCACGCCGCGGACCGCTCGGTCCGCGCGCCCCCACTCGGGCGGTGCGTTCCGGCACGCTCCGCGCGGAGGTGATCGCGATGCGCCGCTCTCCCGCAGCCGTGCCTTTCGTCCTGCTCCCGCTGCTCCCGCTCCTGCTCGCCGCCCCGGTCCCGCGCGCCGCGACCGAACTCGCGCCGGCGGTCCGGCTGGTGCCGGGCGCCTTCGTCCCGGGGCGCCAGCCCGACGGGAACAGCGTGCTCATCGCGGCCCCCGACGGGCTGATCGTGATCGACACCGGCCGCCACCCGGAGCACGCGCAGGCGATCCTCGCGGCGGCCAAGGCGTGGGGCCGGCCGGTCGCGGCGGTCGTCAACACGCACTGGCACCTCGACCACGTCGGCGGCAATCCGCGACTGCGCGCCGCCCACCCGGGCCTGCAGGTCACGGCCAGCGGCGCCTACGAGAAGGCACGGACCGGCTTCCTGGCGCGCTACCGCGCGCAGCTCGAGCAGCTGATCGCCGAGACGCCGGACGCGACGCGGCAGGAGCCGTACCGGGCCGAGCTAGCGCTGCTCGACGCGGGGGCGGCGCTCGGGCCGGACCAGGTCGTGCGCGCGGGCGGGGAGCGGACGATCGCCGGCCGCCGCCTGCGGATCGGGCTGGAAGGCCCGGCGGTGACGGCAGGCGACGTCTGGGTCTACGACCCGGGGACGCGGATCCTGGTCGCGGGCGACCTGGTGACGCTGCCGGTCCCGCTGCTCGACACGGCCTGTCCCGCGGGGTGGGCCGCGGCGCTCGGGCGGCTGGCGGCGGTCGACTTCCAGCGGCTCGTCCCCGGCCACGGCGCGCCGCTCGACCGCGCCGGGTTCGCGCGCTATCGCGCGGCCTTCGGCGGGCTGCTCGAGTGCGCCGCCGGCAAGGCGGCCGACGCGGCCTGCATCGAGGGCTGGCTGCGCGACGCGGGGCCGCTGGTCTCGGCGGGGGAACAGGCCTTCGCCCGCAGCCTGCTCGAGTACTACGTCCCCCTGCTGCGCGACCCCGAGCCGCTGCGCGCGCGCTGCGCGGGGTCGTGAACGGGTTCCGACGCGCGGCGCCCTTCCGGTCCGGTTCGCCCTACGGCGTCCGCTTCAACTCGAGCTTCTGCCCGCGGCGCAGCACCGTCACCGAGAGCGGCGAGTCGGCCTTGAGCTGGCGCAGCAGCGCGACGATCTTCTCGCCGGCGTCCGGGTCGGCCACGCTGATCCCGCCCACCGCGAGGATCACGTCGCCTCCCAGCGTGACGCGGTCGCCGGCCACCGTGACCGGCACCGTGCCCCCCTTCAGCCCCAGCTTCTCGGCGGCCGAGCCGGGCAGCACGTGCTGGACCAGCAGCCCCGCCGGCTGCGGCAGGTTGAGGATCCCGGCGAACTCCCCCTTGATCAGCATCGCCTCGAGCCCGTTCCAGGGGACCCCTTCCGCGACGATCCGCCGGATCGTGCCGGCCGAGACGGCGTAACCGGAGGTCGCCGGCGTGCGCGTCGGGACGCCGGTCACGACGCCGACCAGGTGCCCCGCCAGGTCGAACATCGGCGCCCCGAGCTGGCCCGGGTGCGCGGCGTCGCTCTCCAGCAGCTCGGCCTTCCCCAGCCCGGCGTAGATGATGTTCGCGGCGCGGCGCGAGGCGAGGTGCCCGACCGACAGCTCGTGCGCGCCGGCCTCGGGGGAGGAGATCACGACGACGCGGCTCCCCAGCTCCGGCGAGACCGGGTCGGTCAGCGGCGCCGGCACGGCCTTTTCCGGGGCGCGATCGAGCTTGAGCACGGCGAAGTCGGCCAGCGTCTGGAGCGAGAGCAGCTTGGCGGGGTAGGTGACGCCGCCCAGCACGACCTCGATCGCCGCGCCCGCCGGCACGAGCTGGGCCGAGGTCACGACGTGTCCCGCCGCGTCGACCAGCACTCCCGATCCGACCGGGCCGGTGCCGCTGCGGACGGCCGCGATCGAGCCCTGGACGCGGCGCGCCAGCTCGGCGACCTCTTCGCTGGCGGGCGCGGCCGCGGCGATGGGGGCGAGCGCGGCGGCCAGCGCGGCGGCGATCACGGTCGGGATGGTCAGGTGTCGGGCACGCATCGCGGTTCTCCTGGTTACCCCGGGCGGCGGCGGGTCGGCCGCGGCCCGGTCACTGCGAGAAGGCATTCGTCGGTTGCCAGCTCGAATCGATGATCGGCTTGCTCCACTGCGTCCGGTTGTCGGCCAGCACGTCGGCGGAAGAGTCGTAGGCGGGGGTCGGGGTCCAGGTCGGGTCGATGATCGGCTTGCTCCACTGGGTCCGGCTGTCGGCCAGCACGTCGGCGTTCTTGTCGTAGGCCGAGGTCGGCTGCCAGGTCGGGTCGATGATCGGCGCCTGCGGCTGGTAGGGGCTGGTGAAGACCGCCTGCTGCTGCGCGATCGTCGTGGGCTGGATCTCGGGGCCGGAGATCGGCTTGGGCCCGTCCTTGGGCGGCTTCGGGAAGTTCAGCGCCGGGCCCGAGATCGGCTTGTTCTCGCCGGGCGGGGGCGCGGGCGGGAGGTTGAGCGCCGGGCCCGAGATCGGCGGCGGCGGGGGCGGCGGCGGCGGCGGTGTGGACAACTCGATCGAGGCGATCGACGACGCGGGGTAGGACAGCATGTCGCCGGTCGCGAGCTGGATCTCGACGACGTCGCCGTCGCGCGTCGCCGAGACGGCGGGGATGCGCTGCCCGTCCTTGAGTACGACGACCGTCTCGAGGCCGTCGGCGGAGAGGGCGGTGGCGAGCAATGCGGCCGCGCTCGCCGCGAGGGCGGCAAGGGTGCGCGCGAGCCGGCCCGCCGGAGTCATCGCGGAGAGGATACTCCGCGCTCCCCCCGCCGCCACGCCCCCGGCGCGACCCCGACCTCGCGCTTGAAGGCGCGCGAGAAGGCCGCTTCGCTCTCGTAGCCGACCTGCTGCGCGATCTCCAGCAGCGTCGCGCCGGAGTCGCGCAGCAGCCCGGCGGCGAGCTGCATCCGCCAGCGCGTCAGGTACTGCATCGGCGGCTGCCCGATCAGGTGGACGAAGCGCTCGTGCAGCGCGGAGCGGGAGAGGTGCGCCGCGTCGCCCAGCCGCTCGAGCGTCCACGGCTCGCCCGGCTGGGCGTGCAGCAGTGCCAGCGCGCGCCCGACCGCGGGGTCGCGCATCCCGGCCAGCCAGCCGGTCTGCTCCGGCGGCAGGGTATCGACGTGGCGGCGCAGGACCTCGACGAACAGCATCTCGCTCATCCGCTCCAGCACCGCCTCGCCGCCGGGCCGGCGCTGGTTCGACTCGGCCACCACCGCGCGCAGGAAGGTCGTGACCCACGAGTCGGGGCCGAGCGTCCGCCCCGGGACGTGGATCACCCGCGGCAGCGCCGCCAGCAGCGGGTTGAAGGGGCGCGCGTCCAGGCCGAGGAAGCCGCAGGCGATCGTGGCGTGGTCGCGGCCGCCGCCGTCGAGGCGCGCGGTCGTGACCGCGGCCCCCTCGAGGCCGATCGCGAACGGAAGCTGCGGCGGGCGCGGGGAGAAGAAGAAGCTCAGGTCGGCGTGCGGCGCGCGCAGCCCCGGCGCGCTCGACATGACGTGCGCGTCCCCCTGCGGGAAGAGCACGACGTCCCCGGCCTCCAGCCGCAGCGGCGGCTCGCCGACGATCGCGGCCCAGCACGAGCCCTTCACCACGCCGTGGAACTCGATCATGTGCTCGGCGCCGGGGAGGATCGCCGGAATGATCTCGCGCGCCGGCGGGGCCTCCGCTACCCAGGGCGAGCTGCCCTCGACGTAGTAGAAGACGGCGCCGCGGAAGCGGACGGCGCGCAGCAGGTCGGAGAGGGTGTCCTCGCTCACGCTTCCCCCGGGGCGCCGGACGCCCGGCAAGCCCGGCCGGACTCCCGGTCAACCCGGGGTCGCGATCCGGACGCGCGGGCAAGTCTTCCGGACGCCCGGCCAGACCGTCAAGACGAAAGTCGCGGCACCGTCTTCGCGTGGACGCGGCCGCGCCCTTCGGCCCTCGGAACAAAGGATCCCGGCCACGCGGGAAGGAGACAGGCCATGCACCGCACGAACCAGGCTTCCGGCGCCGACCCCGTCGCGCGCCCTTCGCGTTCCACCCCGGTCCCCGTCCGCCTGCCGCGCGAGCCCCGGCCACCCGCCGGAGCGCCGGCTCTCGACTTGGCCGCGATCAAGGCGCGGCAGCAGGCGACGTGGGCCTCGGGCGACTTCGGCCAGATCGGCGTGCGGCTGCAGCTCGTCGGCGAGACGCTCTGCGAGGCGGTCGACCTGCGCGCCACCGACACCGTGCTGGACGTCGCGGCCGGGAACGGCAACGCCTCGCTG
>JALOKP010000089.1 GCA_025456425.1 Acidobacteriota bacterium | reverse complement strand
CATCAGCCCGATCCCCAGCATCCCGTAGACGCCGAACAGCGCGGTGTGGCCGTGGACCGGGGTCGTGTTGAGCCCCTGCATGTAGTAGAGCGCGATCGGAGGGTTGATCAGGAAGCCGAACAGCCCGGCGCCGACCAGGTTCCAGAAGGCGACCGCGACGAAGAAGTAGATCGGCCAGCGGTAGGCCGCGACCCAGGGCCGCACCCGGGCCAGCCGCAGGTTGCCAACGGCCTCGAAGCCGATCAGCACGAGCGGGACGATCTCGAGCGCCGAGAAGACGGCGCCAAACGCCAGCACGCCGGTCGGGGTCCCGGTGAAATAGAGGTGGTGCATCGTGCCGATGATCCCCCCCGTCAGGTAGATCACGCTGGAGAGGAGTGCGGCGCGCGTCGCGGAGGCCACGCCGACGAGCCCCAGCCGCGTGAACAGGAAGGCGATCGCGACCGTGGCGAAGACCTCGAAGAACCCCTCGACCCAGAGGTGCACGACCCACCAGCGCCAGTACTCGGCGACGGCGAGATTGGTGTGGCGGCCCCACATCAGCCCCGCGCCGTAGAACAGCCCGATCGCGGCTGCGGCGATCACGAACAACCCCAGCAGCTGCCGCCCCTGGAGGTCGTGCCGGAACGCGGGACGCAGCGCCCGCCCGACCAGGAAGAGCCAGATCAGGAGACCTGCGAACAGCAGGATCTGCCAGAAACGGCCGAGGTCGACGTATTCGTAGCCCATGTGCCCGAACCAGAAGTTCGTCCCGAGGTCCAGCTTCTGCATCGCCCCCAGCCACTCGCCGGCGAACGAGCCGCCGACCACGACCAGCAGCGCGCCAAACAGCAGGTTGACGCCGAAGCGCTGCCCCCTCGGTTCGGCCCCGCCGACCGCCGGCGCGATGAACAGCCCGGTCGCCAGCCACGCCGTCGCGATCCAGAAGATCCCGGTCTGGACGTGCCAGGTCCGCGCGACCGAGTAGGGGAGCCACTCGGCCAGCGGGATCCCGTAGAAGCCCGAGCCCTCGACGCCGTAGTGCGCCGTGATCGCGCCGACCGCCATCTGCACCACGATCAGCAGCGCGACGATCCAGAAGTACTTGAGCGTGGCGACCATCGACGGGGTCGGGCGCAGCGCCAGGAAGGGGTCGCTGGCCGGCGCCGACGCGCCGGGCGCCGGCTCGCCGTGGCGGCTTCCCTGGTACCAGACCAGCGCGCCGACGCCGGCCAGCAGCGCGATGAAGCTGATCACCGACCAGACCACGATCGAGCCCGAGGGGCGGTTGTCGATCAGCGCCTCGGCCGGCCAGTTGGTGGTGTAGGTGATCGCCTGGCCGGGGCGCTCGGTCCCGGCAGCCCAGGCGGTCCAGAAGATGAAGGCCCCGAGTTGGCGGCGCCGGCCCGGGTCGGGGACCGAGTCGGGCCTGATCGCGTAGGCGTCGCGCAGCCCGTCCAGCGCCGCATCGCGCCCGAACAGCGCGTCGTAGTGGGCCGCAACGGCCGCGATCGCGGCCGCGCGGTCCACGCTCACCGTCACGGTGTCGCGGGCCGGATCGAAGGTGTTGGTCCGGATCTCGCGCTTGAGGCGCGCCTCGAGCACCGCCTGCCCGGCCGGGTCGAGCTGGGCGAAGGAATCGGCCCCGGCCTCCCCGGCCCAGCGGTCGAGCAGGAAGACCAGCTCGCGGTGCAGCCAGTCGGCGGTCCAGTCGGGCGCGACGTAGGCGCCGTGCCCCCAGATCGACCCGACCTCGTGGCCCCCCATCGACTGCCAGACGTTCTGCCCCATCCGGATGTCGTCCCCCGTGAAGAGGGCCGTGCCGTCCGGGGTCTCGACCCGCCCCGGGATCGGGGGGGCCTGCCGGTAGATCTCGATCCCGTAGTAGCCCAGCGTGGCGAACGAAAGCCCCACCACGAGGGCGAATGCGATCCAGAGCCGCCTGTTCTCCATCGGAACCCTCCGCGCGGCCCGCAAAATAAGGAGTTAGGGACCACGATATCCGGTATAGGTGAAGTGTATCGACTGATAACGGGATGTCAAGGTCCTGAATTCTGGAAAACGGGACTTCGGCTACGTCCCGACGGGGGTGGACACGGCGGCTGCCGGGACCGGGACCTCCGCTGCGTCTGTCCAGCGGGCGACGGCCGCCAGCAGCGCCCCGCGCTCGATCGGCTTGGTCAGGTAGTCGTTCATCCCGGCCGCCAGGCAGGCCTCGCGGTCGGACGCCTGCGCGTGGGCGGTCAGCGCGACCACCGGCAACGCGGCCCAGCGCGGCTCGCGGCGCAGCCGCACCGTGGCCTCGATCCCGTCCATCACCGGCATCTGGACGTCCATCAGCACCAGGCTCGGTTCCGCCTCCGCCAGCCTGGCCAGCGCCTCCGCCCCGTTGGCCGCGGCGAGCACGCGGTAGCCCGCCCGCTCCAGGATCGTCGTCACCAGCCGACGGTTCACGAGGTTGTCCTCGACCACGAGCACCGGCCCCTCGCGCCGGCGGTCGGGGCGGGAGTCGCCACCGGCGGGGGCCAGCAGCGCCAGCAAGCGGGCCCCGAGCTCCACGGGGGAGAAGGGGACGACGAGCGGTGCAGCCGAACCGGTGGGCGCGTAGGATGCGCCCGCGGCCGGCAGGATCGGGACGATCCGGGCCGGTGTCGCGCCGCCCCCCAGCCAGGCCAGGCAGTGCTGCTGGACCTCCGGGTCGGCCAGCAGCGGATCGTCGATCAGCACCGCGGCGAAGGCGCTCCCGTCGCGCCGCGCCTCGAATGCGGCGCGCGCCGCCTCGGCCGGCCGCGACGCGGCGCGGGCACGCATCCCGAGCGTCAGCAGCGACTCGGCCAGGCTGGCCCGGACCGCGGCGCTGGGGTGGACGACGAGCGCGGCGCGGCCGACGAGTCCGTCGCAGGGACGCGGCGTCGCCGCTCCCGGCGCCGGCGTCACCGCCAGCGAGAAGCGGAAGGTCGCCCCCGCGCCCGGCTCGCTCTCGACCTCGATCCGCCCGCCGAGCGCCCCCGCGATCTGCCGCGCGAGGGCGAGCCCGATCCCGGTCCCACCCTGGGGCCGGGTGCGCGACGCGTCGGCCTGGCGGAACGGCTCGAAGATCCCGGGCTGCCACTCGACCGGGATGCCGGGCCCGGTATCGCGCACCGCCAGGATCAGTTCGAAGCCGCCGTCGGGCTGGGCCGCGCCAGGCTGCGCCTGGATCTCGACCTCGCCCTCCGGAGTGAACTTGATCGCGTTGCCGACGAGCTGTTCGAGGATCCGCCGCACGCGCCCCGCGTCGAGCAGCAGCGGCACGGGGAGGTCGCGCCGCACCACGGTGGCGAGCGTCAGGCCGCGCGCCCGGGCGCGCGGCGCGAGGTGGGACGCCACGTCGTGCACCAGCGCGCCGACGTCGGTCGGGAGCGGCGAGAGCTCGAGCTGGCCGGCCTCGAGCCGCGAGAAGTCGAGCACGTCGTCGACGATCTGCAGCAGGTCGCGCGCACAGCGTCCGATCGTCTCGACCTGCTCGCGTACCGCCGGGGAGAGCTCGTGCTCCAGCGTCAGCTCGGTCATCCCCAGCACGCCGTTGAGCGGGGTGCGGATCTCGTGGCTGATGTTGGCCAGGAAGAGGTTCTTGGCCTCGCTCGCGGCCTCCGCCGCGCGTCGCGCCCGTTCCAGCGCCGAGACGTCGCGCACCAGCAGGATGCTCGCCGCGCGCCCGTGCACGGCAGCCTGCGCGACGCTGGCCTCGGCCTCGAGCCGGCGGCCGCCAGCGTGGCGGAAGGCGAGCCGGCGCGGACCGTCGGGGCCCGGGTCGAGCGCCGCACGGAGCGCCTCCGCCGGTGACCGGCCGGCGTCCGCGGCGAGCAGCGCCGCGAGCGGCATGCCGACCAGCCGGTCGCGGGCCCGCCCCAGCCAGGCCCCCGCGTACGGGTTGGCGTCGAGCACGGTCCCGTCGCCCGGCGCGACGACCAGGATCGCCTCGGGCGCGGCCTCGACGATCGAGACCACCGCCCGTGCGCTCTCGGCGGTGTCCTCGCCGTGCTGGTCGGCGACCTCGCGCCGCGAGCGCCGCCTGCGCTCCACGCCGTCGAAGAACCAGCCCGCCAGCAGCGCGAGCGCGACGCCGAGTTGGAGCACCAGCACCGGTCCCAGGCCCACCAGCGTTCCGCCCGCCGCGGAAGCGCCCCACGCGGTCAGCCGGTAGCGGCGGCCGCCGAGATCCAGTTCCCTGACGTGTTCGACGCCCGGCGCCGATCCCGCCGACGGGCTCTCGAAGATCGTCCGGGCGTCCGGCGCGCCCGGCGCTTCGACGCGGCAGCCGACCGTGCGGGGATGTCCCGCGATCGCGGCGCGCACCACCGCAGCGGGGTCGACCACGGCGGCGGCGAGGCGCAGTCGCCCCGCCGCATCGCTCCCCGCGCGGGCCGCGACGAGCAGGCGGCAGCGCCCCTCGCGGTCGGTCACCAGCGGCGATAGCCGCGGCCCGGGGGCGCGGGCTGCGTCCTCGAGAAAAGCCCGCATCGCGGCCTCCGCGCCGATCCACGGCAGCCGCCCGTCCGTTTCGCCCGGCACGAGCAGGACCAGGTCCACGACCCCGGGAGCGGAGGCGGCGGCCGTTCGTCCGAGCCCGGCGACCTGCTCCGGCGACGGCGCGGCGTCGCGCGCGACCGCGGCCGCGGCCAGCCGTGCCACCTGCTCGGTCGCGGCGAAGGCCCCGGCCAGGTCTCGCGCCAGGTCCTCGGTCTCGCGCTCGAGCCGGAGCCGCTGCTCGTCCCGGGCCCAGCCGCGCGCGGCCCCGAAGGCCAGGGCGGTCACCGCGACGCCGGCGAGCGCCGCGGCCAGGCCCCAGCGCGGCAAGGACCCGCCCTCCCCGCCGCGGCGCGCGCGGAGAGCGATCGCGAGGCCGATCGCAAGCGCGATCGCCGCGGCCGAGGCGGCCAACCACTCCACGATGGAGAAGCTAGGCTCCGGACCGGCCCGGGCGCCGCTCCCCCCGACGGGGCCGGCCGGGAGGCCGCGGGCCTGGCCGCCGGCTAGGGGCAGCCCGGGGCCGGCCCGTCCTCGACCAGGTAGAAGTAGGAGCTGCCGTCGCGGAGCACGGGGTGCCGGGCCTCGGGTGCTCCCGACTCGAGCGCGGCGGGCGCGGAGCCGACGGACGCGGGGTCGAGCGACCAGGGGAACCGGTAGCGGGCCGCGCCCGGAATCGGCGCGCAGCGCAGCACGACCTGCTCGCCATCCGGAGAGCGGTCGACGGTCAGCCGCGCGCCGTCGAGCTGCGCCGGGTCGAGGGCCCCGCAGTCGCGCCCGACGAGCGTCGCGGGCGAGGCGGACGGCAGGTCGCAGCCGCCACCCGAGCGGGCCAGGACCTGGTAGACGTGGTCGCGGTTCGGTTCGGCGTCGTGGTCGTCCCAGCCGCGCGCCGAGGGGTCGAGCGTGGCGGCCAGCCGGCCGTCGCGCCAGACCTCGAAGCGGCCCGGCCCGCCACCGCCCCAGTCGACGACCTCGCCCCAGGCCAGGCGCACCGCGCCCGCGGCAGCGGGGTCGAGGTCCTCGGCCGAGAGCAGCCCGCTGAAGCGCGGCGGCGGCCAGCACGGGCCGGCGGCACAGGACGAAGGGAGCCGAACCCCGCTGACCGAGACGTCGTCGATCACGGCGCCGCCGTCGGTGCCGCAATCGGAGGAGAGGTTGATCCGGAAGCGGATCGTGCGGCCGGCGTGCGCGGACAAGTTGAACTCGAACCGGCGCCAGCCCGAGAGCCCGCCGTTGGTCGGGCCCGTGATGCAGCCCTGCGTCGGCGGGTAGTCGCAGCCGTTGATCCACGCGCCCTGGCCGCCGCCGTCGCCCGAGCAGGGGGGGGCCGTGGTGTTGGCGAAGGTGCCGGGGTAGCCGTTGATCGGCGGGATCGGCGCGAAGGGTCCGCCGTCGGCCGAGAGTTCGACGACCATGCCGTCCCAGCGGTGCTCGATGCTGTAGTTGGCGTACAGCACGAGCCGCGGCGAGCCGGTGGCGTCGAGCGCGAGTTCGGGGCCGACCAGGCCGAAACAGGCCAGCGGGGCGTAGCGCCCGGTCCCCAGCGGTTCGTCGTCCGACCAGTACGACCAGTTCCCGCTGCGGTGGACCGCGATCGGGCTGCGCGACCAGCCCGCGCCGGCGCCCGTCTCGTCGACGGTGGTCTCGTTGACCAGCTTGGCCGGCCGGAGATCGCCCGCGTCGTCGAGCCAGGTCCCCGGGACCCGCGGCCCGCCGGCGCGCACGGTCACGCGCGCCCCGGGCCCTTCGAGCCCGCTGACGTCGTCGACCGCTCGCACCTCGTAGGTCCAGCTGTCGCCCGCGGGTTCGCCGAGCGCGTCCCAGCCGGTGGTCAGGGCCGAGTCGGCGAAGGCGATCGCGTCCGTTTCGGCTCGCAGCGTCGCCGGGGCCGGCCGAAACTCCGGGTCGGTCGAGCGGTGCACGCGGTAGGTCACCGTCCCGCCGCAGGGCGAGGCCACCGCGCTCCACGCCAGACCGACGCCGCAGGCGGCCGTCTCGGCGTCGCTCGCGGTCAGCGCGGCCGGCGCGGCCGGGGCCTCGCGGCAGGAGCCCGGCGGCACGAGCGGGTTCGACGGCGCCGGCACCGAGGTGCAGAGCCCCGAAGCGTCGAGCGCCTCGACCTCCCAGGTGAAGGGCCCGGGCCCTTCCGGGCGGTCGAGCGCGGCCGTCTCCGGCGCGAGGACGCGGGCGACGAACCGGCGGCCCGTCCCGTCGACGCGCCAGAGGTCGTAGTGGTGGGCGCCCGCGACGGCATTCCATCCGATGACCACCGCGTCGCCGACGGCGGCTGCGCCGACCCCGCCCGGCGCCGCGGGCGCGACGCAGGCGGGAGCGCACACGGTCGCGTCGCCGGCGCGGCGGACGTTCTCCCAGCTCACGACGACGTCGTCGACGCGCCAGCGGATCTCGTCGCCGCTGCTGCTGGTGCAGGACACCGACCCGTCGGCGCCATCGGCGATGTCGGCCCGGAACAGCAGCTGCAGGGTCGTCGCGTCGGGCGCGGGCGGGAGCGTCCACTCCGCCACCCGCGAGGGGTCGAGGTCCGCGGTCCGGTCGGTTCCGTCGGCGGAGCGGTCGCGGTAGTAGCCCGAGGGCAGGGTGCGGCCGTCGCGGTTGGTGAAGACCTCGACCAGCGTCCGCTCGCACGCCCGGCCATCCTCGTTCATCTTGAGGTGGAAGCTCTCGCGGAAGCGCACGCTCTTCAGCACGGTCGTCGAGCCGGGGTCGCCGGTCACGATCGTCGGGCTGACCATCCGGTGGTTGACCTTCGACGCGGTGCTGAGCAGCTGCCCCGTGCAGGACGGGATCAGCGCCTGGCGCGAGCCGAAGCAGGGGCCGAGGGTCCAGGTCGGTTCCGTCGTCGAGCAGTTCTTGTTGACGTCGAACCAGTACCACGCCCCCGGCGTCGGCGCGGGGTCGCCGTCGTAGCACTCGCCCGACGTGCTCGTGAAGCTCTCGGTCCAACTGCCGGGAGTCCGGACCTCGTCGGCCTCGAGGTCGATCGTCACCGGCACGATCCGCGGGACGGTCCAGCCCAGGGCCCGCACCTCCAGCTCGAGCGTGACCGACGAGGCGGGGACCCCGTCGCGCAGCGAGACGGTGAACGGGGTGGCGACCGGGGCCGAGGCGCCGACCGCGATGTCCCCGAACGAGCCGGACGCCGACGCGACGAACAGTCGCGGGTCGGGCGAGCGCAGCGTGGCGGTCACGCCGCGCAGGTCGGCCGGGCCCGGGTTCGCGAGCGTCAGCGTCAGCGCGCCGGTCTCGCCGGCGTCGAGGAAGCCGTCCCCGTCGCAGCCCCCCGCGAAGGCCGCGGGCGCGACGGCGAGGTCCTGCCCGCAGCCGGCGAGCGCGCGGGCGGTGGCGGCGTGCGGCGGGCTCAGGTCCTGGTAGACGGCGGTCAGCTCGTCGCCGTCGGCCAGTTCCAGCCGGCCGTTGCCGCGGACGATCGGCAGGCCCGACGCCAGCGCGACGCCGCCCGCGTAGCGCCCGCCGCCGAGCCCGCCCAGCGTCGCCGTCTCCTCGTCGCCCGAGGAGGTCGTGACGAGGACCGGGAGCGACGCGCCGGCATCGGCGTCGAGCGCCTCCAGCTCCGCCGTGCCGTCGCAGCCGAAGCGCGGTCGGGCGAAGCGCAGCGTGCCGCCGGCCGAAGCGACCGGCCCGACCGCGACGACCGCGAAGTCCTGCCGGGCGCCGCCGTCGACGAAGGGGGTGCCCGGGACGCTGTCCCCGGCGACCTCGACGCGCCAGACGCCGGCGGGCGCGCCGCCGACCGGCAGCCGCACCACCTCGACGTTGTCGTTGTCGCTGGCGGGAAGCGCGTTGGGGGCCGTGGCCTCGCGCGTGACCGGGTTGCGGTCGCGCGCCGCCCAGGCGTTGCCTCGGTAGACCGTGCCGTTCGGCGCGGTCACGATCAGGTCGAGGTCGTTGACCAGGAAGGACGGCGAGGCGACCAGGGCCGGCGGATCGGTCCAGGTCAGCACGATCTTCAGTTCCTCGGCGCGACCGTCCAGGTAGACCTCGCTGGCCCAGGTCTCGCCGGTCGCGACGCCGCGGTCCCGCGGCACGTCCCAGACCGCGAGCCCGCGCGTGTCACCGCCGAAGAAGAGCGCGTCGTCGAGCTGCAGCCGGCCCCAGCCCTGCTCGCTGGTCGGCGCGTCGTCCTGCAGCAGCGCGAGGTTGCAGTCGCGGTCGCTGGCGCAGGTCAGCGCGGACTGGCCGCTGCAGGTCCAGCAGTCGGCATCCTCGGCGCACGCGCCGAAGCCGTTGAAGCAGAGCCCGACCGAGAGGTCGCAGGTGTCGGGGACGCAGGGGCCGTAGTCGGGCCCGCCGCGCCCGGTCATGTTGCGGGCGCCGGCGAGCAGCGTCGCCTTGAGCAGCGCGGCGGAGGGGGTCAGCGCGTCGGCCGCGCGGGCCGCGCCGGAGGGGTAGAACCCCTTGCGGTAGTACTCGCGCGCCAGCGCGGCGTAGCCGGCCACCAGCGGCGCGGCGAACGACGTCCCGTTGACCTCGAAGGTGGTGCAGGACCGGCCGATCTCCTTGCGGTCCGAGGTGCCGGTGACGAGCGAGCGCCCCGACATCACCAGGTCGGGCTTGAGGCGGCCGTCCGAGGTCGGCCCGCGCGAGGAGAACTCGGCGACGTTCTCGGGGTCGAGGGCCCTGGTGGGGTCGGGGTCGGCCTGGATCCGCGCGTCGGACGCGCCGACCGTGATCACGTTCTTGGCGGTGCCGGGCGAGGCCAGCGTGCCGGCGAACGGCCCGCTGTTGCCGGCGCTGAAGACGATCAGGAAGTCGGGGTGGTTCCAGGCCATGCGGTCGGTGAAGAAGGCCAGCGTGTCGTACTCGTTGCGGGCCACGCCCCACGAATTGGTCGAGATCCGGGCCCCGGCGTCGCGCATCTGCTCGAACATCCGGTCGACGATCAGCGGGACCGGCAGGCCCAGGCCGACCAGCGCCCCCTTGTCGTCGCCGAGGTCCTCGACCACCAGCTTCGCCAGCGGCGCCACGCCGTCGCCCGGGTCGTGGTGCGGCCCGAGCGGGTTGGACTCGCTCGCCGGGTTGGTCGGATCGTCGCCGGCCGCCGAGACCGCGACCCAGGTCCCGTGCGGGTCGCCGGTGCGGACGTCGTAGGCCGTGGCCTGGGCCTGGAACGAGCCGAGCAGGTTGTAGGCCACGATCTTGCGGCGCGTCGGGTCGACCGGGATCGGGCCGGCCAGCGCGCCGTCGGCCGGGACGCTCGAGACCACCGGCAGACCCTTCGGATCGTCGATCATCCAGCAGACGTCCGGGTCGACGCCGCTGTCCGCGATCCCGATCAGCTCTCCGTCGCCGAGCAGCCCGCGCTTCCAGACCGTCGCGCTCTTCGAGTAGTTGCGCTTCCAGAAGCGGTCGTAGGACTGGCCGATCCAGACCGCGTCGTCGTTGTGGAACTCGATCTCGCCGCGCGGCTCGAGCGCCACCACCTCTTCGAGCGCGGCGACGCGGGCCAACTCCGCGCGCAGCCCCGCGCGCGGCACCGCGAGCGCGAGCAGCGCGACCGTCCCGTCACCGGCGACCCCCTCCAGCGCGACGCCGGGCGCGGCCGCGGCGACGGCGGCCGCGACGTCGTCGGCGGTCCGGCCGGGGGCGGGGAAGGCCAGAGCGTGGAGGCGGAAGGCGTCGAGCCCCTCGCCGGCGAGCGCGACCGGCGCCGGCCGCCCGGCCGCCGCGCGGGCCAGGCCGCGGTCGAACTTGTAGCCCGGCCGGTAGCGCCCCACCCACCGCACCCCGGGCAGCCCCGCGGCCCGGCCCAGCGCCAGGGCGTCGGCCCGCACCAGGTAGGCTTGGCGAGGGACGGCGAACAGCGGCGCGATCCCGGCCTCCGCCAGCGCGGCCCGTTCGGCCGGCCCCGGGGGGGCCTCGAACTGGACCAGGGCCAGCCGCGGCGCCCCGGCCGGAAGGGCCTCGAACCCCTCCGGCTCCGGTGCGAACGCCGAGAGGTCCGGCTCCCCGTCGGCAAGCGGCTCGAAGGCCGCGGTGTCGAAGAGGATCGCGTGCGGCCGGGCCAGCAGGGCGGCGGGGGACGGGTCGGCCGGCGCTCCCGGTCCGGGGCCCAGTCCCAGCAGCAGCGGGCCCCGCCAGGCGCCGGCGGGGCTCCCACCGGGCGAAGGGCCGGCCTCGGCCGGGACCGGAGCGGGCCCCGGGGGCTCGGCCGCCGGGGCGGCGAAGGGGCCCCGGTAGGAGGCCGGGGCGCGGGACGCGCCGTCGGCGCGCACCGGGGCGGCGGCGGCAGCCGCGAGGAGGCTCGCGATAAGAAAAGCGCGGGCCCGGCCGGCGCCCGCGAGCAAAGCTGCCATGCCAAGCAGATACGGTCAGCCGGCCCCGGACGCAAGCCGGAGGGGGTCCGGCCCGGGGGGCCGCCGGGGGTCGGCACGGGGGCCGCCGGGGCCGGCTCCGACGAACGGTCCGTCGGGCGGCCCGACCAGCGTTGACACCCCTTGGTGCGGGCTCTTAGCATCGATCCCGTTCCCCCCTGCTGCGATCCCTTTTCGTATCCCGCCGTCGGCGTGCCGCGCTGCCGCGCTGCCGCACCGGGGCGGTGGAGGCCTGCGCATGGCGTTCGACGGCGTCAGCTCGATCTGGATGAACGGCCGGCTGGTTCCCTACGCGGACGCCAACATCCACATCTGTTCCCACGTCATCCACTACGGCTCGTCGGTCTTCGAGGGGGCGCGCTGCTACAAGACGGAGCACGGCTCGTCCTGCTTCCGGCTGCGCGAGCACATCCGGCGGCTGATCGACTCGGCCAAGATCTACCGGATGCAGGGGGCCTTCACCGAGGACCAGTTGATCGACGCCTGCCTCGAGACGATCCGCGCCAACGGCTTCGAGGAGTGCTACATCCGCCCGGTGATCTACCGCGGCTTCGGCACGCTCGGCGTCAACCCGTCCAAGTGCCCGGTGGACACCGCGATCGTCGTCTGGTCGTGGGGTGCGTACCTGGGCGAAACGGCGCTGACGCAGGGGGTCGACGTCACGATCTCGACCTGGAACCGGATGGCTCCCAACACGCTGCCGGCGCTCGCCAAGTGCGGCGCCAACTACATGAACTCGCAGTTGATCAACCTGGAGGCCCGGGCCCGCGGCTTCACCGAGGGGATCGCGCTGACCACCGACGGCCTGATCAGCGAGGGCTCGGGCGAGAACATCTTCGTCGTCTGGCGCGGCAAGATCTTCACCCCCGGCCTGCAGTTCTCGATCCTGGCCGGGATCACGCGCGATTCGGTGATGACGCTGGCACGCGAGCTGGGCTACGAGGTGGTCGAGAGCGCGATCCCGCGCGAGACGCTCTACGTCGCGGACGAGGTCTTCTTCACCGGGACCGCGGCCGAGGTCACGCCGATCCGGTCGGTCGACGGCGTGCCGGTCGGCAGCGGCACACGCGGGGAGGTCACCCGCCGGATCCAGGAGGCCTACTTCAACGAGGTGAAGGGGGCGCACCCGCGGCACCCCGAGTGGCACCTCAAGGTCTACCCGTAGGCGGCACCGCGCCGAGCGGCCCCGGGCCCGGCAGGCCCGCGAGGCAGTTCGCCACCCGCGCGGCGTCGTGGGGCGGGAGCAGGGCCTCCGCGCCCCAGCGCCGGGTCTGGCCCTCCGCGCCGGCGAGGTGCTCGGGAAGCAGCGCCACCGCCGGGGCGTGACGGGAGAGCGTTCGGATCACCTCGAGCCCCTCTTCCTCCAGTGAGACCAGGTCGACCAGCACCAGCCCCGGCCGGTTCCCGCCGGGGATCTCGCCGCTCCCGCCGGGGGGGAGGCCCAGCAGGGACCAGGCGAGCCGCAGGTCCGGCACCCGCCGGGGCGAGTAGCCGGCCATCCGGATCCCCTCCTCGAGGTCCGGCAGCCGGACCAGGTCGCGCGACACGAGCAACGCCCAGCGCAGCAAGAGCCCTCCGCGGTCCACCCGCCGGGGCGGGCCAGGGGCCCGCCGTGCGGCGTCAGTTGTCCCCAGCCGGGCCGGAAACCTAGATTCCGAGCGGGGGCCGAGAGCCCCGCCGCGGTCCGCCGGCGACCGGCCCGGCCCGGGGATTATCCCCCGGGTCGCGTGCGGTGCCGGGGCGCGGCGTTGCGATCCCGGGAGACGGCCGTGCACATCAACGACCTCCTGAAGGCCGCGTCCGACAAGGGCGCCTCCGACCTCCACCTCAAGGTGGGCTCCTACCCGATCGTCCGGGTCGACGGCCACCTGCTTGCCATGACCGAGCACCCGCGCCTGATGCAGGAGGACGCGGTCGCGATGGCGTTCTCGATCATGAGCGCGCGGCAGAAGCAGAAGTTCAAGGAGAACCTCGAGATCGACATGGCCTACTCGGTCCCCGGGCTGGGCCGCTTCCGAGTCAACTGCTTCCAGCAGCGCGGCGCGGTCGGGATGGTCTTCCGCGTCGTGCCGGTCAAGATCCCGACCGTGCGCGAGCTGACCCTGCCGACGGTGCTCGAGCAGGTCGCGTCCGAGGCCCGCGGGCTGATCCTGGTGACCGGGACCACCGGCTCCGGCAAGTCGACCACGCTGGCGGCGATGATCGACTTCATCAACGCGACGCGCTGCGAGCACGTCATGACGATCGAGGACCCGATCGAGTTCCTGCACCGCGACAAGAAGTCGCTGATCAACCAGCGCGAGGTCGAGGTCGACACCAAGTCGTTCGCCGACGCCCTCCGTTCGGCGCTGCGCCAGGACCCCGACGTCATCCTGGTCGGCGAAATGCGCGACTACGAGACGATCGAGACCGCGCTGCTGGCGGCCGAGACCGGCCACCTGGTGCTCTCCACGCTTCACACCCTCGACGCCACCGAGACGATCAACCGGATCATCTCGGTCTTCCCGCCGCACCAGCAGAAGCAGATCCGCCTGCAGCTGGCCGCGGTCTTCCGGGCCTGCATCTCGATGCGGCTGGTCAGCCG
>JALOKP010000088.1 GCA_025456425.1 Acidobacteriota bacterium | reverse complement strand
AGGCTGTCGACCTCGCGCACGATGTTCCCGACCATCTCCTCCAGCACCTCGCCGGCCTCCTCCGGGCTGCGGCGGTAACGGCGCAGCAGCCGCTCGGCGGAGAGCCGGATCGGGGTCAGGGGGTTCTTGAACTCGTGCGCCAGCCGCCGCGCGACCTCGCCCCAGGCGGCGAGCCGCTCGGCGCGCCGGAGCGGCGTCAGGTCCTCGAGCACGACCAGCACCCCTTCGCCGCGGCCCGGGATCCCGAAGCGGGCGGCGGTCGCCTCGACCATCGCCTGCTTCCCCTCGACCTCGACCGGGACCTCGCGGCTCGAGCGCCGGGCCCAGCCCTCGAGCACCGGCTGGACCACGCGGTAGACCGCCTCCCGGCCGCCCGAGAGCGCTTCGGTCACCGGCGCGCCGCGCGGCAGGTCGGACAGCCGCAGCAGCTCGAGCGCCGCGCGGTTGGCGGTCGCGACGCGCGCGTCGGCGTCGAGGCTGAGCACGCCGACCGGGATCGCCTCGAGGATCGTCTCGATGTAGCGCCGCCGCCCCTCGATCTCGCGCCGCTGGCGCTGGATCTCGCCCGCCATCCGGTTGAACGACGAGACCAGCTGCCCGATCTCGTCGCTGCCGCTGCCGGGGACGCGGTAGGTCAGGTCGCCCCCCGCCAGCGCCTCGGTCCCGCGTGCCAGCGCCAGGATCGGGTTGGTGATCTGGCCCGCGACGTAGAAGCTGGTCCAGACCGCGGCGAACAGCACGAGCAGCGTCAGCAGCGCGAAGAGCGCGACGTAGAGCCGCTGCACGACCGGCCGCCGGGTCCCGTAGTCCTCGACTTCCCGCCCCGAGAGCAGCACGCTGTCGATTCGCCGCGCGTCGTCCTCCGGGATGTAGACCGCCGCCCAGGCCACCGCGACCGTCCCGCCCCGGAGGCGCACCGCTTCGGTCGCCACCGTGCGCCAGCCGTACACGAGGCGGTCGCTGGTCAGCCCGCCCTTCCCGCTCTCGAAGGTCTCACGGACGATCGCCTCGGGCACGCGCGTCAGCTCGGTCGGCAGTGCCGTCGCGGCCCCGCTGCGCACGATCTCGGCGACCGCGACGGGGCTCCCGCTCGGGAACGCCACGCCGACCGCCGTCAGCCCGTAGCGCCGCCGGAGCTGGTCCAGCGTGCCGGCGATCTCGCCACGGGCGGCCGCCGGGTCGCGGGCCAGGGGGCCGCGCGCCAGGTCGTCGGCCACGACGCGGGCGAAGTGCCGCGCCTCGGCCGAGGCCTCGCGCTGGGCCATCTGCGCGATCCCCGCGGCCTGGTCCATCGTCTTCGCGATGTCGGGGGGGATCAGGTCCGACAGCGAGCGCAGCACGATCGCGATCGCGCCGGCGAAGAGGGTCAGGGAAGGGATCAGGACGAGGAAGAAGAAGGCGAAGAAGACCCGCGCCTGAAGTCGCGCCCCCAGGATCCCGCTGCGGCGGCCGGCCAGCACCCGGGCCACGTTGCGCACGATCAGCGCGGCCACGGCGAGGGCCAGCAGCACGAGCGCCGCGGCCAGGCCCGAAAGCAGCGTCTTGTCGCCCGCCAGGCGCGTGTCCCCCAGCTTGCCGCGCTGGATGACGTAGTAGAGGACGACCGTCAGGACGAACGAGAGGCCGACGATCGTGAACAGCAGCCGGTCGGAGCGGAGGCGGTTGCGCAGCATCCGGTCAACGCGCACGGCCGGGCGGGGCGGGCCACGACGGCGGCTCGGTCGGCCCCCCGGGGCCGCTCTCGAAGATCCAATTGGAGCGGTCGGCCAGCAGGGCGTCGGCCAGCCGGCCGTGGAGGTCGTGGCCGGCCCGCCAGGCCACGACACGCCCGGCCAGGCCGCAGCCCAGCAGCGCGAGGTCGCCGACCAGGTCGAGCGTCTTGTGGCGCACGAACTCGTCCCGGTAGCGGAGGTCGACCCCCTTGATCCCGTCGTCGTCGACCAGGATCGCGTTGTCGAGGGATCCGCCCCGGATCAGCCCGGCCCGCTGCAGCTTCTCGACGTCGCGCCGCATCCCGAAGGTCCGGGCCGCGGCCAGCTTGACCAGGAAGTCGTCGGGCTGGTCGAGCTGGACCGTGACCTCCTGGTAGCCCAGGTGCTCGTGCTCGAAGTCGATCGCGGTGGTGACCCGCAGCCCCTCCCCGGGCTCGATCGTGATCCGCCGCTCCTCGTCCCCGACCACCAGCTTCTGCGTGACCACGATCCGCGGGTACCAGGCCTGCTGCTCGACCAGCCCCGCGGCCAGGATCGCGCGCGCGAACGGGAGCGACGAGCCGTCGAGGATCGGCAGCTCGCTCCCCGACATGCGGACCCGGGCGTTGTCGAGGCCCAGGGCGTAGACCGCGGCCATCAGGTGCTCGGGCGTGTCGATCGTCGCGCCGTCCCGCTCGAGGCGCGTCGCGTGCATCATCGGGCTGCGGAACTGCTCGAGCGCCGGGATCTCGAGCCCGCCGGCCCCTTCGAGCACGAAGACGACCCCCGACCCCGGAGGGGCGGGCTCCAGCTCGACGCGCTCGGTCCGGCCGTGGTGGAGACCGATCCCCTCGAGCCGGATCGGGGAAGCCAGGGTCCGCTGCAGACGCACCATGGGTCGATTCTATACTGTTGACCCGGCGGGACCTGCCACGGAGAATGGCGGCGCCCGTCCCGGAGGACCCCGATGAAAGAGCGTGCCCTTTCCGCCGAGACCATGGATGGCGTCATCGATCGGCTCGCCGACGCGTTGCGCGACGAGCTCTCCGCGATCCAGCTGCCGCCCCCGGTGGCCCGAACGCCGGAGTGGCTCCGCGCGGCCTGCGCCGCGCTGCGCGAGGCCCCGGGCCAGGTCGCATTGCTGCGCGCGCTGCTGGCGAGCGCGGGTGACGCCGGCGCGCGGGCGGCGCTCTTCGTCGTCAAGCAGGACCGAATCGAGGGCTGGGAAGGCGCGGGCTTCGACGAGGTCGACTTCCACGGCGTGGGGCTCTCGCCCGACGACGCCGCGCTCGCGGCCCTCCTGGTCGAGCAGCGGCCGATCGCGCTGGGCGGCGAGACGGGGCTGCCCGCGCCGGACTTCGGGCAGGGCCCGCGTTCGCCTGCGGTGCTGATCCCGATCCAGGTCCACGGCAGGCTGGTGGCGGTGATCTACGCCGATCCGGCGGAGCACGGCGCGGCGATCGACACCGCCGCGCTCGAGGTGATGGGCGAGGTCGGCGGGCTGGCGATCGAGCGGCTTGCGCTGGCGCGCTGGTCGCAGCGCCCCGGCGAGGGGGCAGCCGCGGAGGCCCCGCCCCGGGCCCCCGACGCGGCCCCCCCGACCCTATCGCAGCCGGTGGGGTCGATCCCCGCGGCGGCCCTCCCCGCCGCGGCTTCGGGCCCCCTGACCGGTCCCGAGCCGGGACCGGGTGCGGTCTCCCCCGAGGTCCAGGACGCGCGCCGTTTCGCGCGCCTGCTGATGGAGGAGATCTGCCTCTACCACGCCGACAAGGTCGACGAGGGGCGATCGCAGGGCGACCTGCTCTCGCGCCTGTCGGACCAGGTCGAGCGCGCACGGCAGATGTACGAGCAGCGCGTCCCGCCCGAGGTCCGGGCACTGGGCGACTTCTTCGACGAGGCGCTGGTGCGCGTGCTCGCCGCGGGCGAAACGAACGCGCTGGGGCGGGTAGACCGCGCCGCGTTCTAGTTTCGCGCTTCAGAAGCCGCGATGACGCCTTCCCGCCCGTCGTGGAAGGGCGACGCGGCGCTCGTCGTTTGCGCCGTCGGCTGGGGGGCGACCTTCCCGCTCGTCGACGCCGCGATGCGCTCGGCTTCGCCCGTCGCCTTCAACGCCGCGCGCTTCCTGCTCGCCGCCGCGGCGCTGGGGTGGATCCTGGTCGTCCCGGGGCCGCGCGCGGTGCGGCGCGCGGCGGGCTGGGGCGTCGCGCTGGGCGTGCTGCTCGCGGCCGGCTTCTCGCTGCAGGCCTGGGCGATGCCGCAGGTCGGCCCGACCCGCTCGGCGTTCCTGACGGCCTTCTACGTGATCTTCACGCCGCTCCTCGACTGGCTCGCGACCGGGCGCCGGCCCCCCGCCTCGACCGCCGCGGGCGCGCTGCTCGCGTTCGTCGGCGCGGGGGTGATGAGCGGCGTCGGTCTCGGTGGTTCGCCGACGCGGGCCGACCTCGCGACGCTGGCCGCGGCACTGCTGTTCGCGGGGCAGCTGGTCGGGCTGCACGCCGCGCTGCCCGGCCACTCGTCGCGCGCGCTGCTTTTCGCACAGGTCCTGGCGACCGGCCTGATCTGCGCCGCCGCCGCGCCGCTGCTGGAGACGGTCCGCTTCGACCCCTCGCCCGGGTTGGCGGCCCGCCTGCTCTTCCTCGCACTGGTCGCCACCGCGCTGTTCCTGGGGCTGCAGAACTACGGGCAGACCCACACGACCCCGACGCGGGCCGCGATCCTGTTCGCGTCGGAGCCGGTGTGGGCCGCGCTCTTCGGCCGCCTCGCGGGCGAGGCGCTGTCGGCGCACGAGGTGGCCGGCGCGCTGGTCGTCCTGGCCGGGATCGTGGTCGCCACCGTGCACCCGCGCTCCGGCGGCGGAAGCCCGCGCTAGAGCTCGGCGAGCAGCCCGCGGAAGACCACCCGCGCCGGGCCGGTCAGCAGCGCGCCGCCACCGGCTGGAGCCAGTTCGACCGTCAACGGGATGCCGGCGGGCGGGTAGACCTGGAAGGTCCCCCCGCCGCCGGGGGGGGACTCGCAGAAGGCGGCCGCGGCCCAGGCGCCGCTCCCGCAGGCCAGCGTCTCGCCGCTGCCGCGCTCGAAGGTGCGCACGAAGAGGGCCCGCCCCGAGGCCTCGCGGACGAGCGTGAGGTTGACCGCCCTCGCCAGCTCCGGGTCGGCGGCGAGGAGCCGCGCGGCCAGGTCCGCGAGGTCGAGCTGCGCCCCCGCCGGCTCGCGCGCGACCAGGTGGGGCACGCCGGCCCGGACCAGCCGTGCCGCGAGAGTGCCCCCGTCGGGAAGCGGCAGGGAGCGTGGCGCGTCGTCGACCGTCGGCCGCGGCCCGTGGATCGAGACCATTTCCCCCTCGACCCGGGCCTCGACCGAGAAGCCCGGGAAGACGAGCTCGAGCGGCGAGCCGGAGAGGCCGCGCTCGACCGCGAAGCGCGCGGCACAGCGCGCGCCGTTGCCGCAGAACGCGGCGCTGCTGCCGTCGGCGTTGCGGTAGTCGACGACGACGCGGCCGGGCCGGGCCTCGCTGACCGCCAGCAGGCCGTCGGCACCGATCCCGGTGCCGCGCGCGCAGAGCCGTCGCGCCAGCTCGTCGGCAGCGCCGGGCAGGCCGTCGCGGGCGTCGATCACGACGAAGTCGTTCCCCGCCCCCTCCATCTTCCAGAACGAGAGGCCACCGCTCACGGCGCGCTCACGGCAGGCGGGCGCGCGACCACCCAGCCGGTCGGGCCGACCGCCTCGGAGCGGTTCCCGCTCGCGTCCTCGGCCAGCACCCGGTAGCGGTAGCGCGCGCCGGGCTCGGCGGCGGCGTCGAGGAAGAAGGCGTCGGGGGCCTCGGAACGGCCCATCTCGCCAAACCCGTCCTCCCCCTCGCGCTGCCGCTCGACGACCCAGGCCTGCTCGTCGGCCGAGCCGCCGGGGTACCACAGCACGCGGATCCGGCCGGCCTCCGCGACCGCGTCGAGGTCGCGCGGCGGGGCGGGCGGAAAGCGGTCCTGGTAGTCGATCGGCTCGAGCTGCTGCGGCACCCCCTCGACCGGGACCTGGGCCGCCGCGCGGGCGAAGGCGGCGAGGTAGACGACCGTCTCGCCGTAGCGCGGTGCGGTGTCGAGCAGCGTCCCGTCCTTCGCCGCCACGATCCGGAACGGCTCCCACGGCTCGGCGGCGGGCGGCGACCAGCGCCAGATCCGGACCGTCTCCGCGCGTTCGTCGGCCGGGTCGGCCCAGCTCAGTTGGATCCCGTTCTCGCGCGGCTCGGCGGTGAGCGTGGTCATCGCCGGCAGTGCGGGGCGGAGCGGGGCCAGCGCGGAACGCGACGAAGCCAGCGACCGGGCCCGCGCGTCCGCGAGCGCGACGGCGAGGACCAGCTCGGGGGAAGCTGGGAGCTGCTCGAGCGGGACCGCGTCGCGTCGGGTCACGGGCGATTTCGCGCCCGCCTCAAACGGCGGCAGCGCGAGCGGTCGGGCCACCCGCCGGAACTCGCGGTCGCGGTTGGAGGCCGACCACGAGGAGCCCTGGCCCATGCCGCTCGTCGTGAGGAGGATCTCGGGCCGGGCCGGCAGGCGCAGCGCGCCGCCACCGACGATCCGCAGCGAGTAGCGCGCTTCGAGCTGCAGCGCGTCGCCGCGCTGGCGCCAGCGAACCCCTGCCGGCGGCTCCGGCAGGTGCGGGAGCGGCGGCGTGGGCGGCCCGCGGTGGCCGCAGCCGAGCGCCGCGAGCGCGAGCGAGAACAGCGCGAGGGTGCGTCTCATCTCACAGCGCGAAGCGGGCGAGGTCCTGGCGCGCCACCAGCCCGGAGAGCGCCTCGCGCACCTCGGGGGCGTCAATCGCGACCGGACCCCGCCGGCGGTCGGGCGCGTCGAAGAGCAGCGGTCCGAGGAGCCGCTCCAGGATCGTCGCCAGGCGCCGCGCCCCGATGTCCTCGACCGACTCGTTGACCCGGTCGGCCAGCTCGGCGATCTCGCGCAGCGACGCGTCGCTGAAGGAGAGTTCGACCCCGTCGACCGCGAGCAGGCTCTGGTACTGCCGGACCAGCGCGTTCTTCGGTACGGTCAGGATCTGGTAGAGGTCCTCGCGCGTCAGGCGCCGGAGCTCGACGCGGATCGGGAACCGGCCCTGCAGCTCCGGCAGCAGATCGGAGGGCTTCGCCGCGTGGAACGCGCCGGCCGCGATGAACAGGATGTGGTCGGTCCGCACCGGGCCGCGCTTGGTCTGTACGATCGTCCCCTCGACGATCGGCAGCAGGTCGCGCTGGACCCCCTGCCGGCTGACGTCGGGGCCGGATTGGCTCCCCCCGCCCGCCACCTTGTCGATCTCGTCGATGAAGACGATCCCGGTCTGCTCGGTGCGCTCGATCGCCTCCTTGGCCAGCGTCGCCTCGTCGAGCCGCCGGTCCTCCTCCTCGCGCTGCAGCAGCTCGCGCGCCTCACGCACGCTGACGCGCGCGCGCCGGGTGCGCCGGCCCATGAAGCCGGGGAGCATCTCGCCCAGCTTGACCTCCATCTCGTCCATGCCCGGGCCGCCGGCGATCCGGAAGGCGGGCTTCTCCTCGTCTGGAAGCTCGAGCTCGACCATCCGCTCCTCGAGCTCGCCGCCGCGCAGCCGGCCGCGCAGTTCCTCGCGCGCCTCGATCCACTCGCGCCCGTCGGCCCCCGCGCCCCGGGGCCCGGCGAGCAGCTCGAGCAGCCGGTCCTCGGTCGCGCGCACGGCCGCCGCCGCGACCTCGCGCCGCCGCTCGCGGCGCACCATCTCGACCGCCAGCTCGAGCAGGTCCCGGATCATCGACTCGACGTCGCGGCCGACGTAGCCGACCTCGGTGTACTTCGTCGCCTCGACCTTCAGGAAGGGGCTCCCGACCAGCCGGGCGAGCCGCCGCGCGATCTCCGTCTTGCCGACCCCCGTCGGGCCGATCATCAGGATGTTCTTGGGCAGCACCTCCTCGGCCTGTTCGGGCGGGAGCTGCTTGCGGCGCCAGCGGTTGCGCAGCGCGACCGCGACGGCGCGCTTGGCCTCGGACTGGCCGATGATGTAGGCGTCGAGCTCGGCCACGACCTGGGACGGGGTCAGGTCGTCCTGGCGCCCGAGCGGGCCGCCCGGCTCGAGGTGGGGCGGGCCGCCGCCCCCCGGCATGTAGAAGACCATCGTCGTCCCCCGGCTCAGTCGCCGAGCGTCTCGCAGACGATTCGCTCGTTGGTGTAGATATCGATCGAGGCCGCGGTCTGCAGCGCCGCGATCGCGATCTCGTCCGCCGCCAGCTCGGTGTGCTGCACCAGGGCGCGCGCCGCGGCGAGCGCGGCCGAGCCGCCGCTGCCGATCGCGATCACGCCGTCGTCCGGCTCGATCAGGTCGCCGGTCCCCGACAGCAGCAGCGTGTGCTCGCGATCGGCGACCAGCAGCAGCGCCTCGAGGCGCCGCAACGCGCGGTCCTGGCGCCAGTCGCGTGCCAGCTCGATCGCCGCGCGCTCGAGCCGCCCGCCGTGCTGCTCGAGTCGCTCCTCGAAGCGCTGCAGCAGCGCAAAGGCGTCGGCCGCCCCGCCCGCGAAGCCGGCCAGGATCCGGCCGTCGGCGAGCCGCCGCACCTTGCGCGCGCCTTCCTTGACGATCGTCCGGTCGAGCGTGACCTGGCCGTCGGCGGCCATCGCGACCCGCCCGGCGCGTCGCACGGCGACGACGGTGGTCGAGGTCACGCGCATCACGCCCCCCCGGTCCGTGGTGGGGCCGCGGCGTCGGAGGGGGCCGGCGCGGCGCCCGGCTCGGTCGCAGCGAGCGCCGCCAGTGCGGTCTGCGCCTCGCCGGCCCAGGTGCCGGCCGGGTAGTCGGCGATCAGGCGCTCGTACGAGAGGCGCGCCTTGGCCTGGTCGCCGGCCTTCGCGTAGGCCTGCCCGAGCTGAAACAGCGCCTCCTCGCGGCGCTGCGAGGAGGGGTACTCGTCGACCAGCCGCGCGAGCCGCTGAATCTCGCCGAGCGGCTTGCCCCGCTGCCGGTAGAACTGGGCGACCAGCCAGTCGTGCTCGGCCAGCATGTCGCCGGCCCGGGCCGAGGCCTGCAGCGCTGCGAGGCGCCACGGGTCGCCGGGTGGCAGCTCGCGGAGCATCGCCCGGTAGTGCTCGCCGGCCCGGCGCGGGTACTCCTGGTCGTTCGACGGGTCGCTCGCCTGTTCCAGCAGGCAGGCCCCGACCTGGAAGCGGGCGTACGAGGACATCGGGTGCAACGGGTAGAAGTTGAGGAACTGCTCGTAGCGGCTCTGGGCCTCGATCGCGCTGGTCGTGCCGAGCTGGTAGAAGTAGGCGTCGGCCAGAGCGAGCTTGACCATCGGGTCGAGCGTCTCCCCGACCGGCGTGACCATCCCGACGTCCCCGAGCCGCGTCGTCGCCTCGACGAAGCGCCGCTCCTCGATCAGCTCGCGGGCCTCGCGATAGAGCGCCTCGTTGTCCTCGTTCAGCTGGTCTCTCTTCTTCGAGCTGCCGCAGCCGGGCAGGGCCAGGGCGAGCGGGAGCAGCAGCGCCGGCAGGACGAGCCGGCGGGCGGTCCGGGAACGGCTGAGGGCGGTCAGGGCATCCACGGCGAGAGCCTCTCCATCATCTCGGGCGGCAGCCGCTGCGGCCGGCCGTCGCGGCCCACCGCCGCATGCTCGCTGAACCCCTCGGCCAGCAGGGCGCCGTCCGCGGGCCGCACGACCCGGTACTCGAACCGGACCCGGACGGCCGTCAGCGCGGCGAGCCCGGTCCGGACCTCGAGCTCGTCATCGTAACGCGCCGGGCGCCGATAGCGAGCCCCGGCCTCGACCACGGGGAAGAGGATCCCCCGCTCGTCCTCGAGGATCCCGTAGGGCAGCCCCGCCTCGCGCATCAACTCGGTCCGGCCCAGCTCGAACCAGGCCAGGTAGTGCGTGTGGTGTGCCACCCCCATCCGGTCGACCTCCGGGTAGCGCACCCGGAACGGGGTCGACAGGACCTTCACGACCCGGACTCGGCGGCGGCGCGCAGCGCGGCCAGCGCCGCCCTCGGGTCGGGCGCTCCGAAGATCGCGTTGCCGGCGACCAGGCTGCGCGCCCCGGCGCGCACCACCGCGGCCGCGTTGGCGGTGCCGATCCCGCCGTCGACCTGGATCCGCGCCGAGGCGCCGGCCGCGGCGATCATCGCGGCGACGCGCGCGACCTTGCCCAGCGCACCGGGGATGAACGACTGGGCCGGGAACCCCGGCTCGACCGACATCACGAGCACCCAGTCGATCAGCGGCAGGATCTCGGAGAGGGTCTCCGGAGGCGTGGCCGGGTTGAGCGAGACCCCGGCCTCGAGCCCGAGTCCCTTGATCTGCTGCACGGTGCGGTGGAGGTGGGGGCAGGCCTCGACGTGGACCGTCAGCCGCGCGGCCCCGGCCCGGGCGTAGTCGCCGATCCAGCGCTCCGCGTCCTCGATCATCAGGTGGCAATCGAGCGGCAGCCGGGTCGCCTTCCGGAGCGCGGCCACGACCGGCGGCCCGATCGTCAGGTTCGGGACGAAGTGCCCGTCCATCACGTCGACGTGCACGACGTCGGCGCCCGCCGATTCGAGCAGGGCCAGTGCGTCGGCCAGACGCGCAAAGTCGGCAGACAGGATGGAGGGGGCGATCTCGATCTTCATGGCGTGAACCTCGCGCGTGTCCCGCCCGGGCCGCTCACGGGGCCGGGGTCAGGGTGATGCGGGTGGTGGCGGTGACCCGGCTTCCGACCGGGGGGCGCTGGTCCGCGACGACAGCCCCGGGCCGGAGGTCGCCCGGGCCGCCGATCGCGATCGAACGGAAGTCCAGCCCCTCGAGCGAGCGGACCGCGGTCGCCGCGGACCGCCCGACGAAGTCGGGCATGACGAAGGCGCGCGGCGTGCGGCCGGCGCTGACGAGCACGGCGATCGCCTGCCCTGTGGAGCCGTCGCCGCCCGCGGGTGGGTGCTGCGCGAGGATCCGCCCGGCCCCCTCGCGGGGGTGAGGGGCGCGGGAGGTCGTGCCGAGCACCATCCCGGCGCGCCGCAGCGCGAGTTGGGCCCGGCTGACGCTCGATCCTGCGAGGTCGGGTACGGTCGTCTTCTCGGGGCCGCTGCTCAGCACGAGGCGCACGGGGCGGCCGGGCTTGCTGCGGCTGCCGGCCGCGGGGAACTGGTCGAGGACCTTGCCCGCTGGGCGGGCCGGATCGGCGCGCCGGCCCGACACCTGCGGCTGCAGCCCGAGCGCACGCAGCCGCGCCGTGGCCTCGGCCTGGTCGCTGCCGACCACCGACGGGACGGTGAGCTCGGACACGAACCGGACCGAGGCGCGAAGCGTGAACCAGGCCGCGAGCCCGAACACGAGGGCCAGCGAGCCGGCGAAGAGCGCGCCGAACACCGCGCGGCGCAGCCAGGTCCGGAGGCGGCCGGGACCGCTCACGCGGCCGCCCGGGAGAGCCGGGCGGCGAAGAAGCCGTCGAGCCCATCGCGGTCCGGCCGGGTGGCGAGTGCCGGCGGGTCACCGGACACCAGCCCCGCGGCCGCGGCGCCAAGGTGGTCCGCCGGGTCGTCCGGCGCGAACTCCGGGTGGCGCACCAGGAAGGCGCGCAACTGGTCCTCGCCTTCCTCGGGTTCGAGGCTGCAGACCGCGTAGACCAGCGCTCCGCCCGCTGCGACGAGCGGGGCTGCCGCGTCGAGCATCCGCGCCTGGCGGGCGGCGCAGTCGGCGATGTCGCCGGGCACGAGCCGCTGCCGCTTGTCGGGGCGGCGCCGCAGCGTCCCGGTCCCGCTGCACGGCGCGTCGAGCAGGACGCAGCCAAAGGCCGCCGCGGCGAGGGGCGGCGCCTCGGCGTCTGCGCGCAGCACGATCGCCCGGCCGGCCGGCGCGCGCAGCGCGAGCGTTTCGGCCAGCCGCCGCGCGCGCGACGCGACCGGCTCGAGCGCAACCAGCGCCCCCTGCGCCCGCTGCGCGAGGAGCGCCGCCTTGCCGCCGGGCGCCGCGGCAAGGTCGGCGATCGGCCGCGCGTCGCTGCTCGTGGCCAGCAGCGCGACCAGCGCCGCGGCCTCGTCGAGCAGCACGCAGCGCCCCTCGGCGAAGGCCGCGGTGGACTGCGGCGCCCCGCGCGTCACGACCAGCCCCTCGGGGTGCCGCGTCGCGGGCTCGGTCTCGACCCCTTCCGCGGCGAACTCGCGCGCCAGGTCCTCTCGCGGCGCCGCGCCCCCGGTCCGGCCCGGGACGGCGCGGGCCACCGCGAAGGGGCGCGCCGGGCGGTTCGCCGCTTCCACCAGCGCGCGGGCCGCGGCCTCGCCGAAACGCGCGCTCCAGCGCGCGGTCAGCCAGGCCGGCATCGTCGCGGCCGGATCGAGCGCGCCCCCTTCCGCCGCCAGCCGGCGCAGCACGGCGTTGACCAGGCCCGCGGCGCGCTCGGCCCCGGCCAGCCGAACGGCGTGGACGGCGGCGTCGACCGCGACCGGCGCGGGGTGACCGAGCACCAGGAATTCCGCTGCCGCTACCCGGAGCGCGGCACGAACCCGCGGATCGAGCGTGCCCAGCCCGGCGCGCACGAGGGGGTCGAGCCGCGCGTCGATCGCCCCCTGCCAGCGCAGCGTCGCGTAGACCAGCGCGTGCAGCCGGGCCCGGTCGGCGGGAGCCTCGAGCCGCCGTTCGCGGGCCGCGAGCAGCCGGTCCGACCAGGCGCCCGCCTCGATTCCGGCCAGCACGGCGAGCGCGTGCGCCCGCACCCGCGGCGAGCGCGGGGCGGTCGCCCCCTCGTCCGGCACGCGCGCGTTCACGGACCCGACCACCGCTCGAGCCTCCCTCCGGGTTCCAGGTGGCGCCCCGCCAATGCCGCGGCCGCGGACATCGGGCGGCCGTTCTCGGGCAGCAGCTCGACGATCCGCAGCGTGCCCCGGCCGCAGGCCACGTCGACCGCGTCGCCCGCCCGCCGCAGCACGGTGCCGGGCGCCGTGCCGGGGGGCGCAGTCTCCTCCAGCGCCACCGCGCGCAGCAACCGCAGCGTCCCCTTCGCCCCGCGGGTGACGACCGGCGGCCAGGGGACGAAGGCTCGCACGCGGCGCGCGATCTCGGCGGCATCCCCGCTCCAGTCGACGATCCCCATCTCGCGCGAGAGGGGTGGCGCCCAGCTCGCGGTCGCGGGGTCCTGCGGCTGGGCCCCGAGCGTGCCGGCCGCCAGCCGGTCGAGGGTCTCGACCAGGAGCGGCGCGCCGAGCCGGGCCAGCCGCGCTCCCAGCGCCGCGGCGTCCTCGTCCGGCCCGACCGGGACCGTGCACTGCAGATAGACCGGGCCGGTGTCGAGGCCGCGCTCCATGCACATCGTGCTCACGCCGGCCTCGGCGTCGCCGGCCCACAGCGTGTGCTGCACGGGGCTGGCGCCGCGGTGGCGCGGGAGCAGCGAGAAGTGGAGGTTCACGCCGCCCCAGCGGGGGGCGTCGAGCAGCCGGCCGGGCAGGATCCGCCCGTAGGCGACGACCGCCAGCGCTTCCGGAGCAAACGCCAGGAGTTCGGCCCGCGCCGCGTCGCCGCGCAGCGTCGCGGGCTGCAGGACCGGCCCCAGGCCCAACCGCGCGGCGGCCTGTTTCACCGGCGGCGGAAGGGGCTGCCGGGTGCGGCGCGCCGGTGCGTCGGGCGCGGTCACCACGGCGACGACGCGATGCGCCGACGCCGCCAGCGCTTCGAGCGCGGGGACCGCCCAGGCGGGCGTGCCGAAGAAGAGGACATTCACGCGCGACCATTGTCGCGCGCCGGTCAGCCGGCCGCGACCTCCGGCCACTCGCCGTTGCGGCGCATCCGCTCGATCCGGCGCAGGACCAGCCGGC
>JALOKP010000201.1 GCA_025456425.1 Acidobacteriota bacterium | reverse complement strand
CCTCGTGTTCGACGGCGCCAACAGCCTGTTCCTGGTCAGCCTTGCGGGGCTGACCAGCAACGAGATCAACGGCCTGCGCGCCACCCTGCGCAAGAAGGGTGCGCGGATGGTCGTGGTCAAGAACCGCCTGGCGCGGCGAGCCGCGGAGGGCAGCCCGATCGCGCTGCTCGACGCCGACTTCCGCGGCCCGACGGCGGTGGTCCACCATCCCAGCGAGCCGGCGGCGGCCGCCAAGAGCCTGTTCGACTTCGCCAAGGACCACCCGGCGCTGAAGATCAGGGCGGCGCTGGTCGACCGCTCGACCGCGGTGCGCGGCCCCGAGGTCAAGGTGATCGCGGACCTGCCGACGATCGATCAGGCCCGCGCGATGCTGCTCGGGGTGATCCAGGCGCCCGCCCAGACGCTGGTGCGGTTGATCAATACGCCCGCGACGCAGCTGGTGTACGTGAACAAGCAGCGGGCGGATGCCGCCGAGGGCGGCGCGACGAACTGAGAGGACGCGGGGCGCAACGGCGTTTCCGCTGAAGACGACAACGACCATCGGGTTCGGCGCTCCGGCCGAACCGGCAGGAGAAACAGGATCATGGCAGCAGACCTGAACCAGATCGCAGAGCAGCTCAGCGGGCTCACCGTCATGGAGGCCGCGAGCCTCGTGAAGGTGCTCGAGGAGAAGTGGGGCGTGTCCGCCGCAGCGCCGGTCGCCGTGGCCGCCGTGGGCGCCGCGGGTGCCGCTCCGGCCGCCGCCGCCGAGGAGCAGACCGAGTTCGAGGTCGTGCTGACGGACGTCGGCGCGGAGAAGATCAAGGTCATCAAGGTGGTCCGCGAGATCACCGCCCTCGGCTTGAAAGAGGCCAAGGACCTGGTCGAGGCGGCGCCGAAGTCCGTGAAGGACGGCGTCTCCAAGCAGGCGGCCGAGGAAATGAAGAAGAAGTTCGAGGAAGTCGGAGCGAAGGTCACCATCAAGTAGCGGCCCCGCGGAGAACCCGCTTTGCGCCGCACGCGACACCACGGCCGGCCGGCCCCGCCCCGCGGGGCCTGCTCCCGGCCGAGCGACGAGCCCCGGCCGGTCGGGTCCCGGACCCGGCCCCGGGGTGTCGTGCGCCGCGCCGGTCCGACGGGACCGGTCGCGGCGTCCTGCTGCTGATGTTCCCTGGCGTCCGAGCGCGCCCCCTGGGGTGCGCGCTCGGGCCGTTCCGAGAAGGGTGACCTCCGATGGCGACCGCCGCGGGCCGTTCCGAGAAGGGTGACCTCCGATGGCGACCGCCGAGAAAGCCCCTCGCTTCCGCACCGATTTCTCCCGGATCCGGACCAAGGTCAAGGTCCCGAACCTGATTGAGGTGCAGAAGCGCTCCTACGAGCGCTTCCTCCAGATGTACACCGCACCCGAGGACCGCGAGGACATCGGACTGCAGGCCGTCTTCAAGTCGATCTTCCCGATCGAGGACTTCCGGGAGACGTGCAGCCTGGAGTTCGTGAACTACTCGATCGGCACCTGGGCCAGCAAGGACGACGTGCTGCAGGGGATCCACCACCTGCGGCAGGTCTGCCGGGCCTGTAACCAGCCGTTCATCGTGCGCGAGACCAAGAGCCCCGAGGTCGCCTGCCCGCACTGCGGGGAGATGAACCGGAACACGGTGCCGGTCTCCGAGGAGTGCGGCGAGCCGGTCGAGCTGAAGTTCAAGTACTCGGTCGACGAGTGCCAGGCCCGCGGCATGAGCTTCAACGTGCCGCTCAAGGTCACGGTCCACCTGATCGTCTACGACAAGGACCCCGAGACCGGCGCCAAGAGCATCCGTGACATCAAGGAGCAGGAGGTCTACTTCGGCGAGATTCCGATGCTCACCGAGAACGGGACCTTCGTCATCAACGGGACCGAGCGCGTCATCGTCAGCCAGTTGCACCGCTCACCGGGCGTCTTCTTCCAGGCCTCCCCGGACCGCACGACCTACATGGCCAAGGTCATTCCGTACCGCGGTGCGTGGGTCGAGTACGAGTTCGACCAGAAGAACATCCTGCACGTCCGGATCGACCGGAAGCGCAAGTTCCTCGGCACGGTCTTCCTCCGCGCGCTGGGGCTCTCCGCCGACGAGGAGATCCTGCGCGAGTTCTACACGCCGACCGAGATCCTGATCGAGAAGGAGCGGGTCCTCTGGGGCGTGGGGCCCGGCCTGCTGCAGCGCCGGTCGCCCGAGGAGCTGAAAGGGCCGGAAGGCAAGGTCGTGCTGCGCAAGGGGGTCAAGATCCGCAAGGCCAACCTGCGCCGCCTCGAGGAGGCGGGGATCGCGTACGTGCCGGTGGCCGACGAGGACTTCTCGGGCGCCGTCGCGCTCGAGCCGGTTGTCAACCCGGAAACGGGTGAGGTGCTGGCCGACGTCAACGACCAGATCGCGCCCGAGATGCTGGCCAAGCTGCGCGCCGCGAAGATCGAGCGGCTGGTGGTGTTCTTCCCCGAGAACGACCCGGCCGGCCCGGTGCTGCACGAGACACTGCGCAAGGACTCGGTCAACACGCCGGAGGAGGCGCTGCTCGAGATCTACCGCAAGCTGCGCCCGGGCGACCCGCCGACTCTCGACCAGGCGACCAAGCTGTTCAACGCGATGTTCTTCGACCCGCAGCGTTACGACTTCTCGCGCGTGGGCCGGCTGAAGTTCAACACCAAGCTGGGGCTTTCGCGGCCGCTCGAGGAGAAGATCCTCCACCCCGACGACTTCTACGCCGTCATCCGCTACTTCATGCGGCTGCCCGGCGGCGAAGGCCAGCTGGACGACATCGACCACCTGGGATCGCGGCGTGTGCGGTCGGTCGGCGAGCTCCTGGAGAACCAGTTCCGGATCGGCCTGATCCGCATGGAGCGGGCGATCAAGGAGAAGATGTCGGTCTACCAGGAAATGACGACCGCAATGCCCCACGACCTGATCAACGCCAAGCCGGTCGTGGCCGCGGTGCAGGAGTTCTTCGGCTCGTCGCAGCTCTCGCAGTTCATGGATCAGACCAACCCGCTGTCCGAGGTCACGCACAAGCGACGCCTCTCGGCGCTCGGACCCGGCGGGCTGTCGCGCGAGCGCGCGGGGTTCGAGGTCCGAGACGTTCACCCGTCGCACTACGGCCGGATCTGTCCGATCGAGACGCCGGAAGGCCCGAACATCGGCCTGATCAGCTCGCTGGCCTGCTACGCCCGGATCAACGACTACGGCTTCATCGAGTCGCCCTACCGGCGCGTCGTCGACGGGCGGGTCGTCGACCACGTCCAACTGACCTACGCCGGCGACTCCGGGCGCGAGGTCGGGGACATCCTGACGATCGACCAGATCGAGGCGCTGCGTCGCGAGGTCGAGGCGCGCGGCGCCCGGGTCCCGCTGGCCGAGCCCTACGCGTTCTACCTGACGGCGTGGGAGGAGGACCGGCTGACGATCGCCCAGGCGAACGCGCAGTTCGGACCCGACGGGACCTTCAAGAACGAGCGCGTCACGGCCCGCCGCGGCGGGACCTTCATCTTCGCTCCCCGCGAGGAGATCGACTACATCGACGTTTCGCCCAAGCAGCTCGTCTCCGTCGCCGCGGCGCTGATCCCGTTCCTCGAGAACGACGACGCCAACCGCGCGCTGATGGGCTCGAACATGCAGCGGCAGGCGGTCCCGCTGCTCCAGCCGGAGGCCCCGATCGTCGGCACCGGGATGGAGGAGACGACCGCCCGCGACTCCGGCGCCGTGGTGGTCTGCCGTCGGACCGGAATCGTCGACAAGATCGACGCCACCCGCATCATCGTCCGCGTGCAGGGCGAGGAGGGGAGCGAGGACTTCGGGGCCGACGTCTACACCCTGATCAAGTTCCGGCGCAGCAACCAGAACACCTGCATCAACCAGAAGCCGCTGGTGCGGTTGGGCGAGAAGGTCGGAGCCGGGCAGGTGCTGGCCGACGGGCCCTGCACCGACGAGGGCGAACTCGCGCTCGGGCGCAACGTGCTGGTCGCGTTCATGCCCTGGCGCGGATACAACTTCGAAGACGCGATCCTGGTCTCAGAGCGCCTCGTCCGCGAGGACGCCTTCACCTCGATCCACATCGAGGAGTTCGAGATCGAGGCCCGCGACACCAAGCTCGGCCCCGAGGAGATCACCCGCGACATCCCGAACGTCTCCGAGGAGTTCCTCAAGGACCTCGACGAGAGCGGCATCATCCGGATCGGCGCCCACGTCAAGCCGGGTGACATCCTGGTCGGCAAGGTGACGCCGAAGGGCGAGACCCAGCTCACGCCGGAGGAGAAGCTGCTGCGCGCGATTTTCGGCGAGAAGTCGGGCGACGTGCGCGACGCCTCGCTGACGACCCCGCCGGGGATCGAGGGGACCGTCGTCGACGTCCGGGTCTTCGCGCGCAAGGGGGCGGACAAGGATGGCCGCCACAAGTCGATCGAAGGCGAGCAGATCCGGCGCTGGGAGAAGAACCTCAACGACGAGATCCGGATCATCAACGAGGAGAACCGGCGTTACATCAGCGACCTGCTCGAGGGCGAGGCGCTGCGGTCGGACCTGGTCTCGCCCGACGGGGGGCGGGTGATCCTGGCCGAGGGGACGCTCCTGACCCGCGAGGTGATCCGCGACCTGGCCACCGAAGACCTGATGCGGCTCGACGTCAAGCCCCGGCGCGCCGCGACGCTCGAGGCGATCCGCAAGATCGAGGAACGCACGCGGAAGAAGATTCAGCTGCTCGAGAAGTTCCACCGCGAGCGGATCGACAACCTCGAGAAGGGGGACGAGCTGGCCCCCGGCGTGATCAAGCTGGTGAAGGTCTTCATCGCGATGAAGCGCAAGCTGTCGGTCGGCGACAAGATGGCCGGCCGCCACGGGAACAAGGGCGTGATCGCGCGTGTGCTCCCGCTGGAGGACATGCCGTACCTGCCGGACGGCACGGCCGTCGACGTCGTGCTCAACCCGCTGGGTGTACCGTCCCGCATGAACGTCGGCCAGATCCTGGAGACCCACCTGGGCTGGGCCGGCAATGCGCTGGGGCTCTACTTCAGCACGCCGGTCTTCGACGGCGCGACAGAGGACGAGATCAAGGTCCGACTCAAGCAGGCCGGCCTGCCGCTGGACGGCAAGACCGAGCTGTTCGACGGGATGACCGGCGAGCGCTTCGAGCAGAAGGTGACGGTCGGCTTCATCTACCTGATGAAGCTCTCGCACCTGGTCGACGACAAGATCCACGCGCGCTCGATCGGCCCCTACTCGCTGATCACGCAGCAGCCGCTGGGCGGCAAGGCCCAGTTCGGCGGTCAGCGCTTCGGCGAGATGGAGGTCTGGGCGCTCGAGGCCTACGGTGCGGCGCACGTCCTGCAGGAGCTGTTGACCTGCAAGTCGGACGACGTTTACGGCCGCACCCGGATCTACGAGGCGATCGTCAAGGGTCAGGCCTGGGTCGAGCCCGGGCTCCCCGAGTCGTTCAACGTGCTGGTGAAGGAACTGCAGGCGCTCTGTCTCGACGTCGAGTTGATGGCGGAGCCGCAGGTGGAAGAGGCATGACCGGAAACATCCTCGCCGGCCCCGCGCAGCTCCGCGCGGGCGCCGTTCGGTAAGGAGGATCGGCCTTGAGCAAGAGCTCCCTGTTCTTCGACAAGGCGAAGACGATCAACGACTTCACCGCGATCCGGATC
>JALOKP010000087.1 GCA_025456425.1 Acidobacteriota bacterium | reverse complement strand
CCGCGCGGCGTGCCCCGGCACGTCGCGATCATCATGGACGGCAACGGCCGCTGGGCGACCCAGCGCGGCCTGCCCCGTACCGAGGGGCACCGCGTCGGCGCCGACGCCGTGCGCCGCACGGTCGAGGCCGCGGCGCGCGCGGGCGTGGGCACGCTGACGCTCTACGCCTTCTCGTCCGACAACTGGAAGCGGCCGCAGTTCGAGGTCGCGACGCTGATGCGCCTGCTGCTGCGCTACCTGCGCACCGAGACGCCGCGCTGCCTCGAGCACGGGATCCGGATGTCCCTGATCGGGCGGCGCGACCGCCTGCCGAGGACGCTGCGAGCCGCGGTCGCGGCGGCGGAGAGCGCGACCGCGCACGGTCGCGGGCTGCACCTGCGGCTGGCGGTCGACTACTCCGCGCGCGACGTCCTGCTGCGCGCGGTCTCGCGCGTCAACGGCGAGGCAGCCTCGCTGACGCGCGAGCGTTTCGCTGCGCTGATCGACGAGGCGCAGGGGGGCCGCGACCCGGTCCCCGACATCGACCTCCTGATCCGCACCGGCGGCGAGCAGCGGCTGTCGGATTTCCTGCTCTGGGAGTCGGCCTACGCCGAGCTGTGGTTCACGCCGGTGATGTGGCCCGACTTCGCGGAAGGCGACCTGGCCGCGGCGATGAGCGACTTCGCCCACCGGGAGCGGCGGTTCGGGACGGTGGGGGCGTCCGGCTCGGCGACCGAGGCTCGGGGCTAACGTCTTGGTCGGTTGCCGATAAGCCGATCCGCCGGGCATTCTCCGCGTCCGCGTAACCGTCCGCTGCGCGGCTCATCTAAGGATGAGCGCGCCGCCCCGGGCGGCCGCACGGCCCCGTTCGACCTGGAGATCCCGATGAGCTTCCGTTCGTTGGTTTTTGCTGCGATCGCGCTGTGCCTCGCGGTCGGTGTCCCCTTCGCGTCGGCCAGCGTCGAGTGCGACGCCGAGCGCGGGATCTGCCGCAAATCGGGAGCCTCGGTCGCGGCGCCGGCCCCGGCGATGGTCGAGGAGGAAGTCGAGCCTGCGGTGGCGCCTGTTCCGGCGGCAGCGCCGGCAGCCGGCTGCCCCAAGGCGGACGGCCAGGGCAAGGGCCCGCACGCCTGCTGCGGCAAGTGCGGAGGCGCCAGGCACGGCAAGGGCCCCGGGCACGGCAAGGGCCCCGGCCAGGGCGCGGGGTGTGGCAAGTGTGCCGGCCACGGTGCCGGTTCCGGCGCTGCGGGCGCGCACCAGCCGCCCGATCGCGAGACGATTCACGGGCTGCTCTCGCAGCACGAGAAGATCCAGCGCTCGGTCAAGGACATCGACGGCGGGATCGTGGCCGACACGACGAGCCAGGACCCCGAGGTCGCGGCGATGATCAAGAAGCACACCGCCGAGATGAAGACCCGGCTCGAGCAGGGCCAGCCCACGCGGATGTGGGACCCGCTCTTCGCCGCGCTCCACGAGCACCACGCCGAGATCGCGATGTCGATCGTCGAGATCGAGGGCGGGGTGCGCGTCACCGAGACTTCGAAGAACCCGGAGGTCGTCGCGCTGATCCGGCAGCACGCCCACAAGGCCGTGAGCGAGTTCGCAGCGCAGGGGTTCGAGCGGGCGCACAAGGCGACGCCGCTGCCGGAGAAGGCAGGCGCGGCCAAGCCGGCGGCGACCGCCCCCGGCACACCGGCCTCCACCCCGAAGCCCTGAGCCGGCGCGCCCTCCGCGCGCCGCCAGGCCCGCCGAGCGGCCCCGCTACGGGCACGCTCCCGTGTTCGGCCGCTCCGTCCCGTTGCTCCTCCGTCCCAGGCTCCCCTCCCCCGTCGCCGTCTTCGCGGTCGGGATGTAGAACCAGCCGACGCCCACCGGCGGCGCGGCGGTCTCGGTCGCATCGGGCAGGCCGTCGAGGTCCGCGTCCCGGTTGAGGCCGCTCGCGACGCAGGTGCCGTAGTTGCCGGACGACAGCCCCGAGACCAGCCCGCGGTGCAGGCCGTAGGAGAGCGCGTTCCGCTCCACCGTCCAGGCCAGCGTCTCGCGGTCGGCCTTGATCCAGAGCGTGTTCACCTCGCCGTCGGAGTCGTCGCAGGCGTCGCCGGTGCCGTCCGCGTCGCGGTCGTACTGGCCGGGGTTGAAGACCACGCGGCAGTTGTCGCCGGCGGCGACCGGCGCACCCTGCGCCAGCTGCGTCAGCGCGCTGTCGTAGTAGGTCGAGCCGTCGTCGGCGACGTAGAGCCAGCCCTGCCAGCCGGCGGGCTTGTCGGGCAGGTAGATGATCCGGGTCCCGTTGTCGGTGACCGGTGTGATCGTGTCGCCGGCACGCAGGTCGATGCAGCTGCAGCCGTTGCTGTCGACATAGATGGCCATCGACTTCCGCACCGCGGCGACCTTGTCGTCGACCCAGGCGCGGTTCCGCGCGTCCCACCAG
The DNA here is from genome assembly GCA_025456425.1 of Acidobacteriota bacterium. GTDB lineage: Bacteria > Acidobacteriota > Polarisedimenticolia > J045 > J045 > JALOKP01. Next base: position 11,096 of record JALOKP010000087.1, on the reverse strand, counting down.
CCCAGGTTGTCGCTCGTCGCGTCGAAGACGATGAAGTTCAGGTATGCGTTCGACGGCTGCGCCGGCAGGGTCGAGCTCATCGCGGTGATGTCCCTGGCCTTGAACGACGTGTGCGAGACGCTTCCACCGGAGTCCGGGATGCCGTCGTTGTCGTCGTCGGTGTCGCAGGCGTCACCGGTCCCATCGCGGTCGGTGTCGAGCTGGTCCGGGTTGGAGACGCTCGCGCAGTTGTCCGCCGTCCCACGCAGCCCGTCGCCGTCCGGGTCGGCATCGCCGGCGGGAAGCGCCGCGAGCGCCAGCGCCGTCGCGTAGGCCTCGCCGTCCCAGGATCCGTCCGCGCGCTGGTGCCCGGTGAGCCAGCTCCGCGCCCGGCCGGCCTCGGTCCCGGCCGGGTTCTCCGTCGCCAGGGCGACGTAGGCCAGGGCGGTCGCGTCGGTTGTGCTGGTCGCGTCGGCGCCGTAACCGCCGTCGGCGTTGATCTGCGCCTTGAGCCAGGCCAGCGCCCCGCCGGTGTCGGTGGCGGTATCGAAGGCGCGATGGAAGCGCTGCAGGGCGATCAGTCCGTGAAGGCTGACGAACAGGTCGACGGGCGCGCCGCGGATCAAGCCCCACCCGCTGCCGACGGTCTGCGCCGCGCGCAGGTAGTTGACGGGATTCGCCAAGCTGCGACTGTCGATCCCCCCCGCGACGAACGAGATCTCGATCGTGTAGGTCGCGGTCCCGGTCGAGGTGCCGTCGTTCTGGACGTGGACCTCCACCAGCCCCGGTGCGAAGGGCGGCGTGCCCGTGCCGTCCCAGATCACGGCGTAGCCCGGCCCCGGGAGCTGGTAGTAGCCCGAGGTCGGGAAGCGCCCCGCCGGGCCGGCGAACCAGACGTTCAGCTTGCCCGACCCGCCGGCGAAGGTCAGCGCCGGGAAGTAGGCCATCAGTCGGGTCGCGTCGATCGGCGTCCTCACCGTGTAGGTCTTCTCGGCGTTCTTCGCGAGCGACTCGTTCTTCGCGAGTTGCGCCTGGTCGAATCCCGCCGCCGCGAAGGCCTGCAGCGCGAGCGCCGTGTCGAGCACGTCGGTCTGGTAGTCGGGCCCGACGCCCCAGCCCCCTTCGGGATAGTTGGCTTCGGCCGCGTCGCTCGAGGCCGGCCGGCGCAACGCCCACAGCGCCGCGAGGCCGGCGTCTCCGCCGGCGAGCCCCTCGACCGCCGCAACGCGGGCGCGGAGGTCGACGTTCGGGCGCGGTTCCGCGGCCAGCCACGCGCGGCCGAGGACGAACGCGTCGCCCCCCATCCGCCCGTTGCGCCGCAGCGCCTCCAGCGCCGCCGCCGTGTCGCGGCCGAGGAGCGAGCCGCGCGTCCCCCAGCTGCCGTCCGCGTTCTGGTGCGACTCGAGCCACGCCAGGCCGCCGGGGACGTCGGCGTGAGCGGGAAGGGTCGCCAGCCCGGCCACGCCGAGGACTGCAACGGCCGCCGTCGCGAGCGTGATGCCGATGCGCTTCATCGTCGTCTCTCCCCACCGGCCGTCAGTAGACGAACAGGCTCTTGAGGTAGTCGTAGATCCCGTACACGGTGTAGGCCTTCGGCCGTTCGTCCATCTTCTTGGTGAAGTTGTCGACGAACCCCTCGAGCCCGCCCTGGGTGACCTGGTCCGCCGTCGACGGCGCGCTCATCAGGACCGTCTGCTTCAAGTCATCCGCGCTCACGGCAGGGGGCCCGTTGAATGCCGTCCCGGGGATCATCTCGACATCCTTGTAGGAGACTACAATCGCGTCCTTCTGCACCTGGTAGTCGGGGCAGTCGGCGTTGACCGGGTCGGCAATATACTTGCCCCACGTCTTGTCCATCTTCCCCTGGTAGACGTTGACGTTGTTCCCCTTCTCCATGCCGATGTAGTAGACGGTCCCCGCCGTGACGAGCACGGCCGCGCCGGCGATGACGAACCAGATCACCTGCCCATCCCGGTCGACGTTGTTGACGGGGTCGGACGCCGCGTAGTTGTAGACGTTGGAGTCCCCGCCGCCGAGCCCGAGCGGGTCGCGCTGCAGGAAGCGGCCGCTGCGCGGGTCGTAGTGCCGCGCCTGCACGTCGTAGAGCGCCAGGTCGGCGTCGTAGTCGCGGCCGAGGAACAGCACCGGGTCGGTCCAGGCCGCGGTCTTGTCGACGACGTGGCCGAATGCGTCGTAGACGACCCGCGCGCTCACCGCGCCGGCGGCGTCGGTGACCGCGACGGTCGACCCCCGCGGGTCCTGGTGCAGGTACGATCGCGTGGCGCCGCGGGTCACGGCCAGCGGGTAGCCGACACCGCGCGAGAGCACGTACTTGGCCTGGAGCGCGCCGGCCCCGTCGTAGCGCGCCAGCACCTCGCCACCGTCACGCAGCACCCGCGTGACCTGCCCGTCGATCGTCGATTCGATCCGGTAGCCGAACGGGTCGTAGCGGTACTCGATGTGCCGGCCGCCGGGCAGGTCCGCGGTCGCGACGCGGTCGTTCCAAGTGTAGCTGAAGCGTGTGGTTCCGGTCGGAGCGCGTTCCTCGAGCAGGTTGCCGCGGCCGTCGTAGACGAGGCTCGTCGATCCGCGGCGCACGAGGCGGTCGCCGGCGTCGTAGACCAGGTCGAGGCCGGACGCGTCGCCGAGCCGGTTGCCGGCGTCGTCGAGCGAGTAGAACTCGTCTGGGCGTCCAATCCGCTGCGCCGCCACGAGCCGTCCCGACAGGTCGTAGGCGTAGTCGGAGTCGCCGTGGACGGCGTCGTGCTCGTGTGTCACGCGGCCGACTCCGTCGGGGGTGTACGTGCGATCGATCGCGGTTGCGCCGGTCCGCGTCACCTGGAGCGCCGTCAGCGCCCCCGCGGCATCGAAGCCGCGGGTCAGGACCTGTCCGTTGGGGAAGTCGACGCGCGTCGCGCGGGCCAGGCCGTCGCGCGTGAAGTTCCAGGTCTTGCCGGCGAAGTCGGTCTGCGACGTGAGGCGCATCGCATTGTCGAAGCCGTAGCTCCAGACGATCCCCTCCCCGTCGGTGAAGCTGGTGCGCAGCCCCGCGGCGTCGTAGCCGTAGCGCAGCGTCTTGCCGGTCAGGGAGTCGTCGACCCGCTCGAGCCGGCCCGCTTGGTCGTACTCGAAGGTCTGGGTCGTCACGCCGTTGGCAGCCTGCGTCAGCCACCCTTCGTTGTCGTAGACGTACGTGGACGGGATGCCGCTCCCGGGGTCCGCCTCGGTCAGGCGACCCAGCGCGTCGTACTCGTACGCGATGCGGCTGCCGTCGGGCCGGATCTCCTCGGTCAGGCGCCCCATCGCGTCCCAGGTCCGGAGGGTCACGGCGCCGTCCGGCGCGGTGAGCCGGATCGGCCGGCCGCGCGTGTCGCGCCCGATCTCGTAGCGGCCGCCGCCGGGAACGGTGATCGCCGTGATCGCGTCCTCGGTCCCGCAGCCGCAGCCGGGGTCGTCGTACTCGTACTCGACGGCCCGTCCGCCGGGGTCGGTGATGCGCACCAGCTGCCGCAGGTCGTCGTAGTCGTAGCGGACCGTGGTGCCGTCGCGGGAGGTGCGCTCGAGCAGCTGTCCCAGCGCGTCGTAGCGGTAGTTCTCGTTGCGGCTCAGCGGATCACGGGCCTCCTTGATGCGGCCCAGCACGTCGAAGCGGAACTGCGTCGTGCGGCTCTCGGGATCGATCGTCGAGGTCCGGCGGCCGAGGGCGTCGAGGCCGAACTGCCACACGATCCCCATCGGCTTCTCGAGCCGGTTCAGCTGGCCGCTCGCCGCGTGGTAGTAGAAGCGGGTCGTCTGGCCGCGCGGGTCGATCATCGTCTCGACCCGGCCCCGGCTGTCGTAGGTGAAGCGGGTCACGCCGTGTTCCGGGTCCTCGATCCTCGTCACCGCGCCGGTGCCGGCGTCGACGTCGGCCACGGTGACGAAGCCGTTGCGGTCGGTGATCGTCGAAGCCTTCGGGAAGTTCGTCGCGTAGGTGAAGGTCGTGGTGTGGCTCAGCGGGTCGGTCGCGGTCAGCGGCCGGCCCCGGCCGTCCCAGGTGGTCGTCGACTCGTAGCCGCCGCGGTTGACGATGCGGACGACGTTGCCGCCGGCGTCGTACTCGTAGCGCACGATCGAGCCGTCCGGCCCCTCGACGCTCTCCACGGCCCCCGACGGAGTGAAGCGGTAGAGCGTGTCGTTGCCGCGGGGGTCGGTGACGGTCGTCAGCGCGGCGAGCGGCTGGTACGCGTAGGCGTACGTCCGCCGCCCCGACTCGGTGTGCCGGTAGAGCTTGTCGTTGGTGTAGTACTCGAAGTCGATCCGGTAGCTTCCCGGGAACTGGATCCACGCCAGGTCGTGCGGCAGGTAGCTCGTCGCGAGGTACCCGTAGGTCGTCGTGGCGGCGGGCGTCTCGGCGTCGGCCGGCGTGGTGGAGGAGATCAGGTTGCCGGTGGCGTCGTGATTGAAGCTCCACGTGCGCCCCGTCCAGTCGGTCACGCTGTCGATCCGGCCGTCCGCGCCGTAGGCGATCGTCAGCGCGCGGGACAGCGCGTCGGTGACGGTCGTCAGTTTCCCGCCGCCGTCGTAGCCGAGCGTCACGGTGTTGGAGAAGGTATCGCGCACGGAGTGGAGCTTCTTGTCCGAGGCGAAGCTCCAGACCGCCCCGTCGACGAAGGTCAGCTTCCAGCCGGCCCCGTCCGTGGCCAGCGTCTCGTGGACGCCGGGCGGCGAGGCGTAGGTGCCGCCGCCGGTGTCGGTGTAGCGCGTCGCGCGGCCGCTCCCCTCGTAGACCGTGACCGCGATGCCCGGGTCCTCGGTCAGGTAGACGTCCCAGGTGTGCGACCAGCCCCAGCCCATCGGCCCGAGCCGGTCGACCTGGCTGTTGTAGGTCCGCACGAAGACCAGCGGTGGCCCGACGCCGTCGATCGAGACGTCGCGGAACTGGTGGTACATGTTGCCGTTGGCCAGGCTGACCGGCTGCCCGACGGTCGGCGGGCAGAGGACGAGCCGGCTCGGACCGGGCTTCTCGGGGTTGTCGATCGGCTGCGGCGGATTCTCGCTGCCCGAGCCCCCGTCGCCGATCAGCGCCTCGAGGCCGAGCCCCGTCTCTTCGACCAGGAACGCGAAACGCTCGGCGCCGCCGCACGTCGCCGGCGCGGCCAGCGCGCGCACGCTGCGTCCCGCGGCCAGCTCTTCGCGCACGCGCCGCCGCAGGTCGTCGCGGACCGCGAGCCGGCCGAGGTCGCGCGGCTCGGAGAGCGAGAGGGTCGCGACCCCCTGCGACGCCGCGCAGCGGGCGAGGTCCTCGAACGCCGCGCGCCCCAGCGGGAGCCAGGCGTTGGCGGCGTCGGCGCGCCGCGTCGAGGTGGCGCCGCCGGCAAGGTAGCCGGAGATCAGGTAGGCCCCCGACCCCAGGCCCGGGTCCTCCTCGATCCAGCCGACGCCGTGCCACTGGTTGTAGACGAAGTCGCACTGCGGCGTCTTGACGACCTTTCCCAGCGAGAGCGCGTTCTGCATGCTCGAGCGCGCCCCGGACGGGAAGGCGGGGCAGAGCGCGGAGAGGCCGCCGACGGTCGTGATGTCGAGCACGTCGCCGTGGTTCGCCGTCCCGTCGTGGTTGATGTCGGTCTCGTTCGCGAACTGCAGCGCCTTGATCGTCGAGACCGAGTCCTCGTGGACCGTCTCCTCCCAGACCGCGTGCTCCTGGGCCGAGCCGTCGCGGCCGTTGAGCTTGAAGAGCGCGTTGCGCTGGGAGTCGTCGGCATCGATGCTGACCAGCGACTTCGCACCGCGCTTGGCGTCGACGTTGAGGTTCCCCGGCGTCACGGCGAACGGCCGGTCGTAGAGGTAGAGGACGTCGGTGTTGGCGGTGACCAGCACCTCGTAGAGCTGCTTGACGGTCCGGAACTGGAAGATTCCGTCGAGCGAGGTCTCGCCGGTGCCGAGACGCTGCCAGTAGCGCAGCCCGGCCAGGTCGAGCAGCCCGCCCTCGAGCGCGTCCCGGTCCTCGTTCGGGGTCCCGCGCTTCGTGTTGGCATCGAGCAACGCGCGGGCCTTCTTGTCCATCAGCGTCGCGCCGACCTGCTGCAGGTCGAGCGCCAGCGCGTGGTAGTCGCCGGCGTAGCGGACGTGCGTCACCTCTTCGACCGGATCGTCGTTGGGGAAGAGGAACCGCACGCGGATCGTCACGCCGGCGCCGGTCGAGACGGTGGTGCCGGTCGTGTCGACGGAGCCGTCCAGCTTGAGCTGCGGCGTCAGCGTCGCCAGCAGGGCCGGGACCTCGTCGGCGCCGCCGAGCTGATTGGCGAGGTCGTCGCCGGACTTCGCGGTGGCATAGGAGAGCGTGACGCGCTTCTCGGCGATCTCGGGATCGCGCAGCGTGCGGTCGAGCAGAACCTGCCCCACCGGCCCGAACAGCGTGATCTGCGTGCGGTGGCGCAGCGCTTCGGGAAGGGCGTCCCAGTCGCCGGTGAAGGCGACCGCCTCGTGCGGGAGGGATGCCGGGAGCAGCCCCAGCGACTCGGCGGCGATCGTGCCGCGGTACGGCACGTCGGCCAGGCTCCTGCCTGGCAAGTGCGCCGCGAGGTAGGCGCGGACCTGGTCCTCGTACCACTGGTAGGCGAGCAGCGGCGTGCGCTGCGCGAGGTAGCCCGCTTCGTCAAAGGGGACCTGCTGGGGGAGGCCCGCGATCCCCGGCTGGTAGCGGCTGAGCTTGAAGGCGGGGTCGAGCGGGACCCAGGCCTTGCCGCCGCGGCTGCCGTCGACGCCCCGGTAGTCGGAGTGAGCGACCTGCGCCTGGACCCAGCAGCGGTCGATCTCGAAGTAGTTCGGGGTCCCGTCGGCATCGGTGTCGTAGCCGGCCGCGTCGATGCCTGCCGCCGCGAGCAGGTAGCCGACGGCGTGCGGGCTCCGCACGCCGAGCCAGTTCATCGCGCGCGCAGTGGAGGTCTTCACCGTGCCGCGGACGTAGCGCGCGGGGATGTTCGAGGCCCGGAGCAGCGCGATCGTGAGCGACGACAGGTCGTAGTCGTTGCCCGCCAGCGTGTCGAGCGCCGCCTGCGACCCCTTGAGCGAGCCGAAGTAGGGCTGGAAGGTCGTGGCGTTGCGCACCCACTCGTAGATCCGCGCCGCGGAGTGACCGAGGTCGGCCGCCAGGGCCTGGATCTCGGGCGTGAGCTGGACGTCGGGCGTCGGGTCGAGGTTCCCCTCGGTGCCGGGGTCGCCTCCCATGTACGCGGGCTGGAGCGTGCTCTCGCGCGGCGGGGCCGTCGTGTGGAAGTCGATCGGGGCGGACGGGTCGAGAGCCGCGGCCTGGGCGCCGCCCCCCCGCGGGATGGCGGGCCCGGCGGAGCCGGCGGACCACAGCGTGTCGGTCCGCGTGGCGGCGCGGGGAAGCAGCAGGCGCAGGCGGGCCGCGGCGTCCACGGCCTCGGCGGGGGTGGCCGCGGCCGCGAGACGCGGCAGGTCCGCGCGCGCCGCCGCGTCGCCGCCGCGGAACGCGCGTACGGCGTCCGCGAACGCAGCGCGCTGGGCGGGCGTGCCGCTGGTTGCGAGCGCCTGCTCGATCCGCGCGAAGCGCTGCTCGAGGGTCGCCGCCGCGTCGCGCAGCGCGGCCGCCGCTGCGGCCAGCAGCTGCGCCTCGGCCGTCGCGTCCTCGCCGGCGGCCCGCCGCGCGTCCCACAGGCGCAGCACGGCCTGAGCCTCGGTCACGCGGTCCTGGTACTGGCGCACCACGCGCGCGAGCGGCACGCGGGACGCCCGTGCGTCCGGCGCCGGTGCCGCGGGCAGCGCGGGCGACAACAGCGCAGCCGGCGCGAGCGGCAGCGCCGGACGGGGCAGCGCCGGACGAGGCAGCGCCGGACGAGGCAGCGCCGGACGCGGCGACGTGCCGGCGGCCAGGGCCCAGGAGGGTGCGAGCGCGTTGAGCAGGAGGCAGTACACCGTCAGCGCGGCCAGAGTGGGCCGGCGGAACCCCACCGTCGTCATGGACGATCCTCCCCGGAATGCACGGAACCACCCCCGCCGGACGCGGCGCGCGGAAAGGCCCGACGGATCTCGTGAACGGCTGCCTTTCCAGCGATTCCCGCGCCACCGAGGGGGAGCGCGGGGAGCGCTCAACGGAGCCGCCACGAGAGGGATACGTTCATTACCGGGAGGTGCCAGCGATTAGGCGCGCGCGGGGCGGAGGAAGGCTCCTTACGCGGAATCGTTCCGGATGAATCGCTTCGGCGGTGGTCGCTTTCTTCGAGGCTGCCGGGGCGCGCATCCGGACGGCCGAGTCGACGGAGACCGCTCTGGCGCGGCTCGGGGCCGAGCCCTACGACCTGGTCATCTCCGACGTCGCGCGCGAACCGTCCGCCGACGAGCCGGGGGAACTCGTTCACCTCGTGCTCGACGTCCTCGAGCGCCGAAGGCTCTAGTCCGGGCTGCTCCCCGAGCCGCCCGGACTCCGCTCCGCGTCGCACAGCGAGCGAACCCCGATCGGCAGGTCGCCCCGCTTCCGGAGCTGCTCGATGAATGCCGGCCGGTCGGCTGCTCCCAGCCCCCTCAGGCAGGCCCAGACCACGAAGCCCGCGTCGTCGAGCGGCTCCACCAGCAGGCGGCGGCGCAGTTCCACGGACGCCCTGGCATCCCCCCCGAGCATGAGCGCGTAGAGGGCTGCGAGGCCCGGGACGCCCGGGTCCTTGGTCCACTCCCAGGCGCGGTCCCGAATCTCGCACACGACCGGATGCGGTCCACCCAACCTGCGAAGCCGCTTGTGGAGGGGCTCGTCGCATTCGCCGTGCGGCGCAGACGCCGGTGCGAACCTCGCCTGCCACGGCTCGAGGAGCAGCAGCGCCATCAGAACCAGGTCCCGGCCGTCCGCCGGAGAGCCGCGCAGCACTTGAAGCGCTGCCTTTCCGACGGCAAGGGGGCTCACTTGATCCGAGCAGAGCGTGTCGAGCGTCGCCGCGTCCACGAACGTCTCCCATTCGCTGGCCACTCGCAGCGCGAACTCCAGCACGGTCCTCGCAGAATCGCTTGCGAAAGCAGCGGCGCCCCAGATCGTCCTCGCCTCGAACAGATCGCGCACGGAAAGCGCTACGACGTCGCTCCGTTCGGATGCATCCAAGGCGCGGAGGTCGTTGGGCCGAATGCCCTCGTGGAACCTTGCCTCGATGACCCGACCCCAGTCGACTCCCCCAACCCGTTGCGGCTCCGACCCGTCATCCCTCGCCGTCCGCACCACCCACGACACCGTGCCGAGGCTCCGCACCTGTTCCTCAGTCAGTTCGTCGCTACATAGTACGGCGTAGGCAATCGCGTTGCCGCGAACGTCATCCACGGCATCATGCGCGAATCGCAGAATCATGGGCAGGACTCGCGTCGGAGGGCCCAGCCTGCACAGCGCCTGGACGCCCGCTGCGCGAACGGAAGGACAGGGGTCCGACTCAGCTCGCAGCTCCACGGCGGCCACGACGTCCCGTGCCAGGGGCCCGAATTCCGAGAGCGCATTGATCGCGAGCTCCCGCCGAACCGCATCCTCGGACTCCAGGAGCGCGGCGATGTCGTCGATGGCTCTCGAGCTCATCATCAGCACCAGCGTGTCGAGTGCGACCTCTGCGACCGCGATGCTTTCGTGATTCGCGAGCCGCACCAGCGTGCGGATGGCCTGCGCCTCACTCTGGTTGAGCTCGTCCATCGTCTTCCATGGACCCTGCGGCCTCAGGGGCAGGGCCGCTCCGAACCACGCAACGGCCGGATCGGGATCGGACCGGGCGTTCAATACCAGGGCGTAGTCCTCGGGTGTCAGACGGCGGCACAGGCGCCGCACGCCCTCCGGCGTCCAGTGCGGCGCTCTCTGCGGCTCCCTCCCCCTGAAGGCCGTCATGATCTTCGCGACGAGTCTGGCGTCACCGCTCGCCTTGAGCGCCCCGACAAGATGGTCCGCATCCTCTTCGCCACCGGTTCTCAGGAGTTCGCCCAATGCAAGCGGGAGAGCCCGCTCGTAATCGATCCAGATCTCCCAGAGAACCCTCGCGTAGAACGGCCCGGCAAGGAGCCGACGTTCCGTACCTTCGTGGCTTGGCTCGGCCGGTGCCGTCTCTGCCGCGCAAATCCCGGCCGATGTCACCGTCGCGACGGGCAACAGGTCGATGGTGAGCATGTCGAATATCGCGACTGGTTCTTGCGCCCCGGTGCCCGTGGCGGCCCGGTCCAGCAGGGTGAGCATGCGAGCCGCGGCTTGTCGATCACGTTGCTCGTAGGCCAGCCAAAGCGCCTCGCAACCGTCGAGGTGGGCGAGATGGAGGCGCTTCCACTGCTTGGTCTTCAAGCAGAGCCGTACGCCTCGCTTCTGCACGGGCTCCAGTACTACGACTGCCGAGCCCGCGAAGACAGCGCCGCATGCTGAAGGGATGTGTTGGGGCTTCACGGTCTCGCAGATGAGTTCCCCTTTCCGCGTCCAGCGCCAGAGGGAGTCGTGGGTCAATAGCCGGATATTGCCCGACTTCTCGTCACGCCAGGCGCAGAGGGACGCCCCGACGTCGCTGCGCGCTTCCTCCGCCACGAGACGCGGGCCGCTATCCTCGACCGCGTACAGTGCCAGGTGTCGACTCGTTGGGCCGCCTTGGACGACCAGGTATTTGCTGGGCTGTCCGGCCATGAAAGTAGCCCGTGCCGCGATGGGCGGCCGACTCCACCACCTCCAGCCGGGTTCGCCGAAGCGCCAGTGGCCCAGCCACCCGCCCTCGCATAGCACCACCAGCCCGCCCGCCGAAGGTTCGGCCCGGAGGATCTTCCCCTTGGCGCTCGGCAGGACGACAAACCCGCTCCCCGGCGACCACCCGCAGGCTCGCGTCCCGTCCCAGCCGAGGATCCATCCGTCGGCCGCCCGGCCCCCCGTCAGCCGCGCCCACCCGGGTGGGCGAAGGTGGCCCGTGGAGGAGGGTGGCGAAGGCGTCGGATCCGCCACGGCTCAGCCCCGCTCGAGAGCGCGACGCAGTTCCTCGTAATAGCGCCGCTCCCGCGCCGCCAGATCGCCGCGCCCGAGGAGCTGCTCCAGGAATGGCCCGCGCTCGACCTCTTCCAGCTGGAGCAGGAACGCGATCACCACGAAGCCCACGTCCTGCACGGGACCCTCGAGCAGCGCCTGCCGC
>JALOKP010000200.1 GCA_025456425.1 Acidobacteriota bacterium | reverse complement strand
GCGCTGCCCCTCCTGCCGGCGCCACGTGCCGCTCTACGCGCGGCACTGCCCGCACTGCCGCGAGCGGCTGTCGTGGGACGTCGAGTTCAAGGTCCCCTGCCCCGGTTGCGGCTGGGGAGTCGCGTCGCGCTGGCGGGGGTGCCCCTGGTGCGGGCGGAAGCTGGTGCGCGAGCGGCGGGCCGAGGCGGGCGGCCGCGCCGCGGCCGGGCCTAACTGAAGCCGGCGCGGAAGGCCGCGTGGTTGAGCCGCGCGACCGCCGCCAGCGCCGCTTCCAGCCGGTCGAGGTCGACGATCCCGGGGCGGAACCAGACGGCCCGCGCGAAGGCGACGGCGTAGGGCCGCCCCAGGCGTACGGCCGTCTCGACCCCCTCGGCCCCGTCGGGCAGCTCGAGCACCAGGCGGATCCGGCCGGCCGCCCACCCCACCCGGTCCCAGTCGAAGCCGGTCGCGGTCGCGCCCGCCCCCCGCCGAGGTCGGATCCAGATCCCGTCGGCCGCCGGCAGGGGACCGTCCTGAAATTCCTCCCAGCCGAGCCGCACCAGGTGGACCGCGGCCCCGGGAGGGCGCAGCACGGCGGCCGGCGTGACGGCCATGCCGAACCCGGGCGGGAGCGCGGCGCAGGGACCGAGCTGGGCGGCGCGGACGGCCAGCGGAGGGAGTGCGGCGGCGACGCGCGCCGCCGCCGAGGGATCGAGTTCGAGGTCCGGCTCGCCCGACCCGGCGAGCGCCACCACGGCGGCGTCGAGGCCGAGCGCGGCCGCCTCCGCGGCCTGCGAGGGGTCGGTCAGGCCGTGGAGGATCGACCGGACCGGCCGGATCATTTCACGGCGAAGCGGACGAAGATCGGCTCCTTCAGCTCCGGCGCGTCGAGCCACAGCTCGTACTTGCGCCCCTTGAGCTTCCCCTCGGGGTGCGGGAAGTAGAGGATGTCCCAGGCCCAGGTCCGGAGCGGCAGCTCGACCCGGTCGCGCACGATGCCGCGCCGCGAGTACTGCGGCTCGGTGCTCTGCACCGGGAAGAAGACCATCGGCACGTCGGGGAACGTGATGAAGCGGGTGTCGAGCACGCCGACGAAGTTCTCCGAGAGCTTCACGTCGAAGATCTGCAGCCCGGCCAGCGAGCGTGCCTCCTGCACCGTGGCCAGCGAGTACTTCTTGCCCTGGTCGTCGACCAGCGTGAACGACTCGCGGCCGAGGGTGAGCGCCTTGTCGAGGCCGAGGTTGGCGATCCCCACCCCGATCGGGATGAACTTCTGCTTCTCGCGCTGGATCGCCGCTTCGGTGTCGGCGGCCAGCGCGACCAGCTTCCCCTCCTCGATGTAGGTGAAGCGGTTCAGGCGCGGGCTGAAGCCCGGCTCCTGCGGCAGGTCGTTGTACCCCGAGGCGCAGCCCGCCACGGCGAGCAGCGCGAGCCCCAGGGCCAGGCCCATGGCACGACGGTCGATCTTCATCCGGTTCCTCCTGGCCTTCCGGCCGGGAATGCGCCACCACGCCCGCAGGACGGTGGATGTTACGCCCGGGCCCGCCCCCGGCGCACGCTCGGGGCGGGCGGGGGGCGGTGCGATCACAGCAGTGATTGGGGATCGACGTCGACGACCAGCCAGCCCGGGAGCGCGCCGTCGGGACCGGCCGCCTCGGCGACCGCGGCCCGCAGGACCTCCCCCAGCCGGGCGCGCTTGAGCGCCCGGGCCAGAACCTGGATCCGCCACTGTCCGCGGAGCCGGGCCAGCGGTGCGGCGGTCGGACCGAGGACCGCGACCTTCCCCTCCCCCGCCTCGCGCAGCCGGCGTGCCAGCGCCGCCGCGCGCTCTTCGGCCCGGGCCAGGTCGGCGTCGCGCACGATCAGTTGCGCCAGCCCGGCGGAGGGGGGGTAGCGCAGCAGCCGCCGACCGGAGAGCTCGCGCCCGGCATAGGCCTCGAAGTCCTGGTGGACCAGCGACGACAGTGCCGGGTGGTCGGGGCGGAACGCCTGCACCAGCACCCGCCCGGGGAGGTCCCCGCGGCCGGCTCGGCCCGCGACCTGCGTCAGCAGCTGGAAGGTGCGCTCGGCCGCGCGAAAGTCCGGCAGCCGCAGCGTGGCGTCGGCCGACAGCACGCCGACCAGCGTCACCCGCGGGAAGTGGTGCCCCTTGGCGATCATCTGCGTCCCGACCATCACGTCGTAGGTGCCGCGCGCGAAGCCCCCGAGCAGCGCGGCCAGCCGCTCGCCGGAGCGGACCGCGTCGCGGTCGAGCCGCGCGATCCGCGCGGTGGGCAGGGCCTCGGCCAGCGCCTCCTCGGCGAGCTGGGTGCCCGTGCCGACGTCGGCAAGGTGCGGCGAGCTGCAGGACGGGCAGGCCGCGGGGCGGGCCCGCGCGTGGCCGCAGTAGTGGCAACGCAGCTTCTCTCCCACGCGGTGCCAGGTCAGTGCGATCGAGCAGGCGGGGCAGGCGATCGACTCGCCGCAGGCGCGGCACAGCACGGCCCGCGTGTAGCCGCGGCGGTTGAGCAGGACCATCGCCTGCTCGCCCCGCGCCAGCGTCTCCTGCAGGGCGGCGACGAGGCGCCGCGAGAGCGGGCGGTCGGCCTTCGTCTCGCGGAACTCCTCGCGCATGTCGACCAGCTCGAGCGTCGCCAGCCGCGCCCCGGTCGCGCGCTCGGGGAGGCGCAGCAGGTCGGCCCGCCCCTCCTCCGCCAGGTTCCAGGCCTCCATCGACGGCGTGGCCGAGCCGAGCACGACGACCGCGCCGGTCTCGCGCCCGCGCACCAGCGCCAGGTCGCGGGCGTGGTAGCGCGGCGTCTCCTCCTGCTTGTAGCCGGCGTCGTGCTCCTCGTCGACCACGATCAGCGAGAGGCCGGCGAGCGGAGCGAAGAGCGCCGAGCGCGCGCCGACCACGACGCGCGCGGCGCCCGCCCGGACGCGCTCCCAGGCCTCGAAGCGCTGGCGGTCGGAGAGGCCCGAGTGGAACACCACCGCGTCGCCGCCGAGCCGCTGGCCGACCGCCTCGGCGAGTTGCGGCGTCAGGCCGATCTCCGGGACCAGGAACAGCACAGCGCCGCCGGCCTGAAGCGCGTGCCCGGCGGCCTGCAGGTAGACCTCGGTCTTGCCCGAGCCCGTGATCCCGTAGAGCACGACGGGACGGAACGCGCGATCGTCGAGCCGCGCCCTCAGGTGCGCGACCGCGGCGGCCTGGTCGGGGGTCAGCGCCGGCGGCGGTGCAACGGGGAATCCCGCTTCCGGCACCGGCGGCGCGGGGACCGCCTCGAAGCGCTCGACCAGCCGGCCGGCAGCGACCAGCGCCTGGACGGCGGCGAGGCCGCTCCCCGCCTGCTGTGCCAGCTCGGACGGCCGGCGCGGTCCCTCTGCCTCCAGCGCGGCGGCCAGCACGCGGCGGCGCGCGGGGGTCTTCTCGAGCGCGGCCAGCGCCCCCTCGGGCGCGGCCCGCACCTCGGCCGCTGGCTCGACCAGCCGGCGCTCCGGGGCCGCGCCGCGCGCCGGTCCGCTCTCGCGCTCGAGCGCGACGAATCCGGCCTCGACCATCCGGCGCAGCTCCGCACGGCTGGCGGCGCGGGCCTCGAGCGCCTCGCTGCGCGAGCGCCCGCCGGGGCGCGACGCGAGCCAGCGCAGCGCCGCCGGTGCGGCCGGATCGCGGGCCGCGTCGCGGCCCGCCGCGGTGAGGGTCGCGACGCCGCGCTCGCGCGGCGCGACGGCCGCCGGCAGCGCCGCCCGCAGCGTCTCCCCGGGGGGTGCGAGGTAGTAGTCGGCGGTCCAGCGCAGCGTCGCCAGCACGTCGGGCGGGAGCGCCGGGCGGCCGGGCGGGTCGAGCGCCGCGGCGACGTCCCGGGCGGCGATCCCTGCGGGCGGCGGGCCACTCGCTCCGAGCACCACCCCGACCACGGAGCGCTTGCCGAGTGGAACGCGGACCCGGGTGCCCGGCTCGAGCGCGCCGGCCAGCGGCTCCGGGACGCGGTAGGTCAACGCCGCCAGCAGCGGGGCCGGGACCGCGACCGCGACGAACCGATCCTCCGCGCCCACGGCGCGCCTCCCCCGGGGTCCCGCGCGGGCCGGGCTACAGCAGGCCCGCGCCGCGCAGCGCGTCCGCCACCAGTTCCGGCGAGGCGGCCTGGGGCAGCGTCACCGCCAGTCGCGGGTCGGCCTCCATCGCCTCGCGGATCGCGAAGATCGCCCCCTCGTTGCGGGCCCAGGCCCGGCGCGCGACGCCGTTCGTCACGTCCCACGAGAGCATCGACGCGGCGCGCCGCGCGGCGTCGGCGGTGCCGTCGAGCAGCATCCCGAAGCCGCCGTTGATCACCTCGCCCCAGCCGACCCCGCCGCCGTTGTGCAGGCTGACCCAGGTCGCGCCGCGGAAGGCGTCGCCGCAGAAGTTCTGCACCGCCATGTCGGCCGTGAAGCGCGAGCCGTCGCGGATGTTGGCGGTCTCGCGCCAGGG
>JALOKP010000199.1 GCA_025456425.1 Acidobacteriota bacterium | reverse complement strand
CGCGATGAACTCGCGCGCGTCGTCGCGCGAGATCCCCTGCTCGCGCGCCAGCCGGAACTCCGACATCCCGTAGATGATCCCGAAGTTGACCGCCTTGGCGCGCGAGCGCATCTCGACGGTGACCGCCTCGAGCGGCACGCCCGAGACCAGCGCCGCGGTGTAGCGGTGGATGTCCAGGTCGCGCCGGAAGGCCTCGATCAGCGCGGGGTCGCCCGAGAGGTGGGCCAGGATGCGCAGCTCCATCTGCGAGTAGTCGGCGGAGACGAAGACCGCGCCGGGCTCGGGGACGAAGGCCTCGCGGATCCGCTTGCCGATCGGGGTGCGGATCGGGATGTTCTGGAGGTTCGGGTCGGAGGAGGAGAGGCGGCCGGTCGCGGCGCCGAGCTGGTTGAACAGGGTGTGGACCCGGCCGTCCTGCGGGTCGACCAGCTTCGGCAGCGTGTCGACGTAGGTCCCCTTGAGCTTCGCCAGCTCGCGGTAGTCGAGCACCTTGGCCGGCAGCGGGTGGTCCTCGGCCAGCGCCTCGAGGTCCTCCTGGCTGGTCGAGTGGGCCTTGGTCTTGGTCGTCTTGCGCCCGGTCGGCTGGAGCCTCAGTTCGTCGAACAGCACGGTCCGGAGCTGCGGCGGCGAGTTGACGTTGAAGGGGTGGCCGGCCAGCTCGAAGATCTCGCCCTCGAGCCGCGCCATCTCGGCGTCGATCTCGCGACCCATCGCCGCGAGCCGGTCCACGTCGATCCGGACGCCGTGGTGCTCCATCTCCTCCAGGATCGGGACGAGCGGCATCTCGATCTCTTCGAAGAGCGGCCAGAGCCCCTCCTCGCGCAGCTTGGCCTCGAGCGGCGCGACCAGGCGCAGCGCCACGACCGCATCCTCGACGGCGTAGCGGGCCACGGCGGCGACGGCGACCTGGTCGAGCGTCGTCTCGGCGCCGCCGCTCCGCGAGACCTCGCTGTAGGGGATCATCCCAAGTCCCAGGTAGCGCGTCGCGAGGTCGTCCAGGCGGTGGCTCGTGGTGCGGCCGGGGTCGAGCAGCTGGGCCGCGATCAGCGTGTCGAAGACGATCCCCTGCACGACGACGCCCGCGGCGCGCAGCGCGGCGCGGTCGTACTTGAGGTTCTGGCCGGCCTTGGGGACCTTCGGGTCCTCGAGCACCGTCGCCAGCAGGGGGCGGGCGTCCTCCCAGGCGGGCTGCGGCTCGCCCGTCCTGTGGCCGACCGGGAGGTACGCGCCGCCGGCGTCGCTCCAGGCCAGCGAGACGCCGACCAGGTGCGAGGCGCGCGCGACGATCGAGTCGGTCTCGGTGTCGACCGCGAGCGGGCGCGCGGCGGCGAGCGTCCTGGTGAGCCGCCCCAGGGCGGCGAGGTCGTCGAGGACCGCGACGTCGAGCGACGCGCCGAGCGGCGCGGGGCCCGGGTCGGCCGCGGGCGCGGGGACCGGCGGCGCGTCGAAGAGCCCCGGCGCAGACGGCGGGGCCGGGGGTGCGGCCGCGGCGGGAGCCGGAGGCGCGGCGGCGGACGGCTCCGGCGCCGGCTCTTCCGTTGACTCGAACTCGCGCTGCAGCGTCCGGAAACCGAGCCGGCGGAAGAGCGCCGCCGCGGCGGCGCGGTCCTCGTGGCCGGCGCGCATCCGGTCCAGGTCGAGCCCGACCGGCGCGTCGTCGCGGACCGTGACCAGCTGCTTCGAGAAGCGCGCGGCGTCCTCGTGGTCGGCGAGCGAGAGCCAGACCTTCGGCTGCGTCTTGCTCTCCAGCTCCTTCAGGGCTTTCTTGAGGGCGCGCGCGGGGGTCGCCGGCGTGAGCGCCGCGGCGGCGGAGAAGCGAGCAACGAGCTCGGCCGCCTCGTCGCCACCGAGCCGTTCCTCGAGCGCGGCCAGCTCGCGAGCCGCCGGCACGAGCGCTGCGAGCGCGGCGTCCAGCTCCGCTGCGTCGCCTGCGCCGCCCGCGTCCAGCGCCGCCAGCGCACTCTCCTTCGCCTGCCACACCGCGCGGAACAGCCGCGCCCGCTCGAGCGCCGCGTCGAGCGTGTCGTAGCGACCGATCATCGCCTTGGCGGTCTTCTCGCCGACGCCCGGGACGCCCGGGACGTTGTCCGTGGCGTCGCCCATCAGCGACAGCACGTCCACGACCTGGTCGGGCCGCGCGCCGAAGACCTCCAGCACCCCCGCGGCGTCGAGGATCCGGTCGTCCTTCGCCGGGTTGAGGACCACCACGTCCTCGTCGACGAGCTGGTAGAGGTCCTTGTCGGCGGTGACGAGCACGACGTCCAGCCCGCGGGCCTTGGCCTCGCGTGCGAGCGTCGCCAGCACGTCGTCGGCCTCGAAGCCGGGGGCGGTCAGGACCGGCCACCCCAGGGCGGCCGCCGCCTCCATCGCCAGCCCGAACTGCGGGACCAGGTCGTCGGGCGGCTCGGGTCGGTTGGCCTTGTAGTCCTCGAAGATCTCGTCGCGGTGGGTCGGCCCCTCGACGTCGAAGGCGACGCCGAAGTGCAGCGGCTGGTTCTCGCGCAGCGTCTTGCGGAAGGTGTTGACGAAGCCGAAGACGCCGCCCGTCGGCGTGCCGTCGGCGGCGCGCAGCCCCTGGATCGCGAAGAAGGCGCGGAAGACGGCGTAGGTCCCGTCAAAGAGGAAAAGCTTGTCCTTCGCGCCGGCCTCGCCCATCGCGGCAGCCCGGCCTAGAACGGGCTGAATCCCTGCTCCGCGAACCACGAGTCGCGCATCTGGCGCTCGAGGTCGACCAGCGTCTCGAGGTGCCCGGCCTCCCACTCCGCGAGGAAGCGGAAGACCTTCGCCGATTCCTCGTCGGGGCAGCGGGTCGCGGCATCCTTGTAGAAGTGGATCGCCGAGCGCTCGAGCTCCGCGCCGGCCGCGACGACGGCCATCTCGAAGTCGCCCCCCTTGACGCGCTGCAGGAACGACGGCGTCAGGATCTCGGAGTGGTCCAGCGGCGAGAGGTTCTCCGGCGTCGCCGGCATCGCCCACTCGCCCTTTTCCCAGAGCGAGCGGAAGTTGGTCTCGAGGAAGTCCTTGTGGTGCTTCTCGTCCTCGGCCAGCGACCTGAACATCTCTTTCGCGGCCGGGTCGGTGGCGCGCTCGGCGGCGGCCTTGTAGACCTCGTAGCCACGCAGCTCGGTGATGATCGCGGTCTTGACGGCCTCGAGGACGATCTTGCGCGACGCGGTGTCCATGGGGGCTCCTTGGGGGTCGTTTGCGGGTCCCGGGGTGGAGCGTGGATTCTAGCAGCCCCCCGGATCCCCGTCAGCCCAAGGGGACCCCCTCGCGGTCGAGCCCGAAGGCCTTGATCTTGCGGTACAGCGTGCGGACCGAGATCCCCAGGATGTCGGCCGCGCGCCCGCGGTGCCAGCGGGTGCTCTCCAGCACCTCGAGGATCCGCTGGCGCTCGATGTCGACCAGCGAGCCGGCGTGCGCGCCGGGGTGCGCGCCGGAGTCGTGCATCGGCGGCGGCACGGGCGACGTCCCATAGGGCGACGCCCCGTAGGGCGAGGTCCCGTAGGGCGAGACGCCACCCCAGCCGGCGTCGCGCGCCACGGCGAGCGGCCGCGCCGGCGGCGCGACGATCTCGCGCGGCAGATCCTCCAGCCGGATGATCCCGTCGCGGGCCAGGAGCGCCGCGCGCTCGATCACGTTGCGCAGCTCGCGCACGTTGCCGGGCCAGGAGTAGACGCTGAGCGCCTCCAGCACCGCCGGCCCCAGCACCAGCCGCGGGTCGATCGCGCGCAGGAAGGCGGCCGCCAGCGGCTGAACCTCCTCGACCCGCTCGGCGAGCGGGGGGACGGGGATCGTGCCGGCGTTGATCCGGTAGTAGAGGTCGGGACGGAAGCGGCCGGTCTGGGCCTCGGTCGACAGGTCGCGGTTGGTCGCGGCGACCAGCCGCACGTCGACCTGCACCTTCTTGCGCCCGCCGACGCGGAAGAAGCTCATCGTCTCGAGCACCCGCAGCAGCTTGACCTGCAGCCCGGGTGTCAGCTCGCCGACCTCGTCCATGAACAGCGTCCCGCCGTCGGCGGCTTCCATCAGTCCCGCGCGGCTGGTGGCGGCGCCGGTGAACGACCCCTTCTCGTGGCCGAACAGCTCGCTCTCCAGCAGCGTGTCGGGGATCGCGGCGCAGTTGAGGTCGACGAACGGCCCGTTGGTGCGGCGGCTCCGGCGGTGGATCTCGCGCGCGACCAGTTCCTTCCCGACGCCGGACGGCCCCAGGATCAGCACCGGCAGGTCGGACGGCGCGAGCCGGTCGATCAGCCGCAGCACCGGGACCATCGCGCGCGAGTTCCAGCCGTGGGCCAGCGGCGAGGGATCGCGGTGCTCCTCGCGGCGCTTCAGGCGGTCGTTCTCGCGGGCCAGCTCGCGCTTGCGCGCCGCGCCGCGGATCAGCGCGTCGAGCTGGTCGATCCGGCAGGGCTTGGTGACGAAGTCGTAGGC
>JALOKP010000086.1 GCA_025456425.1 Acidobacteriota bacterium | reverse complement strand
GCTCACTCCGCCTGCAGGCGGTAGCCCACCCCCGGCTCGGTGAGCAGGTAGCGCGGCCGCGCCGGCTCCGGCTCGAGCTTGTGCCGCAGCCCGTGCATCTGGACCCGCAGGTGGTGGGTGTTGTCCAGGTAGGCCTGCCCCCAGACCTCCTTCAACAGCTGCCGGTGCGTCAGAACGCGGCCGGCGTTGCGCGCGAGCAACGCCAGCAGCTTGAACTCCGTCGGAGTCAGGTGGATCTCGCGCCCGCCCGCGACGACCTGGTGGCGGGCCACGTCGACGCGCAGCTCGCCGACGACGTAGACCGGCTCGTCCTGCCCCGGCGCGGCCTGGGCGGCGCGGCGGCGCGCGGCGCGCAGGCGCGCCAGCAGCTCCGGCAGCGAGAACGGCTTGGTCAGGTAATCGTCCGCGCCGGCGTCGAGCGCCGCGACCTTGTCGGCCTCCTGCCCGCGCGCCGAGATCACGAGGATCGGGACCAGCGACCACTCGCGCAGCCGTCGCGTCACCTCGAGGCCGTCGGTGTCGGGCAGGCCCAGGTCGAGCAGCACGACGTCGACGGTCCGCGCAGCCGCCTGCGCCAGCCCATCCCGTCCCGTCACGGCCTCGACGAGCTCGTAGCCGTGCGCGCCGAGCGACGCGCGGAGGAACCGCCGGATCTGCGGGTCGTCCTCGATCAGCAGGACGACGGGCGGGGTCGCGCTCATGGGCTCATGGTACGCGCGGGGGGGCTTCGAGGGGCAGCCGGATCCGGAACAGGGCCCCCCCGCCGGGGCGATTCCCGGCCGCGATCGTCCCGCCGTGCGCCTCGACGATCCCGCGGCAGATCGCCAGCCCCAGCCCGGCGCCGCGCGTCTCCCGTCCCGCCGCCCCGCGCCGGAACTTCTCGAAGATCTCCCGCTCCTCCCCCGGCTCGAGCCCCGGGCCGCGGTCCGCCACGCTCAGCTCGAGCGACGCCCCGTCGGCGCGGGCGGCGATCGTGATCGGTGTCCCGGGGGGCGTGTAGCGCACCGCGTTCTCGACCAGGTTGATCAGCACCTGCTCGAACAGGACGCCGTCCACCGCGATCAGCGGCAGCTCGGCCGGCAGGTCGAGCTGCAGCTCGCGCCCATCCAGCCGCCGGCCCAGCCGGTGGATCGCCGCGCCGACGATCTCCTCGAGCGACTGCCACTCCCGCCGCGGCGCTAGCGAGTCGGACGCCAGGCGCGTCATGTCGAGCAGGTTGCCGACCAGCCGCGCGAGGCGCTCGGCCTCGTCGTAGATCATCTCGGTCAGCTCGCGGCGCGCCGCCGGGGGAAGCGCCGGGTCCGGCTCGAGCAGCGTGCTGGCCGCGCCCGTGATCGAGGCCAGCGGGGTGCGCAGGTCGTGCGAGACGGAGCTGAGCAACGCGCTCTGCAGCCGCTCGGCCTCGGCGCGCAGCCGTGCGCGCTCGGCCTCCGCCGCGAGCCGCTCGCGCTCGAGCGCCAGGGCGAGCTGGTTGCCGAAGGCCTCGAGCAGGTGCACCTGGTCCGGTCGCAGCGGGCGCCGGTCGGCGGGCGCGAGCAGCGCCAGCACGCCCACGGCCCCGCGCGCGGTGGCCAGCGGGAGGTGGACGGCGGCCGCGCCCGGAAGGGTGTCGGTGCCCCAGCCCGCGCGCTGGGCGTGCTGGAAGGCCCACGTCGCGACCGCCCGCTCGTCGTCCGAGGTGAGCGCCGGGTCGCGCGTCCCCTCGGCCAGCGCGAGGCGGCCGTCATCGTCCGGCAGGAAGATCGCCGCCGGCCGCTCGAACAGCGCGCCGATCCGCCGCGCCGCCGCCGTCGCCAGTTCGGGCGCAGGACCCGTGGCGGCCAACTCCCGGCTGAGCGAGTAGAGCGCCACCGCTTCCTGCTCGTGGCGTCGCGCGGCCAGAGCCTGGTCCCGGATCCGCGCGGTGAGCGTGCCGATCAGGAGCCCGATCACCAGCATCACCACGAAGGTGACGATGAACTCGGAGTCCGCGACGGCGAAGGTGAGGAACGGCGGCACGTGGAAGAAGTCGAACGCCGCGACCCCCAGCAGCGACGCCAGCGCGGCCGGCCCGCGCCCCCAGCGCGCGGCCACCGCGGCCACCCCGAGCAGGTACAGCATTGCGATGCTCGAGTGCGGGAGGAACGGCGACGCGAAGTGGGCGGCCAGCGTGGTGAGCGCCACCGCGATCGCGGCCCCGCCGTAGCGGCGCCAGCCGAGCGGCGGGACGGCCGGGGACGCCGGCGCCGGCGCCGCGCCCGGCGGCGGCTCCGCGCTCGCGGACACGACGCTGACGTCGATCTCCCCGCTGCGTCGTACCAGCTCGTCGACGAACGAGCCGAGCAGCCGGTCGCGCCACCAGAAGCGGCCGGGCTTCCCGACCAGGATCCGGGTCGCGTTGCGACGCCGCGCGTACGCCAGCAGCTCCTCGACCGGGTCGTGGCCGTCCAGCCGGACCGTCTCGCCGCCGAGGCTCTCGGCCAGGCGCAGGGCGTTCGGGGCGTACTCGCGGTCCGCCGGGGGAAGCGCCTGCTGCCGAGGCGTGTCGACCCAGACGACGGTCCACTCGGCGCGAAGCCGCGCGGCCATGCGGCTCCCGGCGCGGACGATCTGCATGGCCGACGGGCTCGAGCTGATGCTGACGACCAGGCGCTCGGTCACCGGCCAGGTCGTCTCGCGGGCTTCCGAGCGGCGCCAGACCTGCATCTGGGCGTCGACCCGGTCGGCGGTCGTGCGCAGCGCCAGCTCGCGCAGCGCGATCAGGTTTCCCTTGCGGAAGAACTGCTCCAGCGCGCGGCCGGCGGTCTCCGGCAGGTAGACCTTGCCGTCGCGCAGCCGCTGCAGCAGCTCGTCCGGCGGGAGGTCGATCAGCTCGATCTCGTCCGCCTGGCGCACGAAGGTGTCGGGAAGCGTCTCGCGGACCGGCACTCCCGTGATCTGCGCGACGACGTCGCTCAGGCTCTCGAGGTGCTGCACGTTGAGCGTCGTCCAGACGTCGATCCCGGACTGGAGCAGCTCGGCCACGTCCTGCCAGCGCTTGGCGTGCCGGCTGCCCGGGGCATTGGTGTGCGCCAGCTCGTCGACGAGGATCAGCGCGGGACGCCGCGCGAGCGCGCCGTCGAGGTCGAACTCCGAGAGGGTGACGCCGCGGTAGGCGACCGGCCGCGGCGGGAGCCGCTCGAGGCCCAGGAGCAGCGCCTCGGTCTCCGCCCGGCCGTGCGTCTCGACCCAGCCCACGAGCACCGGCAGGCCCAGCGCACGGCGCTCCTGTGCCCCCTGCAGCATGGCGTAGGTCTTTCCGACCCCGGCCGACATGCCGAGGAAGATCTTCAGCCGGCCACGCGCGCTGCGCCCTTCTTCCTCGTGCACCCGCGCGAGGAGGGCATCGGGATCGGGGCGGGGGGTGTCGTTCGTCATCGGTCGGTCGCGGCCCTTCCATGCTAACGCCGCCGGCGCCGCGGGGGCGCCGGCGGTGGTCAGTGCCCTGCCGCCGGCTTCGCCGCATCCCGCTCGTCGAGGGCGAGGTTGAGCGCCAGCACGTTCACGCGAGGCTCGCCGAGCAGGCCCAGGTCGCGCTCCCGCGTCGCCGCCGCCACCACCTGCCGCACGATGTCCTCGTCCAGCCCGCGGGACCGCGCGACGCGCGGGACCTGGAAGGCCGCCGCCGCCGGGCTGATGTCGGGGTCGAGCCCGCTCCCTGACGCGGTCACGAGATCGATCGGGATCGGCGCCGCCTGGCCCGGGTCCGCGGCCCGGAGCGCCTCGACCCGCGCCCGGACCGCCTCGATCCTCGCGGGGTTGGTCGGGCCGAGGTTCGAGCCGGCCGACGCCGCCGCGTTGTACGCGATCGGACCCGTTGCCGAGGGGCGGCCCCAGAAGTAGCGCGGGTCGTCGAACGGCTGGCCGATCAGGCGCGAGCCGACGACCCGGCCGTCGCGCTCGATCAGGCTGCCGGCCGCCGCGCGCGGGAAGACCAGCCTCCCGATGCCGGTCACGACCAGCGGGTAGATCACGCCGGTGACGATCGCCAGCACCGGCAGCATCGCGAGCGAGACCTTCAGTTCGCGGCCCACGGCAGGCTCCTCAGACCAGGTGCAGCGCGACGAGCAGGAGGTCGATCGCCTTGATCCCGAGGAACGGGACGACGAGCCCCCCCAGCCCGTAGATCAGGACGTTGCGGCGCAGCAGCGCGCCGGCCGCCATCGGGCGGAAGCGCACGCCGCGCAGCGCCAGCGGGACGAGCGCCACGATGATCAGCGCGTTGAAGATCACGGCGGAGAGGATCGCGCTCTCCGGCGTGGCCAGGCGCATGACGTCGAGCGCTCCGAGCGCCGGCCAGGTCCCGGCGAAGACCGCGGGGATGATCGCGAAGTACTTGGCCACGTCGTTGGCGATGCTGAAGGTCGTCAGCGCGCCGCGCGTGATCAGGATCTGCTTGCCGATCTCGACGATCTCGATCAGCTTCGTCGGGTTGGAGTCGAGGTCGACCAGGTTGCCGGCCTCCTTGGCCGCCTGCGTGCCGCTGTTCATCGCCACGGCGACGTCGGCCTGGGCCAGGGCCGGGGCGTCGTTCGTGCCGTCGCCGGTCATCGCCACCAGCCGCCCGCCGGCCTGCTGGTCGCGGATCAGGCGCAGCTTTGTCTCCGGCGTCGCCTGGGCCAGGAAGTCGTCGACGCCCGCCTCGGCGGCGATCGCGGCCGCGGTCAGCGGGTTGTCGCCGGTGATCATTACGGTGCGGATCCCCATCCGGCGCAGCTCGGCGAACCGCTCCTTGATCCCGCCCTTGACGATGTCCTTCAGCTCGATCACGCCCAGCACGCGCGCGCCGTCGGCGACGACCAGCGGCGTGGCGCCGCGCTGGGCGACCAGCTCCACCGCGCTCCGGACTTCGGGCGGCAGGATTCCGCCCTGCTCGCGGACCCAGGCCTCGACCGCGTCGGCCGCGCCCTTGCGGATGCTGCGCCCGTCCAGGTCGACCCCGCTCATCCGGGATTGCGCGCTGAACGGAACGAACTGCGCGCCCAGTGCGTGGACCTCCCGCTCGCGCAGGGCGTACCGCTCCTTGGCCAGCACGACGATGCTGCGCCCCTCGGGCGTTTCGTCCGACAGCGACGCCAGCTGCGCAGCGTCGGCGAGCTCGCGCGGGCTCACGCCGGCGGCGGGGAGGAACGCCGCGGCCTGGCGGTTGCCGAGCGTGATCGTCCCGGTCTTGTCGAGCAGCAGGACGTCGACGTCGCCGGCCGCCTCGACCGCGCGGCCCGACGTGGCGATGACATTGGCCTGGATCATCCGGTCCATCCCGGCGATCCCGATCGCCGACAGCAGGCCGCCGATCGTCGTCGGGATCAGGCAGACCAGCAGCGCCGCCAGGGCGGTCAGGGTCACCGGGACGCCCTGTCCGGCGACGGTGGCGGCGTAGGCCGAGAACGGCCGGAGCGTCGCCACGACGACCAGGAAGACCAGCGTCAGCGCGACGAGCAGGATGTGCAGCGCGATCTCGTTCGGCGTCTTCCGGCGCCGCGCCCCCTCGACCAGGGCGATCATCCGGTCCAGGAACGTCTCGCCTGCGTTGGCGGTGATCCGGACGACGATCCAGTCCGAGAGGACCCGCGTCCCGCCGGTCACCGAGCTGCGGTCGCCGCCGCTCTCGCGGATGACGGGCGCGCTCTCCCCGGTGATCGCGCTCTCGTTGACGCTGGCGATCCCCTCGACGATCTCGCCGTCGCCCGGGATCGTGTCGCCGGCCTCGACCAGCACGACCTGGCCCGCGCGGAGCGCGGTCCCCGGAACGGGCTGCGGAGCCGCCCGCCGGTCGCCGGCGGGGAGCAGTTTCGCGACGACCTCCCGGCGGCTCGCGCGGAGCGATTCGGCCTGCGCCTTGCCGCGCCCTTCGGCCAGCGCTTCCGCGATGTTCGCGAAGTAGACCGTCAGCCAGAGCCCGGCCGACACGGCGAAGGTGAACCCGGCGGACGCCTCGCCGCGGCCGAGGACCGCGAGCGCGAACAGGAGCAGCGTGACCAGCGCGACGACCTCGGTCACGAACATCACCGGGTTCCGGAGCTGGTACGCCGGGTTGAGCCGCACCAGGGCGTCGCGCAGGGCGCGCCAAAGGAGCGGCGGGTCGAACAGCGGTCGAGCCTTGCCGGTCGCTCGCATCGTCAGTGCCCCGCGGAGACGAGCTGGAGCTGCTCGACGATCGGTCCCAGGGCGAAGGCCGGGACGAAGTTGAGCGCGCCCACGATCAGGACGACGCCGACCAGCAGCGTCACGAACAGCGGCGTATGGGTCGGCAGCGTCCCGGTGCTCGGTGGAACGAACTTCTTCGCGGCCAGCGAGCCCGCGATCGCCAGCACCGGGACGACGATGAAATACCGGCCGAAGAGCATGCACAGGCCGAGCGCCGTGTCGTAGAACGGGGCGTTCGCCGAGAGGCCGGCGAAGGCGCTGCCGTTGTTGTTGGCGGCGGAGAGGAAGGCGTAGAGGATCTCGCTGAAGCCGTGCGGTCCGGGGTTCGCCACCCCCGCGGCTCCGGCCGCCGTCGAGACCGCGACGGCGGTCCCGACCAGGGCCGCGATCGGCGAGACGAGGATCCCGAGCGCGGCCATCTTGGTTTCGTACGACTCGATCTTCTTGCCCAGGTACTCGGGCGTCCGGCCGACCATCAACCCGGAGATGAAGACCGTGACGATCACGAACAGCAGCATCCCGTAGAGGCCCGAACCGACGCCGCCGAAGGCCACCTCGCCGGGCGCCATCAGCGTCATCGCCGCCAGGCCCCCGAGCGGGTTGAAGGAGTCGTGCATCGAGTTGACGGAGCCGTTCGACGCGGCGGTCGTCGCCGCGGCCCAGGTCGCCGAGCCGGCGATCCCGAAGCGGACCTCCTTCCCCTCCATGTTGCCGCCCGGGTTTCCGGCCGCGGCCGCCTCGTCGACGCCGAGGCCGGCCAGCCCCGGGTTCGGCTGCGCCTCGGACCAGGCCGCGAGCGCGAGGAACAGGCCGAGCAGCACGAGCATCGCCGCGTACAGAGCCCAGCCCTGGCGCACTTCCTTCACCCAGTGCCCGAAGCTGAAGCAGAGCGCCGCCGGGATCAGCAAGATCGCCAGCAGCTCGAGGAAGTTCGACAGCGGGGTCGGGTTCTCGAAGGGGTGGGCCGAATTGACGTTGTAGTAGCCGCCGCCGTTCGTGCCGAGCTGCTTGATCGCGATCTGGGAGGCCACGGGGCCCAGCGCGAGCCTCTGGCTGACGACGGGCTGGCCCTGGGCGTCGGCCGCCGGCTGGAGCAGCGGGACGTCGAGGCTCCCCGCGAGGGTCTGGACCACCCCCTGCGAGACGAGCGCGACCGCGAGCAGCAGCGACAGCGGCAGCAGCACGTAGAGCGAGCCCCGCACCAGGTCGGCCCAGAAGTTGCCGATCGTCCCCGCGGAGCGGCGCACGATCCCGCGGACCAGGGCCAGCAGGACCGCGATCCCCGCGGCCGCCGAGACGAAGTTCTGGACCGTCAGCCCCAGCATCGCGCCGAGGGCGCTGATCGTCGTCTCGCCGCCGTAGGACTGCCAGTTGGTGTTGGTGGCGAAGCTCGTCGCGGTGTTGAAGGCGAGGTGGGGCGAGAGCCCCGGGAGCAGGTCGGGGTTGAGCGGCAGGAACCCCTGCACACGAAGCAGCGCGTAGAGCGCGATCGTCCCGGCGGCGTTAAACAGCAGGAAGGCGAGCGCGTACTCCATCCACGTCATCTCGCGAGCCGGGTCGGCGCCGGCGAGCCGGTAGACGAGCCGCTCGAGCGGCCCGAGAGCGCGCGTCAGCCACGACCGCTCCCCGTCGAGAGCGCGCGCGATCGGGCGGCCGAGCATCCGGCTGCACGCCGTCAACACGACCAGGTAGAGCGCGATCTGCAGCACGCCGTTGGCGTTCATCAGAACCGCTCCGGCACGAGCAGCGCGCAGACGAGGTAGCCGGCGAGCGCGATCGCGAGGGCGAGGGCAAGCAGCAGGATCATCGGGACGATTCCCGCGAGCGGTCGCAGACGACCAGGAAGCCCCAGGCCAGCGCGAAGAAGCCGACGATCAGTGCGATGAAGACGAGGTCCGCCACGGCGCCCTCCTTCCAGCAGGCACCGTCAGGTATAGCCCGGGAGGGCGTCAGCAGGTTGTCAGGAAGGTGAGGCGGGGCGTCAGGATCGCGTCAAGACGCCCATGCGACGTCGCAACGGCGGCGGTGAAGCGGGTGGGTCGGCCCGTTCACTTCACCAGGTACAGCCGGTCCTGCGGCCGCGACAGCCACTCCGCGCCGTCGGCCGTGACCGCCACGATCTCCTCGCAGGTCGCGATCCCGTGCCCCTCGATCGGCAGCCGCGGCTCGATCGTGTAGCACTGGTCCCTCTCGACGACCGAGTCGGGCAGCGTCCCGTAGCGCTCCCAGCGCGGGCAGAGCAGCCCGGCGCCGTCGTGCGCGGTGCGGCCGATCTGATGGCCCAGCGCGTGCGGGTACTCGGGGTAGCCGCGGTCGGTGATGTACGAGCGCGCGACGGCGTCGGCCTCGACCCCCTTGACCCCCGGCTTCAGGAACGCCTTCGCCGCGCGGATCGACTCGACGATCGTCTCGAAGCCGCGCTGCACCGCGGACGGCGCGGCGGTCTCGCCCGGGCGCAGGAAGTACCAGGTGCGCTGCAGGTCCGAGCAGTAGTCGTCCTTCTTGACGCCGAAGTCGACGTTCATCACGTGCCCGGGCTCGATCGGCCGGTCGGTCGGACCGGCGTGCGCGCCGGCCGACTCCGGGCCGGTGAAAACGGCGGGGCAGTGGTCGGGATCCCAGGCCAGCGTCAGCCCGCCGATCCGGTCCATCTCCTCGCAGATCAGCGCCGCGACCTGCTTCTCGGTCTGCCCCGCGTGCAGGCGCGGCGTCAGCCGGTCGAAGATGTCGCAGGTCAGCGCGCAGGCGTCGGCAATGCGCGCCCGTTCGCTGGCCGACTTGCGCCCGCGCAGCGCGGCGACGATCCGCTCGGACGACTCGAGCCGCGCCGCGTAAGGGGTCCCTTCGAGCGCGGCGACGAGCGTCAGGTACATCCCGTGCGTCAGGCCGTCGGCCATCGTGTCGTTGACGGAGTGGTTGATCGCGATCCGCTTCGGATCGAGCCGCTCCAGGACCTTGCGCAGCTCGCCCGACACGCCACCGACGTAGCCGACGATCTCCGGGTAGTGCCCGTGCATCTCCTGGTTCGCCTTGTCGAGGCTGCCGACGATCGCGATCCGGTCGCCCTGCGGCGTCAGGAGGAACGCCGACTGCCAGGTGACGTTCGGCCCGACCACCAGGTCGAAGCACGGGTCGTGCAGCGTCGCCGACTCGCGCGCAAACAGCAGCCAGGCGTCGAAGCCCGTTTCCTTCAGGATCTGGGGGACCTGCGCCAGCTTCTCGTCGACCATCGGGTTGCCGATGCCCATCGCGTGCACCTCCGGGAGGGGGACATGGTAGCGCGGGCGGGGCGAACCGCGAGCCGGGCGGTGTACGATGTCCCCGGTTGCCGCAGCGGGACGGACCGGCGGGTGCCGGGGCCGTCGCGCCCCGGCCCGCGCGCTACCCTCCGTGCGAGGAGTGACCGCCATGTCGGAACCGGGCCGCGCTCGTCTGCTGACCTACGCGGATTACGCCGCGCTCCCCGACGACGGGCAACGGTACCAGCTCCTCGAGGGGGAGCTGGTCATGACGCCGTCGCCGAACCGGTGGCACCAGGAGGTCTCGCGGGAACTCGAGTTCCGCCTGCTGGACTACGTCCGGGAGCACGACCTGGGGGAGGTCTACTACGCCCCCCTGGACGTGACCCTCGACGATCGGAACGTCGTCCAGCCCGACATCCTGTTCGTCTCGAAGGCCCGTGCCGGGATCCTGCAGGGCAGCCGGATCATTGGCGCGCCGGACCTGTGCGTCGAGATCCTCTCGCCCGGAACGGTGCGTCTCGACCGCGTCCGCAAGCTGGAACTGTACGCCCGCTTCGACGTCACGCACTACTGGATCGTCGACGTCGTGGCGCGGACGATCGAGGAGTACGTCCTGGCCGGCGACAGCTACCCAGCTACCGCGTGCGCAGCGTCGCGGCCTACCACGCGCCGTTCCGGCCCGCGGCCTTCCCCGGCTTCGAGTTCCGGCTGAGCGTGGTCCGGCTGCCGGAGGGGGGGCAGGCTCCGTGAGCGGAGCCGGTTGACGCCCCGAGCAGAATCTGGCTATATTCTAGCCAGAATGCGCTACCAGATCGTGCTGTCTCCCGAGGCGCTGGAAGATCTCAAGGCGCTGGGAGCGGTGCCGCGCGCGGCCGTGCGAGAGGCGATGGAAGCCCACCTGCGCCACGAGCCGAGCAGGACGAGCCGGAGCCGGATCAAGCGGCTTCGCGGGTTGTCCAGGCCCCAGTACTGGCTGCGCGTCGGCGATCTGCGCGTTTTCTACGACGTCACGAAGCGAGCGGTCCACGTGCTCGCGATCGTGTCCAAGGCCGAGGCAGCCCGCTGGCTGTCCGAGGAAGGCGAGGAGCCATGAGAAAGATCGCATTGTCGGAAGCGAAGGACGACCTTTCCCGCGTGCTCCGGCTTGCCGAAACCGAGGAGATCGTCATCACGCGCCACGGCCGGCCGGCGGGCGTCCTGATCGGCTTTGCCAGCGAGGACGATTGGTTCGACTACCGGCTCGAGAACGACCCGCGCTTTCTCGCGCGCGTCGAAGCGGCCCGGGCGAGCCTGCGGGCCGGGCGCGGCGTGAAGCTGGAGGACGTCGAGGAGTAGCCCCCGGCGCAGCGCGCGGAAAGGCCGGCGGGGGCGGTGTACGATCTCCCCGGTTGCCGCAGCGGGACGGGCCGGCGGGTGCCGGGGCCGTCGCGCCCCGGCCCGCGCGCTACCCTCCGTGCGAGGAGTGACCGCCATGTCGGAACCGGGCCGCGCTCGTCTGCTGACCGCCGCGGATTACGCCGTGCTCCCCGACGACGGGCAGCGGTACCAGCTCCTCCAGGGGGAGCTGGTCATGACGCCGTCGCCGAGCCGGTGGCACCAGGAGGTTTCGCGCGAGCTCGAATTCCGCCTGCTCGCCCACGTCCGGGAGCACGACCTGGGGGAGGTCTTCGACGCCCCCCTGGACGTGACCCTCGACGATCGGAACGTCGTCCAGCCCGACATCCTGCAGCTACCGCGTGCGCAGCGTCGCGGCCTACCACGCGCCGTTCCGGCCCGCGGCCTTCCCCGGCTTCGAGTTCCGGCTGAGCGTGGTCCGGCTGCCGGAACCGGAAGACCGGGGACAGCTACCGTAAGCCGGCAAGCCGCGACCTACGGTAGCTGTCCCCGGTTTTCCGGGGCTGCTACGGCAGCAACCCCCGCTCCCGCAGCATCTCCTTCGCGACGTCGCGCGCGCGGCGCCCGTCGATCCCGTCCTGCTCGCCGACCAGGTTCACCGCGAAGACGTACTCGCCCTTGGGCCCCTCGAGATGGCCGACGAACCAGCCCAGCTTCCGGCGGTCGGACCACTCGCCCGAGCCGGTCTTCCCGCTCAGTACGACCCCCTTCTCGTCGGAGTTGACGAGGATCTTCTTGACCGTCGCCGCCACTTCGGGCCGGAACGTCAGCTCGTTGCGGTAGAGCTTCGCCATGAAGGCGACCTGTTCGTCGGCGGAGATCAGGAGCGAGGACATCAGCCAGAACTTCTTCTGCCCGCCGGAGATGTCGCGGTTGCCGTACTCGATCCGGTCGAGCCAGTTCTGCATCCGGCGCGGCCCGATCTCCTCGGCGACCCGGCGGAAGTACCAGACGATCGAGTTCTGGATCGCGCTGGTCAGGGTCTGGTTGCGGTTGGCGGCCTCGCGCCCGTAGTCGTGACCGTCCCACTTGTAAGTCGTGTTCTCGTCGGTGAGCACGCCGGTCTGCAGGCCGATCAACGCGTTCGGGATCTTGAAGGTGGAGCAGGGGGAGAAGCGCTCGGCGCACTGGTCGCCCCCTTCCCGCAGCACCGTCTCGCCGGTCGCCAGGTTCAGCAGCACGAGGCAGCGCGCGACCGGCGGGTCGGTCTCGGCCGGGGGCGCCTCGGCCGGCGCCGGGGCGGCCGGCGCGGGCGCCGGAGCGGGCGCCGGCGCAGCCTGCGTCGACGGCGGGGCGGCCGCGGCGGCGGCTACCAGCCCGCCGGCGGCGAGCAGGACGGGAACGAACAGGACAAGGACGACGGCGGGGCGGAGGAGGCGTCGCATGCCCACATTCTCCCCCGGCCGACGCCGGCTGTCGCGCCCCCGCGCGGCTACAATCCCGCGCACCAGCGGCGAGAGCCGGGAGGGCCCGATGGCCGAGCGTGGGCGCTGCAACACGACCAACCCGTCCGTCCTGCGATTCGTCGAGGAGACCGCCACCCGCACCCGGCCCGACCGGATCTACTGGTGCGACGGCTCGGCCGAGGAGAAGGCCGCCCTGACCCGGGAGGCCGTCGCGGCCGGGATCCTGATCCCGCTCCACCCGGAGAAGTGGCCCGGCTGCTACCTGCACCGCAGCCACCCGAACGACGTCGCGCGCGTCGAGCAGTGCACCTTCATCTGCACCGACGGGCAGGACGGCGCCGGTCCGACCAACCACTGGGCCCCGCCCAAGGCGATGCTCGAGACGCTCCACGGCCTGCTCGACGGCGCGATGGCCGGTCGCACGCTCTACGTCATCCCCTACGTCATGGGCCCCGTCGGCTCACCGATGTCCAAGATCGGCATCGAGCTGACCGACTCGATCTACGTTGCGCTCAACATGGGGATCATGACGCGGATGGGCGAGGTCGCGTGGCGGCAGCTCGGCGACTCCGACGACTTCAACCGCGGCGTTCACGCGATGCTCGACGTCCACCCCGACCGCCGGATCATCGCGCACTTCCCGCACGAGAACACGATCATCTCGGTCGGCTCCGCCTACGGCGGGAACGTCCTGCTGGGGAAGAAGTGCTTCGCGCTGCGCATCGGTTCGTACCTGGCCCGCAACGAGGGCTGGATGGCCGAGCACATGCTGATCCTCAAGGTCACCTCGCCGCGCGGCGAGTCGACCTTCGTCGCGGCGGCGTTCCCCAGCGCCTGCGGCAAGACCAACTTCGCGATGCTGGTCCCGCCGGAGCGCTTTTCCGGCTGGCCCCGGGCCCGACGGCCGGCTCTACGCGATCAACCCCGAGGCCGGCTACTTCGGCGTCGTCCCCGGCACCAACCGCAGGAGCAACCCCAACGCGATGGACACGATCGCGAAGGACACGCTCTTCACCAACGTCGCGCTGCTGCCGGACGGCGACATCTGGTGGGAGGGAAAGGATGGCCCGCCGCCGGCCGAGTGCCTCGACTGGCGCGGCCAGCGCTGGACCCCCGACAGCAAGGAACCGGCCGCGCACCCCAACAGCCGCTTCACCGCGCCGATGCACAACAACCCGGCGCTGGCCCAGGAGGTCGACGACCCGCAGGGGGTGCCGATCAGCGCGATCGTCTTCGGCGGCCGGCGCAGCGACACGATGCCGCTGGTCTTCCAGGCCTTCAACTGGGTCCAGGGGGTCTACGTCGGCGCCACGATCGGGTCCGAGACGACGGCCGCGGCGGTCGGCAGCGTCGGGCAGGTCCGGCGCGACCCGATGGCCATGCTCCCGTTCTGTGGCTACAACATGGGCGACTACTTCCGCCACTGGATCGACATGCGGAAGAAGATCCGGCACCTGCCGCGCCTGTTCCACGTCAACTGGTTCCGCAAGGATCGCGAGGGGCGGTTCCTCTGGCCCGGCTTCGGCGAGAACATGCGCGTGCTGGAATGGATCGTCGACCGCTGCCACTACCGCGTCGGGGCCGAGGAGGGGATCCTGGGCTGGATGCCGCTGGTCGAGAACTTCGACCTGGCGGGGCTGAAGAACTTCGGCCCGGCAGAGTTCGAAGCGGTCCAGGCGACGCACGAAGAGGAGCTGCGGCGCGAGGTGCTGATGCACGAGGAGCTGTTCATGAAGCTCCACAGCACGCTGCCGAAGGAGTTCGTCTACACGCGGGAGCTGCTGGTCGCGCGGCTGTGATGGCGGGCCGCTCCTACCGGGGGTCGACGAGGCGGGCGATGCCGAGCGGGTTGGCGTCCTGCAGCTCGGGCGGGAGCGCGGCGTCGGGGAAGCCCTGGTAACAGACCGGCCGGGCGAAGCGCGCGATCGCGCGCGTACCGACCGAAGTGTAGCGGGCGTCCGACGCTGCCGGGTACGGCCCGCCGTGGACCATCGACGGGCAGACCTCGACGCCGGTCGGGAAGCCGTTGATCACGATCCGCCCGACCTTGGTCTCGAGCAGCGCGAGCAGTTCCCGGTGCTGCGCCAGCTCCTCCGGTTCGCCGTGGACCGTCGCCGTCAGGTGGCCCTCCAGCGCGCGCACGACCCGCTCCCGCTCCGCCGCGTCGCGGCAGACGACGAGCAGCGTCGCCGGCCCGAAGACCTCCTCGCGCAGCGCTTCGTCGGCCAGGAAGGTCGCCGCGTCGGCGCGGAACAGCGCGGCCGTCGCGCGGCAGCGCCCGGGCCCCGCGTCGAGGTCCGACAGCGCCAGCGCCTCGACCCCGCCGCGTTCCGCCAGGCGCCCGATCCCCGCGGCGTAGGCCGCGCGCAGGTCGGCGTAGAGCATCGTCCCCGGCGCGGTCGCGGCCAGGCGCGCGGCCAGGTCGGCCGCGAACGCCTCGGCGGCGGGCCCGGCCTCGACCAGCACCAGCCCCGGGTTGGTGCAGAACTGCCCGACCCCCAGCGTCACCGAGGCGTGCAGCCCCACCGCGATCGCGGCGCCGCGCGCGGCCAGCGCGCGTGGCAGGATCACGACCGGGTTGAGGCTTCCCATTTCGGCGAAGACCGGGATCGGCTCGGGGCGCGCTGCGGCCAGATCCATCAGCGCGCGCCCCGCCGCCTGGCTGCCGGTGAAGCCGACCGCCCGGATCGCGGGGTGCCGGACCAGCGCCTGCCCGGCCGTCGGCCCGTCGCCGAAGAGCAGCGAGAAGACACCGTCGGGCATCCCGCAGGCCCGCCCCGCCTCGACGATCGCCAGCCCCGCCAGCTCCGAGGTGCCGGGGTGCGCCGAGTGCGCCTTGACGACGACCGGGCAGCCCGCCGCCAGCGCCGACGCGGTGTCGCCGCCCGCGACCGTGAAAGCCAGCGGGAAGTTGGACGGCCCGAAGACCGCGACCGGCCCCAGCGCCCGCAGCATCGAGCGGACGTCCGGCTTCGGCAGCGGCTGGCGCGCGGGCTGCGCCCGGTCGATCCGCGCGTCGACCCACGACCCCTCGCGGACCAGCGCCGCGAACATCCGGAGCTGGCCGCAGGTCCGCCCCAGCTCGCCGCGGATCCGCGCCGCGGGGAGCGCCGTCTCGGCCGTGGCGCGGGCCTCGAGCGCGTCGCCCCGCGCCTCGAGCCCGGCCGCGATCGCCTCGAGAAACGCCGCGCGGTCGCGGCCGGGTCGGGCCCGGTATGCCTCGAACGCGTGTGCCGCGAGGCGCGCCGCGCGGTCGACCTCCTCCTCCCCGGCCAGGTGGTACGGCGGCTCCAGCGCCGCGCCCGTCCCCGGTTCGACGCCGAAGATCACGCGGCCCGAAGCGGCCGCGCGCGAGTACCCGACGAGCGAGAGCCCCTCCAGAGCCATCGTCCTTCCCTTCAGCGCGGCCGCGCCGCGAGCGCCGCCTCGATCGTCGCCAGCGCGGCCCGCCGCTCGGCGCCGGCCAGTACCAGGCGCGGCGGCCGGACCCGCTCGCTGCCGATCCCGGCGACCTCCTGGCAGAGCTTGATCAACTGCACGAACTTCGGGACCGTGTCCATCCGCAGCAGCGGCAGGAACCAGCGGTAGAGCGCGTCGGCCTCGGCGCGCCGCCCGCGCCGCGCGGCCTCGAACAGCCGCACCGACTCGACGGGGAGCGCGTTGACCAGCCCCGCCACCCAGCCGGCCGCGCCGGCCTCGATCCCCTCGACGATCAGGTCGTCGACGCCGACCGCCAGCTCGAGCCGGTCACCCAGCACCGCGCGCAGCGCCGTCACGCGCCGCACGTCGGCGCTCGACTCCTTCACCGCCGCGAGCTGCGGGAACTCCTCCGCCAGTTCGGCCACCTGTTCCGGCACGAAGTCGGTGCGGTAGGCGATCGGGTTGTTGTAGAGCATGCAGGACAGCCCGGTCGCGCGGAGCACCGCCGCGACGTGGGCCTTCATCTCGCGCCAGTCGGTCGAGTAGACGTAGGGCGGCAGGATCATCAGGCCGCGGCACCCGGCCCGTTCGGCAGTCTTCGCGATCCGCACCGCCTCCGCGGTCGAGAGCGCCGAGACCGCCGCGACCAGCGGCGCGCGCCGCCCGAGCGCGCCGGCCAGCGTCTCCAGCACGGCGGCCTTCTCCTCGAACGACAGCGTCGCCCCCTCGCCCAGCGAGCCGAGCGCGACGATCCCGCGCGCGCCGTGCTCGACCAGCCAGGCGGCGTGGCGCGCCAGGAACTCGTGGTCGACCGCGAGGCTCTTCGTGAACGGGGTCGTGATCGCGGGCAGGACGCCCTTCCAGATCGTCGCCATCGTCAGGGTCCTTCCGTGCCGCCCGGCGGGACCTCGCCCGCCGCGGCCAGGCTCTCGAGACGCACCGGAAAGGCCGGCGGCCGCACCGACTCCGCTCCCCATCCGAACAGGAACTCCGCCGCCGGGCCGCAGACGCGCCCCTGGCAGGGTCCCATCCCGCAGCGCGTGTGCAGCTTCGCGGCGCGCCAGCCGGGCTGGTCCGCGAGCGCGCCGCGCGTCACGTCCTCGCAGCGGCAGACCACGGTCTCCGGCCGCGCCAGCGCGCGCAGATCGTCGCGCAGCGCGAAGGCCCGCGCGATCGCGGCGCCGAACGCCCGCGCGCGCTCCCGCGCGCGCCGCGGGCCGGCCGGGATCTCGCCCGCGCCCGCCGCCGCCAGCCCGGCGATCGCCCCCTCGGCCAGCGCCGCCTCGAGCCCGGCGATCCCGGCCGCCTCGCCCGCCGCGAAGACCCCGGGGACCGAGGTCTCCTGCCGCGCGCCGGTCGCGACCGCGCCGCCCGCCGCGATCGCGCACCCGAACAGCCGCGCGGGTTCCGCGTTCGGGACCAGCCCGAAGCCGCAGGCGAGCCGGTCGCAGGGGATCTCGCGCACGCGACGGCCGTCGCTCACGCGGACCGCCGCCAGCGCCTCGCCGCCGAGCGCCTCGACCGGCCAGCTCCCCGTGCGGTAGGGGACGCCGGCGAGCGCCGCGCGGTGCGCGAGCGCGTCGGCCAGCTTCGCAGGCCAGCGCCAGAGCCCCGCCGCGAAGCGCGCCACGCGCCCCCGCGGCGCCTGCTCGGCGATCAGCAGCACGCGCGCGCCGTGCCGTTTCAGCTCGCGCGCGACCGCGAAGAGCAGCGGCCCGCTGCCGGCGACGACGACGCGCTGACCCGCGACCGGCGTCCCCGACTTGACCAGCGCCGAGAGGCCACCCGCGCCGGCGACGCCCGGCAGCGTCCAGCCGGGGAAGGGGAGGAACAGCTCGCGCGCGCCGGGGCAGAGCACGGCGCGCACGTGGCGCACCGCGAGCGGCCCGGCCGGCGTCTCGGCCAGCGCCAGCCCCGGCGCCGGCTGCGCGAACAGCCGCGCGCCGGCGAGCGGCTGCACGCGCGGGTGCTCGAGCGCGTCCAGCCACGGCGCCGCCGCGCGGGCGTCGGGAGCGGCGACGCCGGCACCCGCCCCTCGCCAGATCTGCCCGCCCGGCCCCGCGTTGTCGTCGAGCACGACGACGCCCGCGCCCGCGCGCGCCGCCGCACCCGCCGCGGCCAGCCCCGCCGGCCCGGCGCCGACGACGAGCACGTCGCAGTCCACCGTCGCGATCGCGCTCACCGGCCGACGCCCCGCGACCCGCCGGCCGCCGCCGTCTCGACCCGCATCCCCTCCGCGCACGCCGTCTGGCAGGCCAGCCGGTGCGGCTCGCCGTCGATCGTGACCCGGCACTCCTGGCAGATCCCCATCCCGCACAGCGGGGCCCGCGCGGTCCCGGTGACCGAGTGCCGGAAGACGGCGACCCCCGCGGCCTCGATCGCGGCCGCGACGCTCGCCCCCGCGGCGACCGCGACCGCGCGCCCGTCGACGCTCAGCGTCACGCGCGCGCTCACGGCGCGCTCCCCGCGAGCCGCGCCGGCAGGTACGGCTCGCGCGGGAGCGGCGACGGCCGCCCCAGGACCATGTCGGCGACCAGCCACGCGGTCCCGAAAGCGGTCGTGATTCCCAGCCCCTCGTGCCCGGTCGCGAGCAGCAGCCCGTCGTGCCCGGGCCACGGGCCGATCAGCGGCTGGCCGTCGGGCGTCGCGGCGCGGAAGCCGGTCCAGGCCCGCAGCGCGTGCCGTCGCGCCAGGCCGGGCAGGTACTCCAGCGCGCGCCGCAGCATCCGCGACAGCAGCCGGTGGTCGATGGCGTCGTCGTCCACGCCGAGCTGCCGCGACGACCCGACCAGCAGCTGCCCCGAAGGCCGCGGCTGCACGTTGAACGCGACCGACTCGCTCCCGGTCCCGTGCGCGCTCTTCAGGTAGCCCAGCTCGACCAGTTGGTGCCGCACGAACCCCGGGTAACGGTCGGTGACGACCAGGTGCCCCTTGCGCCGCCGCACCGGCAGCCCGGGGACCAGCTCCGGCGCCCACGCGCCGGTCGCCAGCACCACCCACGCCGCCTCGCGCCGCCCGCCGTCGGCGCAGCGCACCGCGCGCCCCTCGATCGCCGCGACCCGCCGCCCGGCGTCGACCTGCGCGCCGGCGCGTCGCGCGCCGTCCAGCAGCCACGGCACGACGCACGGCGGGTAGACGACCGCGTCGTCGCGCACCAGGAGCCCGCCCGCCAGCCCGTCCCGCAGCTCCGGCTCGGCCTCCGCCAACTGCCGCGCGTCCAGCAGCTCGGCCGCCACGCCGCGCGAGTCGTACGCCGCGGCGCGCCGCGCCGCCGCGTCCAGCTCCTCGCCGTCGGCCGCGACCCAGAGCGTCCCCGGCCGCGTGAACTCCGCCCCCGCGGGCAGCTCCGGCGCCAGCGCGCTCCACAGCTCGTGCGAGAGCTTCGCCAGGCGGAACTCGGGCTCGTTGTCGTCGAGCACGACGACGTGGCCCATCCCCGCCGCGGTCGCGCCGCCGCCGGGCAGCCCGGCCTCGAGGACCGAGACCCGCACCCCCGCCCGCGCCAGCTCCCACGCGCACGCGGCGCCGACGATCCCCGCCCCGACGACGAGGGCGTCGGGGGAAGGGGAACCGCTCACGGGCGGATCCCGTGGCGGAACGGGTCGGCGGGGTCGAGCCGCAGCGTCGCCTCGGCCGTCACGAACGCCGAGCCGCGGATCGTCGGGACGATCGCCCCGTCGACCAGCTCGACGCTCCCGGTGAAGACGCTGCCGACGACGCTCTCCTGCCGCCACTCCTGCCCCGGGGCCAACTTGCCGTCGGCGACCAGGCAGGCCAGCTTGGCGCTGGTCCCCGTCCCGCAGGGCGAGCGGTCGTAGGCCAGCCCCGGGCAGAGCACGAAGTTCCGGCTGTCGGCCCGCTCCGACGGCGCGAACAGCTCGACGTGGTCGATCTCGGCGCCGTCCTCGCCCGTGATCCCCTCGCGCTCCAGCGCCTCGCGGATCCGCGTCGCGCAGTCGGTCAGGCGCGCCACGTGGCCGAGCGCGAGCGGCTGCCCGTGGTCGGCGACCAGGAAGAACCAGTTGCCGCCCCAGGCGACGTCGCCGGTCATCCGCCCGTACCCGGCGACGTCGACCGCGACCGCGCGCCGGAAGCGGTAGCTGGGCACGTTGCGGACCGAGACCGTCCCGTCGGCGTGCAGCTCCGCGGTCACGGTCCCGACCGGCGTCTCGATCGCGTGCCGGCCCGGCCCGATCCGTCCCAGGTGGGCCAGCGTCACGACCAGCCCGATCGTCCCGTGCCCGCACATCCCGAGGTAGCCGACGTTGTTGAAGAAGACGACACCGGCCGCCGCGGCCGGGTCGAGCGGCTCGCACAGCAGCGCGCCGACCAGCACCTCCGAGCCGCGCGGCTCGAGGACCGTCGCGGAGCGCAGCCAGTCGTGCTCGCGGCGCAGCAGCTCGCGCCGCTCGGCGAGCGGGAGGCGCGGCAGCTCCGGCCCGCCGGCGACCACGACGCGCGTCGGCTCGCCGCCTGTGTGCGAGTCGATCACGCGGATCTCGCGGGACGCGCCGGTCACGCGCCGGCCTCCGTGCCGGGCCCGGGGCCTCCGGGCGCCGCCCCGCCGAGCAGCCCCTTCGCCCGCGCGAGCTCCAGGTACAGCGCCTCGGTCCGCCGCAGCTGCTCGTCCGCGCCGAAGGCCAGGGAGCGCTCGCGCGCCGCCGCCGCCATCGCCGCCAGCCGCGCGGGGTCGGCCAGCAACTCGACCAGCGCCTCGCCCAGCAGCTCGGGGCGCCGCGGCGGCAGCAGGATCCCCGCGCCCGACTCGCCCAGCGCCTCGCGGTTTCCGCCGACGTCGGTCACGACCTGCGGCAGCCCGGCCGCCATCGCCTCGAGCAGCACGTTGCTGAACCCCTCGCGGTGCGAGGCCATCACGTGCAGCGTCGCCAGGTGGTAGAGGTCGGGCACGTCGTCGCGCATCCCGGTCACGACCAGGTCCCCCGCGATCCCCAGCGCCGCGGCGCGCTCGCGCAGCGCCGGCGCCGCCGGCCCGTCGCCGACCCAGGCCAGCGCCGCGCGCGGCTGCGCCGCGCGCACGCGCGCGAAGGCCTCCAGCAGGTCCTCCGGCCCCTTCTGCGCGTGGATCCGCGCGACCGTCATCAGCACCGGCGCCCGCCCGGAGAGCC
Source organism: Acidobacteriota bacterium (assembly GCA_025456425.1). GTDB lineage: Bacteria > Acidobacteriota > Polarisedimenticolia > J045 > J045 > JALOKP01. Next base: position 5,945 of record JALOKP010000086.1, on the reverse strand, counting down.
CCAGCTCGTCGCGCAGCTGCGCCAGCCGCTCGGGCGGCGGCGGCTCGCGGAAGCGCTCGACGCGCACGCCGTTGTAGATCACGCGGCCGTTGTCGACGGCCGGCGCGAAGACGCGCAGGTAGTCGTCGTGCACCGCCTGACTGACGTGCACGGTGGCGTCGCGCTCGGTCGCCCAGCGCCGCTCGGCGCGGATCTGTGCCGGCGTGAAGGCCTCGCCGACGTTGTGGAAGCTGGCGATCCGCACCGGCACCCCCGCCATCCGCCCGGCGCGCGTCGCGTAGAGCGACGGCACCAGCGTGTGGCCGTGCACGATGTCCGGTCGGTACCCGCGCATGAAACGCGCCAGCTTCCACGCGGACCAGAGGGTCGCGAGCTGGCCGTGGCAGCGCACGACCGTCACCGGCACGCCGCGCTGCTCGAGCAGCGCCGCCACCGTCCCGGCCCGGCGGATCGAGACGACGCGGACCTCGAACCGCTCGCGGTCGAGCCGCGGCAGGAGGTCGAGCAGGCGCATCTCGATCCCGCCGGTGTCGAGCCGGCTGACGACGCGCAGCACGCGCAGCCGCCGGGAGGCGGGCGGGGTCACGGCCGGTCCTGGGCAGTCACGGGAGACGATTCTAGCGGGTCTCTCCCCGGCCCCGGCGGACGCTATGATGCGGCTCCGCGCGGCCGCCGCGGGAGGCCCCGATGAAGCTGAGAAGGCCCGTCCCCCCCGGGCGCACGGAGGAGAGCCTCCGCCGCCACTACGAGACCGAGCGCCGGCTCGCCGACCGGCTGCGCGCCTCCACCCGCGAGGAGCGCACCCGGCTCTACGCCACGATGTACGACGAGCTGTTCCAGGCCGTCCCCGACCACCCGCGCCTCACCGCGACCGAGGACCCGGCGTCGCTGGACCGCAAGAACCGGGACAAGCTCTCGCTGGTCGAGCCCTGGCTGCGCCCGGAGAGCGTCTTCGTCGAGTTCGCTGCCGGCGACTGCTCGTTCGCCGCGCTCGTCGCCGCGCGCGTCGCGAAGGCGATCGCGATCGACATCTCCGACCAGCGGCCGGCCGGCGCGCCGCGGCCGGCGAACCTCGAGCTGGTGATCTACGACGGCTACACGCTCGACCTGCCGCCCGGCGGCGCCGACCTCGTATTCAGCGACCAGTTCCTCGAGCACCTCCACCCCGACGACGTCGACCACCACCTGCGGTTGGCGCTCGGCCTGCTCCGCCCCGGCGGCCGCTACGCCCTGCGGACGCCGCACCGCTTCTCGGGGCCGCACGACGTCTCGCGCTACTTCGACGACGAGCCGCGCGGCTTTCACCTGCACGAGTGGACCTACGGCGAGATGGCGGGGGCGCTGCGCGCCGCGGGGTACGGCGCGATCGAGGGGGGCCGGCGCGTCCGGGGGCGCTACCAGCCGGTCCCGCTGGGGCCGCTGGTCTTCGCCGAGCGGCTGCTCGGGCCGCTGTCGCACGGGCTGCGCCGCCGGCTGAGCAAGCCGTTCCTGGCCCGCAACCTGGTGCTGTTCGCGGGGCGGTAGCGCGGCCGGCCCGGTAGGTACGGCCCGGCCGCGCCGCCGGTCAGAACTGCCAGACCATCCCCACCGTGACGGTCGTGTCCGGGAGCTGGTCGTCGTCGACCTCGGTCCGGTCGACCTCACCGCGCAGCACGACGTCGTCCGGGTTGCCCGGGTCCCACTCCGCGCCGAGCCCGTACGAAATGTCGGTTCCGGAGTCCTCGTCGGTGCTGACGTAGCCGTTCTCGGTGAAGGTCTCCTTCGTGGACCAGCCGTAGACGCCGACCTTGGCGAACAGCGACCAGCGGTCGCCCAGCGGCAGCCGGCCCAGCGCGCTCGCGAACCAGCCGTCGGTCTCGACCTCCGCGCTGACGTCCCCGCCGGCCCAGGAATCGCCGCTGCCGTCGGACTGGGCGTCGAAGGAGGCGCTGCCGTCGTCGCGGTAGCCCCCCTCGAGGGCGAAGTAGCTTCCGAAGCTGTAGCCGCCGTAGACCTTCCAGACGAAGTCGCTGTCGTCGTCGTTCACGTCGCTCAGCGAGCCGTCGTCGTTGGCCGGCACGTGGTCGTCGTAGATCCCGAAGCCGGCGGAACCGCCGACATAGAACCCCGACCGCTGCGAGCGGTCCGACGACGGGACGGCCGCCGCCGCGCCGCGATCGTCCTTCTTCTCCTCCTCCGCCAGGACCGCCGGCGCGCCGGCGAACGCAACGGCCGCCAGCGCCGCCGCCAGGCCGCACGCGGCCGGGAGCCACCCCCAACGCCCCTCAGACGATGAGCCGAGTCCCATTTCCGTCCCTCCTCGGGCGGGAGTTGAAACCCGTCCGCACGGGCGGGTCAAGGAGATCCGGGTCTCGACGAGCGGTTTTGACGAAGGCCCCCCGCCGGTCAGCAGCAGCGCGGCCCGCCCGCCGAGCGCGGCACGTCGCCCCAGGCCGGCGCGGCCGCGCCGCCGGTCCACGGCGCGGGCGGGTCGGGCTCCAGCGCCACCTGGCCCGAGAGGATCCGCCGCCACTGCCGCAGCGCCGAGACCACGACCGTCGCCACCAGCACCAGGAAGACCAGCGCCAGCGCGGCGTCGAGCCGCGCGTTGAAGACCTGGATCCCCTTCGTCGCGGCGTCGACCGGCAGCGCGCCGCTGGCCATCGCGCTGGCCTTGGCCAGGAAGCCGATCCGCGGGTCGGGGTGGAAGACGTACTCGAGTCCCGCCGTCATCGTCACCGCCAGCAGCCAGGCCAGCGGGATCCCGGTGACCCAGGCGTAGCGCTTCTTCCCGGTCCGCAGCAGGATCGTCGTCGCGATCGTCAGCGCGGTCGCGGCCAGCAGCTGGTTGGCGATCCCGAACAGCGGCCAGAGCGCGCGAATCCCACCGTGCGGGTCGATCACCCCGGCGATCACGAAGTACCCCCAGGCCGCGACGAAGAGCGTGCTGGTCACGACGTTGGGACCCCAGCCGGTGCCGGCCATCCTCGGCGCCACGCGCTGCAGCGCGTCCTGCAGGATGTAGCGCCCGACGCGCGTCCCGGCGTCGAGCGTGGTCAGGATGAACAGCGCCTCGAACATGATCGCGAAGTGGTACCAGAGCGCGGCCAGCTCCTCACCGCCCAGGAAGCGGTGGAAGATCTCGGCCATCCCGACCGCCAGGCACGGCGCCCCGCCGGTCCGGGCCTGCACCGTCTTCTCGCCGACCCGCTCGGCCAGCGACTGCATCTGCTCGGCCGTCACCGGAAAACCCTGCTGCGTGATCCACTCCAGCGACTGGTTGGTGTTGATCGCGAAGTACTCGCCCGGCGGCAGCGACGCGGCGGCGATCATCGCCATGATCGCGACGAAGCTCTCCAGCAGCATCGCGCCGTAGCCGATGAAGCGCGCGTCGGTCTCGCGCTCGAGCAGCTTGGGCGTGGTCCCCGACGCGATCAGCGAGTGGAAGCCCGAGATCGCGCCGCAGGCGATCGTGATGAAGCAGAACGGGAAGATCGTGCCGCCGAAGATCGGTCCCGAGCCGTTGGCGAAGCGCGTGATCGCCGGCAGGTGCAGCTCCGGCCGGACCGCCAGGATCCCGATCGCCAGCAGGAAGACCGTCCCCAGCTTGACGAAGGTCGAGAGGTAGTCGCGCGGCGCGAGCAGCAGCCAGACCGGCAGGATCGAGGCCGCCAGGCCGTAGGCGATCACGAGCCAGGCCAGCGGCAGGCGCTCGAGCGTGAAGGCCGGTCCCAGCGTGGGGTGGGCCGAGACCCAGTGCCCGCCCCACAGTGCGGCCAGGAGGAAGACCAGCCCGATCGAGGTCGCGATCCAGACCTCGCGGCCGTGCCCGCCGCGCATGATCAGCCCCATCCCCATCGCGATCGGGATCGTCATCCCCACCGTAAACAGGCCCCACGGACTCTCCGCCAGCGCGTTGACCACGACCAGCCCCAGGACCGCGATCAGGATGATCATGATCAGCAGGATCCCGATCGTCCCCGCCAGCGCGCCCGCCGGCCCGAGGTAGTCGCGCGCCAGCTTGGCCAGGGAGCGCCCATCGCGCCGCGTGCTCATCACCAGCACGACAAAGTCCTGGACCGCGCCGCCCAGCACGCCGCCGATCAGGATCCAGATCGTCCCCGGCAGGTAGCCGAACTGCGCGGCGAGGATCGGCCCGATCAGCGGGCCGGGGCCGGCGATTGCGGCGAAGTGGTGGCCGAACACGACCCAGCGGTTGGTCGGGACGAAGTCGCGGCCGTCGTCGTGGCGCACCGCCGGCGTGACGTTGGCGTCGGACAGCCGCAGCACCTTGACGGCGATGAAGTGCGAGTAGAAGCGGTAGGCGATCGCGTAGGTGCAGACCGCGGCGATCACGACGTAGGCCGCCGAGATCGGCTCGTTCCGGGCGAAAGCCACCGCGGCGAAGGCGGCCGCGCCGGCCAGCGCGACCGCGGTCCAGACCAGCCAGCGGACGGGGGTCATGGCTCGTGAATCTACACCAGCCGGGTGCGGGACGGGGCCCCCGGGCGCGTACAATGCCGCCGTGCCGATCGAAGACCCGAACGCGGTCGTCCTGCACCGCGAAGACCTGTCCCCCGTCCTCACGATCCTCCGGGTCGCGCCGCGCGGCTGGGAGCTGCCCGACTTCCTGCCCGGCCAGTACGGCACGATCGGCCTGCCGCCCACCGCGCCGCGCGCGCCGGGCTGCGACCCGGACCCCGAGCCGCTGCCGCCCGACAAGCTGATCAAGCGCGCCTACTCGGTGGCCTCGTCGTCCGTGGCGAAGGAGTACCTCGAGTTCTACGTCTCGCTCGTCACCTCGGGGACGCTGACGCCGCGGCTCTGGACGCTGCAGTCGGGCTCGCCGATCTGGCTCTCGCCGCGCGTGATCGGGACCTTCACCCTGCGCGAGGTGCCGGCCGGCATGAACCTGGTGCTGATCGCGACCGGGACCGGGCTCGCGCCCTACGTCTCCATGCTCAGGACCGAGCTCGACGTGCGGACCGGGGCGCGCTTCGCGGTGCTGCACGGCGCGCGGCACTCGTGGGACCTGGGGTACCGCTCCGAGCTGACTACGATGCAGCGGCTGGCGAAGAACCTGGCCTACCTCCCGGTGATCTCCGCGCCCGCGGCCGAGCCGGCGCCGTGGTCGGGTCACAGCGGCTACGTCCAGCACCTCTGGGAGCGCGGGCTCGTCGCCGAGGCCTGGGGCGTCGAGCCGCGCCCCGAGGACACGCACGTCTTCCTGTGCGGCAACCCGCGGATGATCGAGACGATGCTGCCGATCCTGGCCGCGCAGGGCTTCCGGGAGCATTCGAAGAAGTCCCCGGGCGAGGTCCACACCGAAAAGTACTGGTAAGTCGGACCGCCCGTCGAACTGGCCGAATCCCAGCCGCCCGCTAGAATCCACCGTACGTTCAGCAGCCCCAACAGGGCCTGCAGCCCGGAGAGGACCCGCCCGCGTGAGCCAGCCCTCCCACTACGCCGCCGCCTCCGTCGACCTGCGCCGCGTCCTGGCCCGGGCGATCCCCCAGGACGCGCTGCGCGAGCTGCACCGCTCCAGCCCCGCCCTGCACCTGGCGGTGTTCGGGTGGCAGCTGCTGCTGATCGCGGTCGGCGTCGCCGGCGCGGTCCGATTCGACACCTGGTGGCAGTGGCTGCCGTTCTCGATCCTGCTCGGCTTCACCGCCTTCAACTTCACCGTCATGCTGCACGAGGTGGTGCACGACGCGGTCTTCACGAAGAAGCAGACACGCGCCAACGCGCTGCTCGGCCTGGCCTACGCCTTCCCCTCCGGGATCTCGCGCACGCAGTTCACCAAGTGGCACCTGGACCACCACGCCCAGCTCGGCGACGGCGAGGCCGACCCCAAGCGCCACCACCTCTCGCCCAAGCGCAACGCGCGCTGGTACAAGGCGCTCTACATGACGCCGGCGCTGTTCTTCATCTACTTCCGCGCCGCCGCGCGCGAGACCGCGACCTAC
>JALOKP010000012.1 GCA_025456425.1 Acidobacteriota bacterium | reverse complement strand
AGTCGTCGCGGACCATCGGCTGGTTGGTCGGGATCACCATCACGTCGAGCTTGTAGATCTCGGCGAACTCGCTGGCCTCGGTCTCGGCGGTGCCGGTCATCCCCGAGAGCTTGTCGTACATCCGGAAGTAGTTCTGGAAGGTGATCGTGGCGAGCGTCTGGTTCTCGCTCTGGATCTTCACCCCTTCCTTGGCCTCGACGGCCTGGTGCAGCCCGTCCGACCAGCGCCGGCCGGGCATCTTGCGGCCGGTGAACTCGTCGACGATCACGACCTCGCCCTCCTCGACCATGTAGTCGACGTCGCGCTCGTAGAGCGCGTGGGCGCGCAGCGCCTGCTGCGTGGCGTGCAGCAGGTCGATGTTCTTGGGGTCGTAGAGATTCGAGACGCCGAGCAGCTTCTCGGCGTGGGAGACGCCCTGTTCGGTCAGGGTGACGGAGCGCCCCTTGATGTCGACGATGTAGTCGCCGGTCGCCTCGACCTCTTCGCGGTCCTCGCGCCGCACGTCCCCGGCGATCACCCGCCCCGCGTTCAGACGCGGCACGATCCGGTCGACGACATAGTACTTGTTGACGTCGCCCTCCGAGGGACCGGAGATGATCAGCGGGGTCCGGGCCTCGTCGATCAGGATCGAGTCGACCTCGTCGACGATCGCGAAGTGGTGCCCGAGCTGCTGCACCATCGAAGCCGCGGTGAACTCCATGTTGTCGCGCAGGTAGTCGAACCCGAACTCGTTGTTGGTGCCGTAGGTCACGTCGCTGGTGTAGGCGACGCGCCGCGACTGCTTGTCGAGGTCGTGCTGGATGCACCCGACCGACATCCCGAGGAAGCGGTAGATCCGCCCCATCCACTCGGCGTCGCGACGGGCCAGGTAGTCGTTGACCGTGACGACGTGGACCCCCTTGCCTTCCAGCGCGTTGAGGTAGGCCGGGAGGGTCGCGACCAGTGTCTTGCCCTCGCCTGTCCGCATCTCGGCGATCGTCCCCTCGTGCAGCACGAGGCCGCCGACGAGCTGGACGTCGAAGTGCCGCATCCCGAGCACACGTCGGCCGGCCTCGCGGACGACCGCGAAGGCCTCGAGCTTGACGTCGTCGAGCGACGCACCCTGGGCCAGCTTCTCGCGGAAGGCCGCGGTCCTGCCGCGCAGCTGCTCGTCGCTCAGGGCCTGGAGGCCCGGCTCGAGCGCCCCGATCGCGGCGACCATCGGCTGCAGACGCTTGAGTTCCCGATCGTTCCTGGTGCCGAAGATCTTGCCGAGCACGGTCCCGATCATCTTGGCCTTCCGAGGGGGATGAAAACGCGGGGATCCTAGCCCGGATGGAGGGAGGGCGCACGCGCGACCGGCCGCCCCGAGGGGCGGCCGGACGGGGGCTCAGCGCCGCGCGGAGCGGGTGCGGCCGCGGCTCAGAAGCCGGCGCCCTCGTCGAGGATGTAGGCCATCGGGTCGACCTGACGCCCTTCGAGCAGCACCTCGTAGTGCAGGTGCGGCCCGGTGGACCGGCCGGAGCTTCCCACCAGCGCGATCGCGGCGCCGCGGCGAACCTCCTGCCCCGGCTTCGCCTTGAAGGCCGAAAGGTGGCCGTAGCGCGTGACCATCCCGTCGCCGTGGCTGATCGTCAGGACGTTGCCGTAGCCGCTCTCGCGTTCCGCCGCGACCACGATCCCGTCGGCGGGCGCGTAGACCGGGGTCCCGGTCGGCGCCGAGACGTCGACGCCGCGGTGGAACTGCTTCGTGCCGGTGAAGGGGTCGCGGCGCCAGCCGAATCCGCCGCCGATCAGGCCGGGCACGGGCAGCAGCGACGGCACCCGGGCCAGGCGCTCGGAGCGCTTGGTCAGCTCCTGCTCGACCGCGTCGAGCCGCCGCTCGAGCAGCGCGCTGCGATCGGACAGGTCGTCGGCCTCGCCCTTCAGCACGTCGGCGCGCAGCGTCGGCGCCATGTTCGCGACACCGTCCGGCTGGCCGAGGCCGCCGTGCGCGAGGCTGGGCATGTTCAGCCCGGCGAGCGAAGCCATCTTCTCGGTGCGGCGTTCGAAACGGTCGACCTTGCGGCGCAGGTCGGCCAGCGTCGCCTCGATTTCCTGGGAGCGCTCGGCGAGCCGATCGCGTTCTTCCTTCACCTCGGCGAGCTGACCCGAGAGCTGCCCGGCCCAGAGCCCCAGGAGCGGCGCGCTGGCGGCGAGGCCGCCCACGATGCCGAGCACGGCGAGCGCCCAAAGGAAATGGGCCCCGCGAAGGTGAAGCCGGCGCAGCCTGAGGTGGGCGTCCGGCAGGATCATGATCGTGAACTGGCGGCGGAAGAGCACGCGGGGCCCTCGTCGTCGATTTACTGGTCAGGAAGGCAACGAATTGAGGCGGAAGATAACCCTGAACGGCGCCTCCGGCAAGCGCTCCCGCTTGCCGGCGGACCGCCGAAGACGATCGCGAAGACCCGCAAACTGGCTGTCGTAGAGGGACTTGCGGGAGGCGAGGGGCCGGAGCGCGACCGCTCTCCAGCCGGGTTTTCCTCTCCGACCGCCGGGCGGCGGGGTCCGGCCTGCCGCGTTGACGCCCCCGCCCCGGCTCCCGACAATCGCGCCATGAGCCCAGCCGTCACTGACCCGCAGAGCGCCGGGAGGATGCTCGTCGCGGCCCTCCCGGGGCCTGAACTGCTGCGCGACGAGGCCGTCGCGCTGGCGGAACTCCGGCCGGCAGGCGCGATCCTGTTCGCCCGAAACCTCCGCTCCCCCGCCCAGACTTCCGACCTGATCGCCGGCATCCGGGAGTCCGCGGCCGCGCCGCTCTTCCTGGCCCTGGACCAGGAAGGGGGCCGGGTCAACCGGCTGCGCGAGATCGACCCGCTGTTCCACCGGCTCCCGCCCGGGCGTGTCCAGGCCGGCTGGGGTGCCGGCCGGATCCGAGCGGTCTGGGCCGCGGTGGGCCAGGCGCTCGGCGCGCTCGGGTTCGACGTCGATTTCCATCCGATCGTCGACCTCGACGACGGGCCCGGCCTCAACGCGATCGGGGACCGCTCGTTCGGCGTGCAGGCCGAGCCGGTCGCCGCGACCGCCGAGGCGGTCCTGGCGGGGCTCGGGCAGGCCGGGATCGCGGGCTGCCTCAAGCACTTTCCCGGACTGGGTGGAAGCGACCTGGACACCCACCTCGCGCTCGCGACCTCGCCGCTGTCGGCGGAGGACCTGTGGGAGCAGCACCTCCTCCCCTATCGCGCGCTCGCGACCGAGGCGCCGATGGTGATGACCGCGCACGCGCACTACCCGGCGGTCGACGGCGACGCGCCGCGCCCCGCGACCTTCAGCCGGACGCTGGTCACCGGCTGGCTCCGCGGGCGGATCGGCTTCGACGGCCTCGCGATCAGCGACGACCTGGAGATGGGCGCGGTTGCCTCCGGCGCGGGGCCGGCGGAGCGGGCCTGGCGCGCCTTGGAGGCCGGCTGCGACCTCGCGCTGTTCTGCCATGGCCTGGACGCCTCGCGCCGGGCACGCGACGAGATCGCGCGCCGGATCGCGGCCGGGGACCTGCCGGAGGACCGCGTCGCGGCGGCGCTGAGGCGGCTTGACGCGCTCTTCGCACGCTTCCCGGGCGGGCGCGACCGCCCGACCGGGCCGCGCCCCTTCGCCGCAGCCTGCGAGTCGCTCTCGGCGCTGATCTGAGCGCCGGCGCGCGGCGGGATCGGGCGTCCCGGCCGCCAGCTAGGCGATGACCGGCACGACGGGCGGGGCCGGAGGGGGCGGCGGGACCGGCGTCGCGCGGCGCGCGCGGCGCTGGTCCATCAGCCATTCCAGCACGCAGCCGATGGCCGGGCAGTCGACCAGCACCTTGAGCACCATCCGCAGCGCGACCGCGACGATCAGCCCGGCGAAACCGAAGAAGAGCGGCAGCACGATCAGGAGCGCCCAGGGGACGAAGCCGAGCAGCGTCGCGCCGACGAGCGACATCTCCCGCGAGATCCCGCGCCCCAGGCCGGAGCCCAGCGAGTGGAACAGCGCGGCACGGCCCAGGATCCGCAGCACCCAGAACGAGGCCGCCAGGACCAGCAGCACGGGCAGGCCGATCACGGTGATCGCCAGCAGCAGGCTCAGGACGAGCATCGCCGCGTGCGCGACCAGCCCGACGAACAGCGCCCGGATGTAGCCCGAGCGCAACCGCTCGCTCAGCTCGAGGACCTGGCGCGGGGCGAGGGCCAGGAAGGCGAGGATCACGACGAAGACCAGGAAGACCCGCAGCAGCGCCATCCAGCCCAGGAGCGAGGCGACGACCCCGAACGCTCCGCGGGCGGTCGGGATGCCGAAGACCGGGATGACGTTGACCCGCTCGCCTCCGAACTCCAGCCCGCCGTCGTCGATCGCGCTGCCGACCGTCACGACGTCGTCGCCGACCGAGGCGTCGGGTCCGAACGAGACGTTCGACCCGACCGCGACCAGTTCCCCCTCCACCGCGCCGGTCAGCTCCGCCGTCCCGCCGACCACGACCATGTCGCCGGTCACGCGGCCCGCGACGACGGCGGTCCCGCCGATGCAGACGACGTCCCCTTGCACGACCTCGTCCGCCGGGACCTCGATCGCCGTCATCACCGCGACCTTGTCGCCACCGTACCGTCGCTCGTCTGCCGGCGGCTCCGCGACGGCGGGGGGGCCGGCTTCGGGGGCGGTCGCGGGCGACGGCGGCGGCTCCGCGGGCTGGGCAAAGACCGGCAGGCCGGCGGAGAGGAGCAGCAGGACGAGGACTGTTCGGGTCATCGGAAGGTCTCCTCGCGAGCGGCCCGCCGGGCCGGCCGCAGGATGTCGCGCCCGATCCACCAGGCGGAGAGCAGGAGCATCGAGGCCAGGGCGAGGTGGCCGATCGCGGCGAAGCCGAGGCTCCACGCGCGCCGCAGCGCGGGGACCGCGCCCAGCGCCTGGACCGTCGCCGAAAGCAGCGCGCGCAGCGTCTCGACGGCCGCCACGCCGAGCCCGCGCAGCGCACGCGCCCCTTGCGCGAGGGCCTTGCCGAACTGCTCGACCAGGCCGCCGTCCCCCACCCGGTCGGCCAGCGCCGGGCCCGCCCAGGCCGCGGCGAGGCCCAGGGCGGCGACCACGCCGCCCGCCACGGCGGCGCCGGCGAGCAGTTGCCGCGGGCTCACCGCGCGCCGGTCGACCGCCGGCTCCGAGACGAGTGCGACCAGCACCCGGGCCCGGACGTCCACCGTTCGCGCCGGCGCGGCCGGCACTGCGGCCAGCAGACCGGCAAGGCTGGCCTCGAATGCGGCGTCCGCAGCGCAGGCCGGGCAGCCGGCGAGGTGCTGCGCCAGCTCGGCCTCGAGCACCGGGTGCAGCCCCCCGCCCGGGCGGCCGCGCCGCTCGCTGACCAGCTTCCCCGCGGTCGCGCAACGCATCCGTCAGCCTCCGAAGTGGCCGGGGTGACGCCGCCGCAATCGGTCCGCGAGCAGGTGGCGTCCCCGGTGCAGCCGCGCCTTGACCGTCCCTTCGGGAACCCCCAGCGCGGCCGCCGTCGCCTCGATCGTCCGCCCTTCGACGTAGACCGCAAAGAGCGCGGCCCGGTAGAGCGGGTCCAGTTCCGCCAGCGCTTCGCGCACCAGCAGGGCGCGCTCGTCGCCCAGAAGCCGCTCCGTGCCGCCGGGGCGCGGGTCCCTGAGTTCGTCGGGGAGCTCGCCGTGGGCCCGCTCGTGGCGGGTCCGGCGGTGCTCGTCGAAGGCGTGGTTCACGGTGATCCGGTAGAGCCAGGTCGCGAAAGGCGTTCCCGGCCGGAACTGGTGCAGGCTGCGCCAGACCTTCAGGAAGACGCCGCTGACGGCGTCGTCCAGGTCGGCCGGGCGGACCCCGGTCCGCGCGGCGACGGCGGCGACGTATCCCTGGTAGCGGCTCACGAGGGCTCCGAACGCATCCTCGTCTCCCGCGAGGCTCCGCTCGACCAGCGATTCGTCCGGCGGCGGCAGGCTCGGTGGAGACATCGGCTCACCCGGTGATACGGAGGGCGCGTGCCGAAGGTTGCGCCGGCGCGCGGGGTCAGCCTACGCCACGCGGCGCCCTGCCGTCGCGAGGCCCGGCGGCCTGGCGGCTGGTCTTGCCCCGTGGCCCCTTCCGCCGTAAAGGAAGGGGTGCAGTCGGCGTTCCGGCTGGAGGGGGAGAGACACGATGCGGGGGGGCCGGTTCGTTCCGCGGTGGTCCGTGGCACTCCTCGCCTGCGCGCTGGCCCTGCCGGCGGCGGCGGGGGTGAGCTGGCCCCCGGGATTCGACGACGAGTCGGTTGCCGAGGAACTCGACCGCCCGACTGCTTTCGCCTTCGCCCCCGACGGTCGGATCTTCGTCGCTGAGAAGGGTGGCCGGGTCCGGGTGATCGCGGCCGACGGCCGGCTGCTGACCACCCCGTTCGTCACCGTGGCCGTCAACACCCAGACCGACCGCGGCCTGGTCGGGCTGGCGATCGACCCCGACTTCGTGACGAACCGGTTCGTCTATCTCGCCTACACGACCGACATCGCTCCGCCCAGTCCGAAGAACAGCTACTCCCGCATCCACCGGATCACGCGCTGGACCGCCAACGGGGACGTCGCCCTCCCCGGCAGCGAAGTGATCCTGGTCGACGGCATCCCGTCCGACATCGACTCCCACGCCGGCGGCGCGCTGCGCTTCGGGCCTGACGGCAAGCTCTACGCCGCGATCGGCGACGGGGCCCCGTACGATTTCCCCGCGGCGCTCGCGCTGCGCTCGCTCGACCTGAACGAGCTGGTCGGGAAGGTCCTTCGCCTCAACCCCGACGGCTCGGCCCCGCCCGACAACCCGTTCTATACGACCCCCACCGCGAACCGCTCCAAGGTCTTCCAGCTCGGGCTGCGCAACCCGTTCAAGGCCGCTTTCCGGCCTGCCACCGGGCGGCTCTACGTCAACGACGTCGGCTGGAGCACGTGGGAGGAGGTCAATCGGGGCGGGCCCGGGGCGAGCTTCGGCTGGCCGTGCTGGGAGGGCCCCGACCCGCAGCCGGTCTACCGGCAGTACTTCGGGCCGGAATGCGCGGCCCAGGCCCCGCAGACCCCGCCGCTGCACGGCTACCTGCACAACACCGACGGCGGGGCGGCGACGGGCGCGGCCTTCTATGTGGGGGGGAACTACCCGTCCGAGTACAACGACCGCTTCTTCTTTACCGACTACGCGCGCCACTTCATCAAGTACCTGGCGGTCGACGCCTCCGATGCGCTGGTCTCGGTGCACGACTTCGCGCAGGGTGACGTCTTCTTCCGGCCGGTCGACCTCCAGCTGGGACCGGACGGCAACATGTACTACCTGAACATCGCGACCAGCTTCTCCTACCCCACGGGAAGCGTGAACCGCGTGCTGTGGGTCGGCGCGGGCAACCACGCGCCGCGCCCGCGGGCCTCGGCCACTCCGCCGTGGGGCTACGCGCCGCTGACGGTCACCCTGAGCGGCGCGGGGACGGTCGATCCCGACAACGACCCGCTGACCTACCGCTGGAACTTCGGGGACGGTGGGTCGGCCGACGGCGAGACCGTGGTGCACGCCTACGCGGCCGACGGGACCTACGTCGCGACGCTGGAGGTCGACGACGGCCAGGTGACGACCTCGGCCAAGGTCACGGTCACGGTCGGCTCGCTTCCGCCGGTCGCAACGATCCTCGCCCCCCAGGCCCCGGCGACCTTCGTCGACGGCGAGGTCGTCTCCTACTCCGGGACGGCAGCCGACCCGGACCAGCCGGCGCTGCCGGGCGACGCCCTGCGCTGGACGGTGATCCAGCACCACAACACGCACGAGCACCCCTACCAGGACAGCGTCGGGCCAACCGGGTCGTTCGTGGCGCAGGCCCACGGCGGGACGGGCGAGCTCTTCTACTACGAGCTGGTGCTGACGGCGACCGACGCGAGCGGGCTCTCCTCGACGGCGCGCCGCACGATCCTCCCCAACCAGCCCCCGGTGGCCCGCGCCGGCTCCGACCTGGCCGCGACCTGTGTCGCCGGTGGCCCGCGGCTCGCTCTCGACGGCAGCGCGAGCTCGGACCCCGACGGGCAGCCCCTCTCCTTCTCGTGGACCCAGGCCGCGGGGCCGCCGGCGCCGCTCGACGATCCGGCCTCCCCTCGACCCTCCTTCCAGCCTCCCGTCGTGCCGGGCGGCACCACGCTGACCTTCGCGCTCACGGTCGACGACGGCCACGAGTCCGCTGCCGACGAGGTCGTCGTCAGCATTCCCGACCTGACCGACGCCGATGGCGATGGCTTCCCGGCCTGCTCCGACTGCGCGCCGGGCGATCCGGCCACGGCGCCGCCGGCGCTTGCGGCGGGGCTTTCGGTCGCCTCCGACCGTGCGACGATCCGCTGGGCGGCCGTGACCGGCGCCACGAGTTACGAGCTGCAGCGCGGCACGCTCGCCGGCCCCTTCGCGTACTCGCACGCCTGCTTCGCTTCCGGCCTGGCGGGGCCGTCGGGCAGCGACGGGACGAAGCCGGCCACGGGGACCGGGCTCTACTACCTCGCCCGCGCCCGCTCGGCCTGCGGCCCGGGCGAGCTGGGGGCGGGATCGAGCGGCGTCAAGCGCCCGAACCCGAGCTGTCCCTAGCGCAGCCCCCGCCCCGAGAGGATCGTCAGGGCTTCGACGTAGCGCGCCCGCGTCCCGGCGATCACGTCGGCCGGGAGATCCGGCGCGGGCGGGTTCTTGTCCCACCGGATCGACTCCAGGAAGTCGCGCACGAACTGCTTGTCGAACGAGGGCTGCGGCCCGCCCGGCGCGTAGCGGTCGGCCGGCCAGAAGCGCGACGAGTCGGGGGTGAGCATCTCGTCGCAGATCGCGATCTTCCCGTCGATCACACCGAACTCGAACTTCGTGTCGGCGATGACGATCCCGCGCTCGGCGGCGTAGGCGGCGGCGCGCGAGTAGATCTCGAGCGTCAGCCGGCGCAGTTCGGCGGCGGCCTCGTTGCCGACGATCGACGCGGCCTGTTCGAACGAGATGTTGATGTCGTGGCCGGTCTCTTCCTTGGTGGCCGGGGTGAAGATCGGCTCGGGGAGCTTGTCCGATTCCTTCAGGCCCGCCGGCAGACGGATCCCGCAGACCGTCCCGGACTGCCGGTACTCCTTCCAGCCCGAACCGGAGAGGTAGCCGCGCGCGACGCACTCGACCGGGAACATCGCCGCCTTGCGGACCAGCGACGAACGGCCCTCGAGCACCGGCCGGAACGGCTCGAGCACGGCCGGGAAGTCCACAGCGTCGGCGCTGACGAGGTGGTTGCCGACGAGCGGCGCCGACCAGCCGAACCAGAAGGCGCTGAGCTGGTTCAGGACCTTCCCCTTGTCGGGGATCGGCTGCGGCAGCACGACGTCGAAGGCCGAGATCCGGTCGGTGGCGATCAGCAGCAGCCGGTCGCCGAGGTCGTAGATGTCGCGCACCTTGCCGCGCGAGAGCAGGGGCAGCCCCGGGAGGTTGGTCTCGGTGATCGCGGCCATCGAATGTTCTCCTGGCGCCGGCAGGGTCGCTTCGCCGGCCTGGTCTCTCCGTCAGCGCGCGTCGTGGACGACGCGGCCGCCGACGATCGTCATCACGGCCTGCCCCCTGTACGCGAACCCGCCCCACGGGGTGTTGCGCGACCGGCTCCGGAAGGCGTCCGGGTCGATCACCCCCTCGCGCCCGAGGTCGAGCACGGTGAGGTCCGCGATCTCTCCCGGCGCCAGGCTGCCGCCCGCGACGCCGAGCGCCCGGGCCGGCCCGGCGGAGAGCAGCTCGACGAAGCGCGGCAGCGCCAGCCCCCCCTCGTGGACCAGCTTCGTCAACAGCACCGGGATCGCGGTCTCGAGCCCGATGATCCCGAACGGGGCGCGCGCGAACTCGACCCACTTCTCGTCGTGGTGGTGCGGGGCATGGTCGGTCCCGATCGCGTCGACGACACCGTCCTTCAGCCCGCGCACCAGGGCCGCCCGGTCCCCCTCGGGCCGCAGCGGCGGGTTCATCTTCAGATTCGTGTCGTAGCGGACGAGCGCCTCGTCGGTCAGCGTCAGGTGGTGCGGGGTGACCTCGCAGGTGACCCGGATCCCGCGCCGCCGGCCCAGCCGGATCAGCGCCAGTCCGCGGCCGGTCGTCAGGTGCTGGATGTGGAGCCGCCCCCCGGTGTCCTCGGCCAGCAGCAGGTCGCGCGCGATCATCGTCTCTTCGGCCGCGGGCGGCATTCCCGGCAGTCCGAGGCGCGTCGAGACCGCCCCCTCGTGCATCACGCCGCCGGCGCAGAGCGCGTCGTCCATTTCGTGGGCCAGGACCGGGATCCCGAAGGCCTGGGCATACTCGAGCGCGCGCCGCATCAGCGACGGGTCCATCACCGGGCGCCCGTCGTCGGAGACCGCGACCGCGCCGGCTTCGACCATCTCGCCGACGTCGGCCAGCTCCTTCCCTTCCAGCTTCTTGCTGATCGCGCCGACGGGGTAGACCCGGACCGAGCCGTGCCGCTTCGCCTCCGCGACGATCATCTCGGTCACCGCGCGCGAGTCGTTGACCGGGTCGGTGTTGGCCATCGCCGCGACCGCCGTGAAGCCGCCCACGGCGGCGGCCGCGGTGCCGCTGGCGATCGTCTCCTTCCACTCCTGGCCGGGCTCGCGCAGGTGGACGTGCATGTCGATGAAGCCGGGGCAGAGCACCAGCCCGTCGAGGTCGATCGCCTGCCCGTCGCGCCGCTGGATCCGCTGCGCGACCTTGAGGATCCGACCCCCTTCGATCAGGACGTCGCGGACCCCGTCGATCCCGCTCGCCGGGTCAACGACCCGCGCCCGTCGCAGCAACAGCGTCTTCACGCTCGCCTCCCGCCAGCAGATAGAGGACCGCCATCCGGACCGCGACGCCGTTGGTCACCTGGTCGAGGATCACCGAGCGCGGCCCGTCGGCCAGCCCGCCGTCGATCTCGACCCCGCGGTTCATCGGCCCGGGGTGCATCACGATCGCTTCCGGCCGCGCCCGCTCCAGCCGCTCGGGGGTCAGCGCGTAGAGCCGCGCGTACTCCCGCAGGCTGGGGACGTAGCCGGTCTTCATCCGTTCGAGCTGCATCCGCAGCACCATCACCACGTCGGCGTCCTCGATCGCCGCGTCCGGGTGGTAGCTGACCTTCGCGCCCAGCTTCTCGATCCCCACCGGGATCAGCGTGGGCGGGCCGCAGGCGACCACGGTCGAGCCCATCTTCGTCAGCAACTGGATGTTGGAGCGCGCGACCCGGCTATGCTTGATGTCGCCCAGGATCACGACCTTCAGCCCCGAGAGCCGGCCGAAGCGCTGGCGCATCGTCATCGCGTCGAGCAGCGCCTGCGTCGGGTGCTCGTGCCCGCCGTCGCCGGCGTTGATCACCGAGGAGCGGCAGATCCGCGTCAGCAGTTCGTGCGCCCCCGGCTCGGGGTGGCGCATCACGATGAAGTCCGGACTCATCGCCTCGAGGTTGCGGACCGTGTCCAGCAGCGTCTCGCCCTTGACCAGCGAGCTGGCCGCGGCGGTGATCCCCAGCGTGTCGGCCGAGAGGCGCTTCTCGGCGACCTCGAACGAGGTCCGGGTCCGGGTCGAGGGCTCGACGAAGAAGTTGATCACCGTCCGGCCCCGCAGCGCCGGGACCTTCTTGATCTCCCGCCCCCCGACCTCGGCGAAGCTCTCGGCGGTGTCCAGGATCGCGACGATCTCGTCCGGCTCGAGTTCGGCGATCCCGAGCAGGTGACGGCTGCGCAGCTTCATCGGCCGGCCCCCTTCCGCCCCGCCTTGGCCCGACGCGCGGCGGGCTTCTTCTTCTGCGGCGCCGGCTTGGCCCGGCCCCGGGCCGGCGGGCGCGCGGCCGGCGGCTCGGTCCTCCGCGCCGGGCGCGGCTCGTGGGTCCGGAGTACGACTCGGTCGTTCGTTCCGTCGGTCTCGCCGAGCTGCACGTCGACCAGCTGGTCGGGCCCGACCATGAAGGTCCGCCCGACGAAATCGGCGTGGATCGGCAGCTCGCGACCGCCGCGGTCGATCAACACCGCCAGCTTGACCGCGCGCGGCCGGCCGAGGTCGGTCAGCGCGTCCATCGCCGCGCGGATCGTGCGCCCGGTATAGAGCACGTCGTCGACCAGCACGATCCGCTTGCCGGAGAGCGGCAGTGGGACGTCGGTGCGGCGCACGATCGGGTGGTCGAAGGTCTGCGACAGGTCGTCGCGGTAGAGGTTGATGTCGAGGATCCCGACCGCCGGCTCCTCACGCCCGGCCGCGGCGATCTTGCGCGCCAGGCGGCGCGCCAGCGGCACGCCGCGGGTGTGGATCCCGACCAGGACCACGCTGCCCGCCTCGCCCGCGACCTCCATGATCTGGTGCGCGAGGCGCGCCAGCGCGCCGTCGATCTCCTCGGCGTTCATCAGAACGGTGCCGACGCTCATCCGGCCTCCGCCACGCGTCCCGGCGGACCGTTCCGGGCGCGAAGTCGGGGGAGACTATCGCCTCCCCCGCGCGCTGTCCAAAGGGGGTGCGGCGGCCGGGCCAGCCCAGGTCTTCTCGCGACGGATCCGGGCTAGCGGCGCTTCCCGTAGCTGGGAACGCCGATCACCGGGTGCGTGGCGACGTACTCGGGGGTGAAGGCCTGGATCGCGATCGGCCCCATGTCGGCCGCGGCCGGCAGTCCCGCACCCCAGAGCAGCGTCGGCAGGACCGACTCCAGCGCGATCGCCCCGGCGCGGTGCCCCTCGGGAACGACCCCCTCGCCCGCCAGGACGAGCGCGCCGGGGGGCGGGCCGTCGGTGCTCGCGGTCGGCCGCGAAACGCCGGCGAGCGCCTCGAGCAGCCGGCCCAGGTCCTGGCGCGGCACGACGCCGTGCGGCGAGACCAGCGCGACGAGCGCGCCGGGCGGGCCGGCCGAGGCGAGCGCGCCGCCCGCCGGGTCGAGCTGCCGGATGTAGCGGGCCAGCACGCGGCCGTAGGCCTCGAGTTCCCGATCCGACGCGCCGCGCGCCGCGCTCCCCGGCTGCCACCCCGCAAACTGGCGGGCCACGCGCTCGAGCCCCCCCAGTCGGACGTGGACCAGCGCGAAACGCCCCGTCGCCAGCAGCGCCCGGCCCGTCTCCAGCGCGCAGAGATCGGCCTCCATCGCGCTCCGCACCAGCGCCTCGAGCGCGCGGGTGCCCGGCAGCTCGGCGGCGGGCGGGTCAAAGAAGCGCTCGCCCAGCGGCCCCGCGGAGGCGCAGGTCACGCTGCCCGCCGGACCGAGCTCGATCCGCTCGCCCGCGCGCAGCGCGTCGGGCGGGACGATCACCGACTCGGCGTTGGGCGGCCGCCCGGCGAGCGGGTCGCCGACGAGCGCCACCGGGAGTCCCAACGCGCGGGCCACGCCGGAGAGCGAAACGGCACGCAGCGAGCCGCCCGTGACCGGCACCGCCTCCCAGAGCCCCAGCTGCAGCGAGGGCCAGAACAGCAGTCCGCGCGGCAGGATCCCGAACGAGACGCCGCCGCCGCCGAGGCGCGGGCGGTAACGCAGCGGCGCGAGCAGGCGGTGCTGTTCCGGGCCGCGGCCGGTGATCAGCGTCGCGTGCAGCGCCAGCGGCTCCTCGACGATCCCTCCGTCGACCGTCATCACCGTGCCGGACTTGAGCAGCGTCTCGAGCGCCGGCGCGGTGCCGCGCTCGGCGTACCCTTCGAGCATTTCGAGCGACAGTCCCGGCACCTCGAACAGGATCAGCGGCCGGTCCGCCGCGAAGCCGCGCACGTCGATCGGGACCGGGTCGGGGAAGCGGACCCGCCGCATGTCCCCGGCGCCGGCCAGCGCCACCAGCACCGCGACCGCCAGCGCCGCCAGCCACGGCGCCCGCACCGACCCCGGGCGCCGCAGGTCGAGCACGACCAGCGCCAGCGCGATCACCCAGGCCGCGCCGAGCGCGCTCACCGTGATCGCCAGCGCGGCCCGGGTGGCGTCGGGGAGCAGCGGCCCGGTGACGCGCCACTGGTCGAACGCGGCGAGCCAGAGCAGGAACGCGTCGAGGAAGGCGAAGCGCGCGACGTGCCGGATCCGCAGCCCGCGCGTCGAGGAGCGCCCGACCGCGAAGGCGTTGCCGACCAGCACCAGCAGCGGCCCGGCGAGCACGAAGACCAGGAGCGCCTGGGGCAGGATCGCGACCATCGTCGCGAAGAACCCGGCGGGCGTGAATGGCAGCTCGGGGTTGACGAGAAACAGCAGCAGCGCGGCCGCGGGCCACGCGATCGCCCCCACGACCGCCGCGTCGGCGAGCAGCCAGAGGAAGGGCCGGAAGCCCTCGGCGATGCGGCGCTTCAGCTTCATCGGCGGTGCCGGGCGGAGGATAGCTGGTAATATCCCGCCATGCCTTACAACCTGACCGCTGCCGTCGAGCGCCAGGAGGATCTCGGCGCCGGCTACCACCTCCTCACCCTCGCCGCGCCGGAGATCGCCCGCGAGATCCGGGCCGGGCAGTTCGTGATGATCGGGCTGACCGACATCGACCAGATGCTGATCCGCCGCCCCTTCTCGGTGGCGCTGGTCTCGCCCGGGCCGGACGGCGGCGAGCCGGCCTCGATCGGCCTGCTTTACAAGGTGATCGGACGCGGTACCACGCTCTTCAGCCGGCTCCAGCCGGGCGACCGTCTGGCGCTGCTGGGGCCGCTCGGCCGGGGCTTCTGGCTGCCCGACCCGGCGCTCGAAGCGGGCGGCGGCGACGAGACCGAACTGCTGCTGGTCGCCGGCGGGATCGGCAACGCGATCTTCCCGCTGCTGCTGCAGGAGCTCGGCCCGCGCGCGGCGCGGACCACGCTCTTCTTCGGCGGACGCGGCCGGGCCGACCTGACGCTGCTCGACTGGTTCGAGGCCCACGCCGGCCGCGTCGTGACCGCAACCGAGGATGGCTCGCACGGCCAGCGCGGCTTCGTGACCGCGCCGCTGGCGGCGCACCTCGACGCCGACCCTGGGCGGCGGCGGCTGGTGATGGCCTGCGGGCCGCACGCGATGCTGCGCGCGGTGGCCGAGCTGTGCCTGGCGCGCGGCGTCCCCTGCCAGGTCGCGATGGAAGAGACGATGGCCTGCGGTTTTGGCGTCTGCCTGGGCTGCGTGGTGGAGAAGCGCGAGCCGGAGAGCGACTTCGACCGCTTCGTCAGGGTCTGCACCGAGGGGCCGGTGTTCGACGCGCGGGAGATCGTGCTGTGAGCGCGGGGGTGAAGCTGGAGGTCGCGGTCGGCGGGGGGTTGACGCTGCGCAACCCGGTGCTGACCGCGAGCGGGACCTTCGGGTACGGCCTGGAGTTCGAGCCCTACCTCGACCTCAACCGGCTCGGCGGGGTCGTGGTCAAGGGGATCTCGCCCCGGCCGCGGGCCGGCAACCCGCCGCCGCGGCTGGTCGAGACGCCGTCGGGGATGCTCAACGCGATCGGCCTGCAGAACGTCGGAGTCGACCGCTTCCTCGAGGAGAAGCTGCCGGCGCTGCGCGAGCGCGGCGTGGCCACGGTCGTCAACGTCTACGGCCAGTGCGAGGAGGACCTGCTCCACGTCGTCGAGAAGCTGGCGCCCGAGAGCGGCGTCGCCGCGGTCGAGCTGAACCTCTCCTGCCCGAACGTCAAGGAGGGCGGGCTCGAGCTGGGACGCTCGCCGCGCGCGATCGAGTCGATCACCCGCGACGCGCGCGCGATCACGCGCCAGCCGCTGTGGGTCAAGCTGACGCCGAATGTCAGCAGCATCGCCGAGACGGCACTGGCCGCCGAGGCGGGCGGCGCGGACGCGGTCTCGCTGATCAACACGCTGGTCGGGATGGTGATCGACGTCGAGCGCCGGCGGCCCGTGCTGCACCGCGGGAGCGGGGGGCTGTCGGGTCCGGCGATCCGCCCGGTGGCGATCGCGATGGTCCACCAGGTGTACCGGGCGGTGAAGATCCCGATCGTCGGGATGGGCGGGATCGTCAACGCGCGCGACGTGGTCGAGTTCCTGCTCGCCGGCGCGCGCGCGGTGCAGGTCGGCACCGCCAACTTCAACGACCCCGGCGTGGCGATGCGGATCGTCGGCGACCTCGCGGCCTGGTGCGCCGCGCACGGCATCGCCGACGTCAACGAACTCGTGGGAGCGGTCAAGGGGAACCAGGCATGAACCCGGTCGATCGGCTGGTCGTGGCACTCGACGTGCCGGACCTGGGTGGAGCGCGCGCGCTGGCGACGATGCTCTCCGGCCAGGTCGGCGTCTTCAAGGTGGGGCTGGAGCAGTTCGTCGCGCACGGGCCGGCCGCGGTCGAGGCGGCGCGCGCCGGCGGGGCGGCGATCTTCCTCGACCTGAAGATCCACGACATCCCGCGCACCGCGGCGGCGGCGGTCCGCTCGGCCGGAACGCTCGGCGTCCGGTTCACGACCCTGCACGCACTGGGCGGACGCGAGATGGTCGCCGCGGCGCGCGAGGCGGCGGAGGCCTGCGGCGCGGACCGGCCGCAGCTGCTGGCGGTGACGGTCCTGACCTCCCACGACGCGGCGAGCCTGGCGGCGCTGGGCCTCGCCTCGGACGACCCCGAGACCAACGCGCTGCGGCTGGCCCGGCTGGCGCTCGAGGCCGGCGCCGACGGGCTGGTGGCCAGCGCGCTCGAGGCGCCCCGGTTGCGGCGCGAGCTGGGGGACGGCTTCTGGCTGGTGACGCCCGGGATCCGCCTGCCGGGCGAGGCGCACGGCGACCAGGCCCGCGTCGCGACGCCGGCCGAGGCGGTGCGCGGCGGGGCGAGCCACATCGTGGTCGGGCGGCCGATCGTGAAGGCCGGCGACCCGCGCGCCGCCGCGGAGCGGGTGGTCGCCGACCTCGCCGCCGCGGGCCCCGGCCCCGGCGGCGCATGACGCTTCCCTCCCCGCCCTGCACCCGCTGCGGGCGGCCGCGGCCGCTCCTCCCCGACGACCCGTACTGCCCCTGCGGCGGGGTCGCGCGCGCGCCGCAGCTCGCGCCACCGGGCGAGCCGACCGCGCGCGGACCGGCCGGCACCTCGCCGTGGCGTTGGCGCCGCGCCTTTCCGTTCCTCGACGGCGTCGCGTCGCTGGCGCTGGGCGAGGGGCCCGTCCCCGCGCTGGAGCCGCTGGCGTTGCCGGGGCTGCCCGCGGGGATCTTCGCGCTGCGCGACGACCTCCTGCCGACCGGCTCGTGGAAGGACCGCGGGTCGGCCTTCCTGGTCGCGGCGCTGGCCGCGTCGGGGCGGCGCGCGCTGATCGAGGACTCCTCGGGGAACGCCGGGCTGTCGCTCGCTGCCCACGCGCGCGCCGCGGGGCTGCCGCTGCGGGTTTTCGTCCCGGCCGCCGCGACGGCGCTGAAGAAGGAGCTGATCCGGAGCGCCGGGGCCGAGCTGATCGAGATCGAGGGGACGCGCGAACGCGCGACGGAGGCGGCGCTGGCCGCGCGCGGGCCGGGCGTGACCTACGCCTCGCACGCGGCGCAGCCGCTCTTCACTGCCGGCGCGGCGACCGCAGCCTTCGACATGGCAGAGGCCCTCGGCGGACTGCCCGGGGCGGTGATCGCCGCCGCGGGGCAGGGCGGGTACCTCGCCGGCGTCCACGCCGGGTTCCGCGCGCTGGCCGCCGCGCGGGGCGGGACGCCGCCGCGCCTGGTCGCGGTCCAGCCCGCCGGCTGCGCGCCGCTGGCGCGCGCCTTCCGCGACGGGGCCGACGACGCCGCGCCATGGGCCCAGCCCCGGCCGAGCCTCGCGGAAGGGGCGGTCGTGCCGCGCCCGGCCCGCGCGATCGAGCTGCTCGAGGCGGTCCACGCCACCGGCGGCGCGGCGGTCGCCGTGGACGAGTCCTCGATCGAGCGCGCGCTGCGCCTGCTCTGGAGCGCGGGACTGCGGGTCGAGCCGACCGCCGCCCTGCCCGTCGCGTTCCTGCTCGGCGGCGCGGCGCCCGAGATCCTTGCCGGGGCACGGCCCGTCGTCGTGCTGCTCTCGGGCGCGGGCCTGCGGCAGGGCCGCCCGCTGGTCGCGCTGCCCGGGCTGGAGGGGCCGTGAGCGGGACGCTCTTCCCGGGCGACGGCCCGCCGGCGGGACCCGTCGAAGCCGCGGACGCGCCGCTCGCCGAGCGGATGCGCCCGCGCACGCTGGACGAGGTCGTGGGCCAGCCGCACCTGAGCGGCCCCGACGGCTTCCTGCGCCGCGCCGCCACCGCCCGCCGCCTGCCGTCCCTGATCCTCTGGGGTCCGCCGGGCTCCGGCAAGACCACGCTGGCCCGCCTGCTCGCGGCCGAGGCCGGCTACGAGTTCTTCGCGCTCTCGGCAGTCCACTCCGGGGTCGCCGACGTGCGCCGAGTCGTCGAGGACGCGCGCCGGCTGCGCCGCGCGCGGCGGCGCGCGCTGCTCTTCCTGGACGAGATCCACCGCTTCCACCGGGGCCAGCAGGACGCGCTGCTGCCGCACGTCGAGGACGGGACGCTCACGCTGATCGGGGCGACCACCGAGAACCCGGCCCACACCGTGGTCGCGCCGCTGGTCTCGCGCTGCCGCGTGCTCGTGCTGCGGCCGCTCGACGAGGCGGCGCTGGCGGCGATCGTCGCGCGCGCGCTCGACGACGCCGCGCGCGGGCTCGGCGGCGCGGCGCGCGCCGGCGAGGCGGTGCGCCACGCGATCGCGGCCGAGGCCGACGGCGACGCGCGGCGCGCCCTGACCACGCTCGAGATCGCCGCCGCGCTGGCGGCGGCGCGCGGCGAGGGCGGCGCCGCTCCGGCCGAGCTGACGCTGGACGACGTGCGGCTGGCGGCGCAGCAGCGCCTGCTGCGCGCCGACCGGCAGGGCGACCAGCACTACGACCTGGCCTCGGCCTTCATCAAGTCGCTGCGCGGCTCGGACCCGGACGCCGCCGTCTACTACCTCATGCGGATGGTCGAGTCGGGCGAGGATCCGCTCTTCCCGGCACGGCGGATGCTGATCTTCGCGGCCGAGGACGTCGGCCTGGCCGACCCGCGCGCCCTGACGGTGGCGCTGGCCGCGGCGCAGGCCTTCGAGCGGCTCGGCCTGCCGGAGGGGACGCTGCCGCTGGCCGAGGCCGCGCTCTACCTGGCGGCCGCGCCCAAGTCGAACAGCGTGATCGCGGCCCGGAACGCGGCCGCCGAGGCCGCCCGCGGGCGCGGCAACCTGCCGATCCCGCCCGCGCTGCGCGACGCCTCGGCCCCGCTGTCACAGCAGCTCGGCGCCGGCGCGGGCTACCGTTACCCGCACGACGAGCCCGGCCACCACGCGCCGGTCGACTACCTCCCGGCGGACCTGGCGGGAACGCGCTTCTACGAGCCGTCGGGGGAAGGCGAAGAGGGCGCGATCGCCGAGCGGCTGGCGCGCTGGCGCGCGGCCGTCGAGCGGGCCCGCCGCGGGCGGTGACGGACGACCCGCCGGGGCGGCAGGCCTACCAGCAGACCCCCGTCGCGGTCCCGAGCAGCTCGTCGGACGTCACCTGATCGAGCATGAACTCGGCGACGTCGGCCCGCGCGATGCGCACGGTCCAGAGCAGGCTGCCGACGGCCGCGCCGTGGCGCCAGCGGCCCCGCCCCGGGCCGTCGACCAGCGCGCCGGGCCGCACGATCGCCCAGTCCAGCCCGCTCGCCGCCACGACCTGTTCCTGTCGCGTCTTGTCCCAGAAGTAGAACGGGAGCACGACGGGCAGGAGGAAGAAGGTGTAGAGCAGCCCCATCCGGCCCGCGCTGTCCCCGATGCCGAGCGAGGTCTCGCAGACCAGCCGCCGCACCCCGTGGCGCTCCATCGCGCCCACGATGTTCCGCGTTCCCGCCGAGAGGATCCGGCTCGGGCCGAAGTAGCGCCGGTGCCCGAGCGCGCAGAGCACGGCGCCGGCATCGCGTACCGCGTCCTCGAGCGACGCCGGATCCAGCACGTCGCCGCGGACGACGCGGAGCCGCGGGTGCTCGATCCCGAGCCGGGCCGGATCCCGGACCAGGGCCGTCACCTCGAGCCCTCGGTCCAGTGCCCGGGCCACCAGCTCGCGGCCCGTACCCCCGGTCGCGCCGACGACCAGGACCCGCCCGAGGGCGGGCCCGGGAGCGTTCGCGCTCCGCGCCGGCCGGGCGCGGTACCCGGCACGGCCCAGCGCCACGGACAGGACGATCGAATAGAGCAGGAACAGCAGGAGAATCGTCATCGGCCGCCCCCTCGTCCCGAGGAGAGTACACCGGCTGCCCGCTACGGCTGGCCCTGGAAGTCGACGACCCGGACCGAGATCGCCTGGACCGCGTCCGCCGCACCGCCGAGCGCGATCCGGAACGACCCGGTCTGCCCGGGAACGAGCCGTGCCGGCGCCGCCTTGGCGGAACCGGTCGCCACGATCGTGCCTGCGGCGTCGGTTCCCTCGGCCGTCAACTCGACCTCGCGCAGCGCGACGGGTCCGCGGTTGCGCACGACCCCTTCCACCGTCACGCCGCCGGGGGCGTGGACGGTGCGCTGCGAGACGACTTCGATCAGCCGCGGTAACCCGCGCTCGCGCAGCGCCGCCGCCACGATGGGATCCCAGCCCGCCGCGACCAGCGCATCGACCGCGGCGCGGTCGGCCTCGTCGGGCTTCCCCAGCGCCTGCAGCAGGAACGCCCGCAGCGCGTGGTAGTCCGGCAGCTCGGCGATCGTGCCGATCGCCAGCGCCTGGTCGACGTGGGAGAGCGCGTCGCCCGGTCGCCCCAGCCGGCCCAGGCACTCCCCCAGCACGGCGTGCGCCTCGCCCGCGCGCGCCGGGTCGAGCCCCGCGGCCAGCGCCGCCTCCGACTCGCGCACGGCGCGCTCGCAGTCGCCGTCCTGCGCTGCCAGCGCCCCCCCGATCTGGCGCGCGGGCGGGTAGCCGGGCTTCACGCCGTCGATCTGCGCCAGCAGCGCCTTGACCTCGGGAAACCGCCCCTGCGACCAGGCCACTTCGGCCGCCTCCAGCAGCAGCGCGAGGTGCCGCGGGTGGCGCACGAGTGAACTGCGCGCCAGCTCGGCGGCGCGCACCAGGTCCCCCTCGTCGCGATGCTTTCGCACCAGCCGAGCCAGCCCTTCGGCCGGCAGCGCGGCCGTGTCGGCGTCCGGCCCGGCCGCCAGCGCCCGCTCGATCGCCAGGCCCCGCTCGAGGAACGGTCCGACCTCGCGCGCCGGCACCGCGAAGTTGATGTTCTGTCCCTCGGCCAGCGTCAGCGAGCAGACCCCGACGACCCGACCCGCGCGATCGAGCAGCGGGCCACCAGAGCTGCCGGGGCTGATCGGCGCGGTGGTCTGGAGCATCTCGATCCCCCGCTCCTTCAGCGCCCGCGTGGCCGAGACGATCCCCGCCGAGACGGTGAATTCGTAGCCGCGCGGGTGGCCGACCGCGACGACCTCGGTCCCGACCGGCGCCAGGGGTTCGGTCGAGAGCGGCAGCGGCTCGAGGACCAGGCCCAGCACGCGCAGCACGGCCAGGTCGAGCGCGTCGTCGCTCTCGAGCACGCGAACCGAGGCGTAGGTCGCGCCGTCGCGCGTCCGGACCAGCGGCTTCTTCACGCCGCGCACGACGTGGGCGTTGGTCACCACGAGGTTCTTCTCGCGCACGGCGAAGCCGGTCCCGTACGAGGTCTCGTCGCTCCCCTCGACCGCGCCGAGGATCTCCACGACCGAACCGCGCGCCCGCTCGGCGAGCGCGCTGAGCGGCGCCGGCTCCGCCGCGCGCGCGACCGGGGCCGCGGCGGCGGCCGCAACGAGTCCCAGGGCGAGCGCGACGGCTCGCGAACGACGGCGAACGGGGTCCATCTCTCGCACCTTCCGCCCGGCAATATAGGTTTTGCGCGGCGGCGGGGCCGCGCGGCCCGGGCGGCTCAGCCCAGGAGCAGCCGCACCGCGAGCAGCGCCCCCAGCGTTCCGGCCAGGTCGCCTGCCAGACAGGCCGGGATCGCGTGACGCGTGCGCGCCAGCCCGACCGCCCCGCCGTAGACGGCGAGCACGTAGAAGGTGGTCTCGCTCGAGCCCTGGATCGTCGAGACGAGGTAACCGACGAAGCTGTCGGGGCCCGCCGCCCGCATCGTGTCGCTCATGATCGCGAGCGCGCCGGACCCCGAGAGCGGGCGCATCAGCGCCATCGGGATCGCCTCCGCGGGGAAGCCGATCAGCGCGGCGAGCGGGGCCAGCAGCCGCTCGACGCCGGCCAGCGCGCCCGAGGCGCGGAACATCGCGGCGACGGTCAGGATCGCGACCATGAAGGGGATGATCCGCAGCGCGACCTGGAACCCCTCCTTCCCCCCCTCGACGACCGCCGCGTAGACCGGCACCCGGCGCGTCCAGGCGTAGAGCACCGCGGCCAGGATCAGCAGTGGCAGCGGCAGCCAGGAGACGCCGTAGCGCCACGCCGCCGCGTTCCCGTCGCTCGCGGCGACGCGCATCAGGGCGAGACCCGCGCCGGCCGCCGCGGCCAGCCCGATCGCCGCCGCGCAGCCGACGCGCCACCCCTCCGGCCGCGGCGGTGTGGCGGGGGGCGGCGGGGCCTCATCGGAGCCGTCCCCGCCGGCGGCGGCGGCCCTTCCCTCGTCCCCGGGGCTTCCGTCGCCGGCTGCCACGGGCTCGGCCGCCGGCGGCGCGCTGCGCCGGAAGGACGGCAGCCGGGCCAGCGCCAGGGCGGCGACGATCGCCGCCGCGGTCGACAGGATCGTCGCGACCAGCGTCGTCGCGATGATCCCCGCCGGGTCCTTCGAGCCCAGTTGGGCGCGGACCGCCATCGCCCCCAGCGGCAGCAGCGAGACCCCGGCGGTGTTGATCGCCAGGAACAGCGCCTGGGCGTCGGTGATCGTCCCCGACCGCCCGTTGAGCCGGTCGAGCTGCCGCATCGCCTCGATCCCGAACGGCGTCGCGGCATTCGAAAGACCGAGCAGGTTGGCCCCCATGTTGAGGGTCATCGCGCCGAGCGCCGGGTGCCCGTCGGGAACCGACGGAAAGAGGCGCCGGAAGACCGGCTGCAGCCCGCGGGCCAGCGCCTCGATCAGTCCGGCCCGGCGCAGCGCCTCGGTCAGCCCGAGCCAGAGGGTCATCGTCCCGACCAGGCCGATCGCCAGCTCGACCGCCTGGGCCGCGCCCGTAAGCGAGGCCTCGGTCAGCTCCTGCATCCGTCCCGACCAGGCCCCGGCCAGGACGGAGACGACGACCAGGATCAGAAAGACGGGGCCCACCCGCCGGATGGTACCAAAGGGCCCGGGTTGCCCCGGGCCGCCCCGGCGACGACATTCCATCGGGGACACGCATGAGCGACTCGAACAAGCACTGGAAGGAGACGATCGGCACCGGCGTGGCGCCGCGGCCGCTCCGGCCCGGGCCGCGCCCGGGCGCGCCGCCCGCACGCCCCGCCGCGCCCGGCGTGCCATCCGACGGGGACGACGCGCTCCCGCGCCCGACCCGCCGCGCCGCGGTGGCCCCGGGCACGATTGCCGTCGGCTCCCTCTCGGCGGAGATGCCGGCCCCCCTGGGACGCGCCAAGAGCGCGGCGCAGGAGGCCCTCGAACTGGTGCTGGCCGAACTTCCGGTCGGGAGCATCAGCTTTACCGAACAGGTCGGCGCCCGGCTCTGGCCCGACCCCAGGCCGGCCGAGGTCCGCGACCTCGCGCGGCTGCTCGTGGCGCGCAACCAGGTCCAGGACCTGGCGATGCGCGACGCGCTGACCCGCGCCGTTTCGGTTCGGCAGCGGACCCGCCGCCTGCAGCGGCTCGGGCCCGAGGTGCCGATCGACGCGACGGCGTTCGCGGCCCGCGCGCACGAGTGGTCGCGCCTGGCCGAGGTCGCGGGCGAGATCCGGTTCGTGCTGCAGTCGGCCCCGACTCCGCGCGGTGCCGACGCAGTCGAAGCGGCGCTCGCGCTGCTGCCCGACCCGCTCGAACTGGCCGCCGAAGCCGAGGTGGCGCGCGCGGCCGCCGGGCTGATCGGGGCCGCCCGAGGCGAGACCGCGCGCGGCGCGCACCAGGATCCGCCGCCGGTCGACGACGCGATCTCGCTGCTCGGCGCGGTGAAGGAAGACCGGCCGCGGCCGGGGGATGCGCTGCTGCTCGAGATCTGGGCCGCCTGCTCGCTGGCGCGGCGCGATCTGCCGCTGGCCGAGCGGACCGCGCTCGAGAACGACCGCCGCGCGCTCGCGCTGGTCGATGCCCGGGCGGAGGCGTCGCTGGTGCGCGCGGTCGAGAGCGAAGGAGCGGATCGCGAGGCGGCCCGGCGCATGCTGACGTGGCGGCGCTACCTCGTCGAGATGACCGACCGGGTGAAGTCCCGGCTCGACCCGCCCAAGCCCGCCGCGGCCCCCGCTCCCGGGACGACCCCTCCGGCCGGCTCCGGCGCGGCGGCCGATTCCGGTGGCTCCGGCGGACCGGCCGCGGCGAAGCCGGACCAGGGCCTGATCTTCCGCGCCACCACGAAGCTGATGGGGCTGCTCAAGCGCTGAGCCCGCGGCTGCTCCGGACCGGCGGAGCCGCGTGGTAAAGTGCCGGCGCACTCCCCCTCGGGATCACGCGCCGGGACCGAATCATGCCGCACGAAATGCTCGGAATCGGGCTGGCCGGACTCGGCCGCCACGGTATCCGCTACGCCCAGCACCTGCTCGCCGGCGACGTTCCGGGGGCGCGGCTGGTCGCGGTCCACCGCCGCCGCCACGACGAGGGGCGGGCCTGGGCGGGGATCCGCGGCCTGGCCTACCACGACACCCTCGCCGGCCTCGCCACCGACCCCGCCGTGGACGTCGTCGTCGCGGCGCTCCCCCCTTCGAGCCACCCCGGCGCGGTCGAGGCGGCGGCGGCGGCGCGCAAGCCGGTGCTGGTCGAGAAACCCCTGGCCCCGACCGTGGCGCAGGCGGAGCGCGCCGCCGCCGCCGCGCGCCAGGCCGGGATCGAGGCGATGGTCGCCAACACGCTGCGCTACAACAGCGTCATCCGCGCCCTGGCGGCCGCGCTGCCGCGCGCCGGCGAACTGCACCTGCTGGCGCTCAACCAGCGACTCGAGCGGTCGGGCCGTCCCTGGCTGGACGATCCGGCCGAGGGCGGGCCGGTGCTCAACACCGGCGTCCACGGGATCGACGTGCTGCGCTTTCTGACCGGGAGCGAGGTCGCCTTCGCGCAGGCGCTCGGGCGCCGGGTCCACCACCGCGCGACCCACGACCTGTTCGCCGCGACCCTGCGGCTCGCCCCCGGGTCTCTGATCGCCACGCTGGACAACAGCCGCGCCGGCTCGGGCCGCAGCGGCCGGATCGAGGCTGCCGGGAGCGAGCGACAGTTGGTCGGCGACTTCGTTCACGGCTTCCTGTTCGAGCTCGAGGGGCACGCGCGCCGCCCGCTGGCGGTGGCCGAGCCCGTTCCGACCGTGCGCGAGGTGCTGCGCGACTTCGTCGCCGTGCTGTCCTCCGGCCGGCCGTCGCCGATCCCGCTGGAGGAGGGGGTCGCGGCGGTCCGCTCGTGCGCGCTGATCGCCGACGCCATCGCCCGCACGGAGGAGACCCGCCCGTGAAAGTGATCGAGTGCGTGCCGAACATCTCCGAAGGGCGGGACCGCTCCGTGCTCGACGCCGTCGCGGCGGCGGTCCGCGAGGTTCCCGGGGTCGAGCTGCTCGACGTCGACCCGGGCGCTGAGACGAACCGGACCGTCTACACCTTCGTCGGCGCGCCCGAAGCCGTGGGCGAAGCCGCCTTCCGGCTGGCTGCGGCTGCCACGCGCCTGATCGACATGCGGGTCCACTCCGGCGCGCACGCGCGGATCGGCGCGGTCGACGTGGTGCCCTTCGTGCCGGTCGGCGGCGGGGCCACGATGGACGACTGCGTCGCGCTGGCGCGGGTCGTCGGCCAACGGATCGCGGAGGAGCTGGGCGTCCCGGTCTACCTCTACGAAAGGGCGGCGAGCCGACCCGCGCGGCAGTCGCTGGCCGAGGTCCGCAAGGGCGAGTACGAGGGGCTGGCCGCGAAGCTGGCGGATCCGGAGTGGGCGCCCGACTTCGGCCGCGCCGAGTTCAACCCCCGCTCGGGCGCGACCGTCGTCGGGGCGCGGCCGTTCCTGATCGCCTACAACGTCGACCTCAACACCGACGACCGGAAGCCGGCGCACGACATCGCGCTCGAGATCCGCGAGCAGGGGCGCCGGGCGCGCGGGCCGGACGGCAAGTTCCTCAAGGACGCCGCCGGAAACGACGTGATGAAGCCGGGCCGCCTGCCCGCAGTCCGCGCCGTCGGCTGGACGATCCCGGAGTTCGGGCGGGCCCAGGTCTCGATCAACCTGCTCGATTTCGCCGTCACCCCGCCGCACGCCGCCTTCGAGGCCGTGCGCGAGGAGGCGCGGGCCCGCGGGCTGCGCGTCACCGGCTCGGAGCTGGTGGGGCTGATCCCGCTCGACGCGCTGCTCGCGGCCGGCCGCCACTACCTGGCGGCCCAGGGCCGGACCCCGGCGGTGCCGGAGCCGGACCTCGTGCGCGCCGCCCGCCTGAGCCTGGGGCTCGACGACGTCAAGCCGTTCGATCCGGCCGGCGCCGTGATCGAGTACCGGCTCGCCCCGCGCGAGCGCGGACTGCGTGCGCTGTCGCTCGTCGGTTTCGCCGACGAGCTGTCGCGCTCGACGCCCGCCCCGGGTGGCGGGTCGGTCTCCGCGTTGGCCGGTGCGATGGCCGGGGGCCTGGCCTCGATGGTCGCGGCGCTGACCCACGGCGGCGCCGACGCGGCGAAGCGCGCGGCGCTCGAGGAACTCGGCACGGCGGCCCAGGCGCTCAAGGACCGCCTGCTGGTCGCGATCGACGACGACAGCGCGGCGTTCGACGCGATCGTCGCGGCGCGCCGTCTGCCGAAGGCGACGCCCGGGCAGCAGGCCGAGCGCGAGGCCGCGATCCTGGCCGCGACCCGCCGCGCGATCGAGGTCCCGCTCTCGGTGGTCGAGGCCGCGGCCGAGCTGGGCGCGCTGGTCGAGCGCGCGGCCGCGCTGGGCATGGCGGCCGCGATGTCGGACGTCGGCGTCGCCGCCTGGTGCGCGAGGACGGCGGCCGAAGGGGCGGCGCTGAACGTCCGGATCAACCTCCCGGGCCTGCCCGACGAGGCCGAGCGCGCCGGCTGGGCCGCCCGGCTCGCGACGGCGCTGGATGCCGCGCGCGCCCGGTGCGAGGCCGCGCTGGCCGCTGTCGAGCGGGGGCTGGACTAGCCCGGCGCCGAGTCCTCGATCCCGCGGATCTGCAGCAGCCGCTCGATCACGCGGCCGATCTCGCGGTCCGGAGTGGAGGCGCCGGCGGTGATCCCGATCTCGGTCACCTCGGCCGGCCACCAGCCCTCGTCCACCGCCGGGACCCGGGACCCGACCGGCAGGTGCACGATCCGCGAGCCGCTCTCGATGTGGCCGGCCTCCTCGATGTGGAAGGTCGGCAGCCGCGCCGCGCACATCTCCGTCAGGTGGCCGGTGTTGGACGAGTTGAAGCCGCCGATCACGATCATCATCTGCGGCGGCTCGGCCAGCAGCGCCTTGATCGCGTCCTGGCGGTCCTGCGTCGCCGAGCAGATCGTGTCGAAGCTGCGGAAGCGACCCTCCAGCCCGGCCTCGCCCCAGCGCTCGCGCATCGCCTCGCGCACGCGATTCGCGATCGCCATCGACTCGGTCGAGAGCATCGTCGTCTGGTTCGCCATCCCGATCCGCTCGAGGTGCCGGTCGGGGTCGAAGCCGGGCGAGACCGCGTCGGCGAAGCGCGTCAGGAACGACGCGCGGTCCCCGTCCCCGAGGATGTAGCGGCAGACTTCCTCGGTCTCGGCCATGTCCAGCACGACCAGCGTCCGCCCCTCCGGGTGGAGCAGAGCCCGGCTGGCGGTGGCGCGCGTCTCCTCGTGCTTCCACTTGCCGTGGATCAGGCAGGTGAAGCCGTCGCGCGCGTACTTCTCGACGTTGCGCCAGACGTTCAGCACCGAGCCGCAGGTGGTGTCGACCAGCAGGCACCCGACCTGCTTCAGCTCGTCCAGCATCCCGGTCGTCACGCCGAAAGCGGGCAGCAGTACGACGTCCTCCGGCACCAGGTCGGCGTAGCGCGCCGTCGAGCCGTAGGAGCCGTCGAGGAACAGGTAGCCGATCTCGCGCAGCCGCAGGTTGACGCGCGGGTTGTGAATGATCTCACCGGTCAGGAACAGCCGCCGGTCGGGGAATTTCTTGCGCGTCTCGTAGGCGTAGTCGATCGCCCGCTCGACGCCGTAGCAGAAGCCGAACTCCTTCGCGATCCGGACCGTCAGACCCGGCCAGCCCAGCCGGTAGTCGGCGGCGCGGGCGCGGTCGATCAGGCCTGAGGCGTAGTCGGACGAGAGCTGCCCGGCGATCTCCTGCTTGAGACCGAAGCCCTTGCGCACGATCTGCGGGTCGCCCTTCATCCGATCCTCCTGCGCTGCCCCGCGAAAAGAAGCGGCCCTCCGGCGGCGCGTCGGGGAGATGCGTACCGGAGGGCCCGGACCGTGGAACATCCTGGAGGCACCTCCGGCCGGCGTAGGGGGAGGGGGGGCCGGGCGGGGCGCGCTCCATTGCTTGGAGGATCTGCACCGGAGCCTAGGCAGGGACCCCACCCGGCGGAAGGATCGCAAAGGAGATCGTGCTGCATTTTCACCGCACGATTCTGCACTTCGCGATCCGCGCCGCGACCTCCGGCTCGCGCTAAGGCGCGCCGGCGCCCGCTTCCGGCTCCTTGAAGCCGAGGAACACCTGCATCTGCTCCTTGATCGCGGCCGACGCACCCGGGTCAAGCACGTTGATCCGGTACTCGTTGATGATCTTGGTCTGCACCGACATCCACTCGTCCCAGCAGCCCTTGCAGATCGTGTCCAGCACGCGGCGGCCCAGCGTTCCCGGCCACGGCGGCACGGCCAGGCGTGCACCCTCACCGCCGCAGCGGCTGCACTGCCACGCGCCTGGTGCGTTGTCGCTCATCTCGTCCCTCTCTCCCGGCGGGCCGCGGCCCGGTCTCAGGGCTTCAGCGCAAACGGAACCTCGATCTTGAACGGAGCGCCGCCCGCGAGCTTGTCGGCGACCAGGATCTCCACCCTGTACTCCGCGGTCGGCGGCCACTGCGGGCTCGTGGGGAACTCGATCGCGGTCGTGTCGGAGGTCAGGTCGCGGACGATCGGCTGGCCGATCGGCTGCCACTGCGCGGTCGGCTGCATCCGCCCGCGGAACTGGTAGGTCACCTGCAGGTTGTTCTGGCCCGCGGCGTCCTTCGCCGCGCCGAGCACCTTGTAGACCAGCCAGAACTTGTCACCGCGCTTGAGCGTGCGGTCGGCGCGCGGGAGCACCCGCCACGAACCGATCTGGAACGGATCCCGGGCGCCACCGGCCTCGACCGGGCTGACCTCCTGCGCCAGCACCACGCTGGTCGTGCGCAGCGTGTCGAGCGGCAGGCGCGCGACCATCTGCTGTCCCGCGTGGTGCAGCGTGGTCGTCCCATCCTCGGCGGTGCGGCCGATCACCAGCGCGTACTTGCCCGGCGGCAGCGGCCGCGCCGCCAGCCCGACGTGCCGGTCGACCAGCGGCCGGACCTCGAACGGGAAGTCGTCGGTCCCCAGCGCGTAGGCGACGTCGTCGCCGGAGTCGCTGCGCAGCATCGCAACCAGCTTCGAGCCGATCGGCAGCGGCCCGTCGAGCGGGACCGCCAGCCAGATCAGCGTCGAGTCCCCCTCGGCCGGGAAGAACCAGGCCTGCGGTTCGATCGGCTGGGCGACGGCGGGCTTCTCGCCGGCCAGGACCTTCCCCGCCTCGTCGTACAGGGTGCCGCGCCAGGCCACGCGGGCCCGTTCGGCCGCCTGCTCGGGGGTCAGGACGCAGCCCGTCGAGCGGAAGGCGGTGGCCATCTTCTGGACGTTCTCGGCCCACTGCCCGGGCGCGAGCGTGGCGGGCGGCGCGGCGGCCGCGGTGTCCGACGCGCCGGCGTAGACCCAGCGGCCGCGCTGCTCGACGAAGTAGATCGCCTGCGGCACGCCCGGCCGCTCCGGGTAGGTCCAGGCCAGGCCGCGGGCGTCGCCCCAGGTCGCCTTGGCGGCAAACGGCTCTTCCTTCTCGGGCGGTCCCGCCAGCACGTAGATGCGCCCGCGGTCGGTGGCCCAGCCGGGCAGCCCCTCGTCGCCGAACTTGACCATGGCCTCGTCGGCACGCTGCCAGTACTGGTCCCGCAGGGGATTGGTCCCGGGCAGGCAGTTGACGGCCATCGAGCCCCAGAAACGCTCGATGAAGCCGCGCCGCTGGCCCAGGTCGACCAGCTTGCCGTAGGCGAGGACCTCCTGGGGGGTCATCAGCAGCGACGCCGGCCCCTGCGCGAAGGCCAGCACCGGCCGGTCCTGCGCGTCGCGCAGCGAGGCCTTGGGCGGTGGCGGCGCGGCCGCGGGCTTCGCGGGGGGCGGGGTCTCGGCGGCCAGGGCCAGGGCGAATGTCGCAGCGGCCAGCACCGCCACGCCGGCGGTCCTCGCGAGCTTCCTCATCGGGTTCGACCTCGTGGCGCCGGTCGAGCGGGGGATACGCCGGCGCGGAAGCGCCACTCTATCACCGGGAACCCCCGCCTTCATGGGCACCCCGGCGCGCGGAGCGGCTTCCCCCCTCGGGACGTTGGTGAGGCGGCGGGGGGCGGGCTATCCTGCCGGGCATGGGTCGGATCCGGGGTGGAGACGCCGGGAGGGTCGATCATTCTCCCTTCGCGGCGCGGCGTGCCGTGCGCAACCTGCTCGGCGACCTGATGCGCCACCCGGCCTGGAACGTCGCGCAGTTCGATCGCGCCCTGGCCGAACTCTCCAAGCGCCGCAGCCTCGCCGTGCGCCAGATCCTGCTGCTGCACCGCGAGGGACGGGTCGCCGACGAGGTCGCCGCGCTCGAGGTGCTGGGACGGCTGGCGCGCCCCGAGGACGATCCGGCCCTGGCGGCGGTCGCCAACGACCCGCACGCCCCTGAATCGGCCCGCGTCGCCAGCGCGCTCGTGCTGCTCGGCCACGACCAGCCCGACCTGCTGACCGCCGGCGACGTCACCGCGCTGGTCCTGCGCTGGCAGGCCCGCTTCGTCTCGGAGGAGCCGGCACTGCGCTACCCTCTGGCGCGTCTCTACCAGGTCGCCCCACGCGACGAGCGGGCCGGCTGGATCGCGCTGCAGGACGAGGAGCTGCGCGACCCGGAGGCGCGCGCGGCGATGTTCGAGATGCTGCTGGAGGTCGAGCGCGACCCGGCGCTGCGGCTCTTCCTGCTCGAGGCGATGGCCCGCACCGCGCACGCCGCGGCGCGCGCCGGCCTGCGGCGGGTCGTGCCGCGCGGCTCGGAGGAGCGCGACCTGATCACCGGCGCGCTGGCGGTGCTGGCGGCCGAGGCCGACCCGAACCGCGTCCCGACGGGCTGGACGGCCCGGGTCGGGTTCTGCGACGGAACGGGCGTCTTCCCGCTGCGCTTCGACTTCCGGCTCGCGGGGCAGCGGCCCCGCTCCGCGCTCTTCCTGCTGAGCCTCGACGCCGGCGTGCGCGACGCGCTGTCGCTCGCGGGGCACGAGGTCGGGCGCTACGACGGACTGGCCGCCGGCGACGATCCGGCGGACGGGCCCCTGCTCTTCGAGATCGCGGTCCCGGCCGCGTGGGCGATGGTGCTCGAGGCCGAGCGGGCCGACCTGCGCGACGGGCGGACCGCCCCCCGTGACCACCTCGCAGCCCGGCGGCTGCTCGATCCGCTGGCGGACCTCGCGCCGCGCGCGGCCGAGCCGCACGCCGAAACTGCGGCCACGACGGACGACCTGCTCGCGGGCTCGGACCGCCTGCTCGACGCGCCCGGCTACGCCGACTGGGGCTACGACGCGGGCGAGCACGCGCTCGACGAGTTCCGGCTGGGCCTCCTGGCCCGTTCGCGGCCCAGCGCGCCGCCGGACGACGCGACCGTCACCCGCGCCGCCGAAGCGCTGCGCCGCGCCGGCGAGCCGCGCCGCCTGGCGCGCCTTCTGGCCCACAACGCGGTGGCCCACCTCGCGGCCGGCGAAACCGGGCAGGCCGCGGCCGCTCTGGCGGTCACGTCCGCGTTGGCCCAAGGACGCTTCGCCGATGTGCCGCTGGTGCGCCGGCTGGTGCGCGAGAGCCTGCACCCCGGCCACTACTTCCTCGCGCCGCGCTCCGAGGTCCCTTCGCGCACGACCGTGATGGGGATGATGCTCGGCCGGCGCCGACCAACCAAGGCGCGGATCTTCGCGGTCGACCTGGCCTGGATCCTGCTTCGCGCCTTCGAGGTCTGGGCCTCTCGGCTGCCGCCGCGCGAGCGCCCGCACGACGACCGGGTGCAGGACGCAGCCTTCGCGATGGCGCAGACCGGGACCCGGGTCGCGACGCGCTGGCTCGGCGGGCGGGACGGCGCGCGCGAGCAGGACGACAGCCGCGAGGCGCTGCTGGCCGAACTGTCGGACGACTACCGCGCCTTGCTGCACGACCTCGGCTGGATGCCGCCGGCCCACGACCCCGACCTGGCGCGGTTGGTCGAGGGGCTCGGCCGGGCGACGCTCGCGTTGCTCTTCGACGTCTGCCTCGCGCGCTGCGCGGCGCGCTGCCCGGAGCAGCCGCGCCGGCTCGCGTCGTCCGAGGAGGGGCGCCGCCCCTTCCCCGCCGGCCCGGAGGCGGAGGATTTCGTGCGCAGCTGGCCCGGGCGCTTCGCCGCCCTGCCCTCGCCCGAACAGGCCTCCGCACTGGCCTCGGTGCTGGGCGAGGGCGCGGACCCCGCTAACCGGCCCGCGCCCCTCCCGGCCGCCGCGGCGGACCCGGTCTTCCTTTGCCCCCTGTGCGAGGAGCGCCGTCCCGCGGCCGCCCGGTCGCGCGCGGTCCTGCTCCCGCACGCCGAGGGGCCGCCCCAGCCGGTCTGCCGGCGCTGCCACGGGATCTATCGTCGCGACGCCCTTTTTCGGGAGCAGGTCGTGAGCCGGCTCGGCTCTCTGTCCTGACGGCCAGCACCGGGTTTCCCGCGCGTGCCGTCGTGACCGGGGTGATCGCGGCCAGGGGCGCCAGCGGCGGATCGCCCGCGTAGATCACGCGCTCGAGAAACAGCCCCGAGGGGGGCGCGGTCCAGGCCGCGGGGCCGCCGGTCGCCGCCGGCAGCTCGTAGCACGCGATCACGTGCGCGAGCAGGTCGGCCGGCAGGTCGCCCGCCCCGACCTCGACCGCGGTCCCGACCAGCCGCCGCACCATCTTCCACAGGAAATGCGAGGCGACGACCCTCAGCAGCACGAGGTCCCCCTCCTCGGCGACCTCGGCCCGCTCGACGACGACGACGGTGCTGGGGTGCGATTCCGGCTGCTCGCAGAACCGCGCGAAGTCGTGCCGGCCGACCAGCATCGACCAGGCGTCCTGCAGGCGGCCGGTGTCGAGCGGCCGCTTGACCCACCAGACGAAGGGCTTGGCGAAGGCGGTGCGGCGCCGCGAGAGCTGGTAGACGTAGCTGCGGGACAGCGCGTCGTGGCGCGCGTGAAAACGCTCGGGCGCCAGGTCGATCCCCAGGACCTCGATGTCCATCGGCAGCAGGTCGTTGAGCTGGCGCCGGACTACGGTGGCGTCGATCGCGCGCCCCAGCCGCAGGTGCGCCACCTGGGCCAGCGCGTGCACGCCGGCGTCGGTGCGCCCCGAGGCGCCGAGCTCGAGCACCGGACCGGCGACGCGGGAGAGCGCACGCCGCAGCTCGCCGCCGACGGTCCGGGCGTTCTCCTGCTCCTGCCAGCCGCGGTAGCGCGTCCCCTCGTACTCGACGATCAGGCGATAGGTGGGCATGGCTGCATTATGCACGCGGGCCGGGCTACGATCGGGGCATGGACACGACGACGCCCCTGCCCCGGCCCCGGTTCCGCGCGATCGACCTGACGCACCCGCTCGACGCCGCCGGCTGCTCGTGGCCGGGCGAGTCGCCGTTCCGGCTGGAGCCGCCCGAGGTCGCGTCGCTGCCGGACGGGACACGCGTCGTCTGGCACCGCTTCTCCAGCCCGGAGCACTTCGGGACGCACCTCGACGCCCCGGCGCACGTCGTGGCGGCCGGGCAAACGGTCGAGGCCCTGCCGCTCGAGCGGCTCGTCGCGGAGGGGGCCTGCGTCGACGCGCGCGACGCGGTCGGCGACGACTCGCGGGCGCGGGTGACGCGGCCGGTGTTCGAGGCCTGGGAGGCGCGGCACGGCCGGATCGCGCGTGGCTCGACGGTACTGGTCGCGACCGGCTGGTCGGCGCGCTGGGGGGATCCGCTGCGGTACCTCGGCAGTGCCGACCGCTCCGCTGCCGGCGCGGCGGCGCTGGCCTTTCCGGGCCTCGACGGCGAGGCGGCGCGCTGGCTGGCGGACGAGCGCGAGATCGGCGCGATCGGGATCGACAGCGCCGGGATCGACCCGGGCGACTCGCCCGACATGGCGGCGCACCGCGCGCTGCTGCCGCGCGGCGTCGTCGTGGTCGAGAACCTCGCGCGGCTGGAGACGCTGCCGGCGCGCGGCTTCCTCGTCGTCGCGCTGCCGCTGCCGATCCGCGGCGGCAGCGGTGCGCCGGCGCGCGTCGTCGCGCTGCTTCCGGCGGTGGACTAGCGCGCGAGGCGGCCGTCGTACGGGTCGCGCTGGCCGGGGGGCGGGCGCTTGAAGCGACGGTAGGCCCAGTGGTACTGCCCGGGGTCCAGCGCGATCGCCGCCTCGACGCTGCGATTGAGGCCGGTGACCGACGCGACCAGGTCGTCGTCGGAGATCAGCGGGTCGGCCGGCCGGTAGGTCGCCCGAAAGCCGGGCCGCCCCTCGTCGCGCAGGCAGACGAGCGTGACCGCGGCCGCCTTCGCGACGCGCAGCAGCTTCGAGGCCAGCGTCGCGGTCAGCGTCGGGTGCCCGAAGAGCGGCGCGAAGACGCCGGCCGAGGGGTCGGGAACCTGGTCGGGCAGGATCGCCGACACGCCGCCCGCGCGCAGCGTCTTCAGCACCGCGCGCACCCCCCGCTCGCTGGCCGGGACCAGCGTCGCGCCGTGCCGGTTGCGGCCGGCGTGGATCAGCGCGTCGAGTCCCGGCCGCTCGTTGGGAAGGTACATGATCGTCATCGGCGTGCGGGCCGTGATGTAGTGGTTGACGGCCTCCCACGCCCCCATGTGCGGCGCCAGCAGCAGCACGCCGCGACCCGCGGCGAGCGGTGCGGTGAGGTGCTCTTCCCCGTCCGGGGGGTGGAAGTAGCGCAGCAGCGCCCCGGGCTCGCGGGTCCAGGCGATCGCCGCCTCCATCGCCGCGCGTCCGTCGTGGACCAGGCTCCTCGTCACGACGTCCCGGCGCCAGGCCGCGGAACGGTCCGGGAAGCAGAGGTCGACGTTCACCTGCGCGACGCGCACGCGGCGGCTGCCGCGGGCCAGCGCCAGCAGCCGTCCGGCCGCGGCCCCCAGCCGGTCGGCGACGCGCGGCGGGAGCGCGCCCGCGCCGCGCAGGATCGCGACCGCCGCGCGGTCCTGCAGGCTCAGCTTGCGGGCGCGGTTCATCGCGCCGTCAAGGATAGCGCGCCGCCAGCGCGTGTCGGCGGAAGGCCTCGAGCAGGCGCCCTCCGTCGGCGAAGGCGGCCTCCGCCTCGGGCGCGGACGGGCCGTCCGCTCCGATCCGGCGGCGCGCCAGGAACTCCGGTCCGGCCTCCGGGTGGAACTGCACCGCGAAGAAGGGCAGCACCAGATGCTGCAGCGCGTCGAGCGTGCCGTCGGGACGGCGGCCGACGACCTCCCAGCCGGGCGGCGGCGCGGTCACGATCTCGCGGTGGCTGGCGACGACCGTCAGCGGCTGCTCGCCCGGCAGCAGGCGGCAGCCAGAAAGGCGCGTCGACACGATCGCGCGCAGCGGCGGCGCGGCGGCGTCGACCCGGAAGCCGACCGCGCCGCCGGCGCGCTGCGCGACGAGCTGGTGCCCGAAACAGATCCCCAGCAGCGGAACGCGCGGGCCGTCGGGCGCCAGCAGGCGGTCCACCCACGCCGCGAGCGGCGCGAGCCACGGCGCCCGCTCCGGCGCGTCGTGCACCGACGCGGCCGAGCCCATGACGACGACCGCCTCCGCCTCGCACGGCGTCTCCGGGCCGGGACCCTGCCCCGGCTCGAGCGCCGGGCGCCACACCGTGACCGGCCCCGGCCAGCCCCGCGCGACCTCCGCCTCGCCGCGCAGCTCCGGGGTCTCGACCGCGGGGTCGACGATCACGAGGCGCGGTGCGCTCACGGCGCGCCGCCCGCGGTGCCCTCGCACGCCTCCTGCAGCGCCTCGCGCGCGGCCTCGCCCCGGTCGACCCGTTCCGCTTTCCCCTGGAAGATCCCCCCGCTGCCGCCGCCGCGGCCGAACAGCGCGGTGGCGGCGATCCGGCCCAGCGCGCCGAGGTCGCCGGCGAAGTCGGCGCCCGCGACGAGCACGAATGGCCCGGCGGGTCCGGGTCCCGCGGTCAGCAGCGCGAGCCGCGTCCCGGGCCGGCGCGACAGCGCCTTCGCCACGGCGCCCAGGAAGGCCGCGTCGCGGTCCTCGTAGTGCGCCGCGAGGACCGGCCGGCCCGACGCCTCGGCCTCGGCGCCCAGCACGGCGGCGGTCGCCTCGGCCAGCGCCTGCTCGAGCTGCCGCGCGCGCCGCTCCGCGCCCTGGAGCTGGTCCAGCTTCGCCGCCATCACGGCCGCGAACTCCTCCTCGGGCGCGCCGATCAGCCCCCGCAGCCGCGCATTGCGCGCCTCGTGCGCCGCCATCCTCCGCCGTGCGCGACCCCCGGCGGCGAAGTGGAGGCGCGTCCCGCCGCGCATCGGCTCGCTCGCCAGCAGGTGCAGCGCCTCGATCTCCGCCGTGCTCGCCAGGTGCGTCCCGCCGCAGGTGTTCAGGTCGACCCCCTCGATCTCGACCAGTCGGACCTCGCCCGCGTGACCGTCCGGCAGCCCGCGCGTCCGGACCGCCGCCAGCCGCTCGAACTCGTCGCGCGTCACGCGCCGGGGCCGGACGGGACGCGCCGCGCGGATCTCGGCCGCCACCGCTTCCTCGAGCGCCG
Organism: Acidobacteriota bacterium; assembly: GCA_025456425.1. Taxonomy (GTDB): domain Bacteria; phylum Acidobacteriota; class Polarisedimenticolia; order J045; family J045; genus JALOKP01. The sequence continues at coordinate 7,752 of JALOKP010000012.1, read as the reverse complement.
CGCGAAGCTCCTCCGCCAGCGCCGGCACCGCCAGCTCGACGTCGCTGACGGCCGGCCCCAGGTGGAACGCGGTGGTCTTCCAGCCGAAGCGGTCCTCGGCCAGCGCGCTGAGCAGGTGCTGCGCCGTGTGCTGCTGCATGTGGTCGAAGCGCCGCGCCCAGTCGAGGACCAGCCGGACCGGTCCGGGCGCCACCGGTCGCTCCAGGAAGTGGCGGATCGCGCCGCCGGCGCGTTGCACGTCGAGCACCGCGGCCCCGGCGATCGTCCCGCGATCGGCCGGCTGCCCGCCCCCCTCGGGGTAGAAGAGCGTGTCGGACAGCTCGACGAACGGCCGGCCCTCCTGCTCGCCGGCCGCGACGACTTCGGACTCGGCCTCGCGCCGCCCCGGCTCGCGCTCGTAGAGGAACTGCACGAGTGCCCCTTTCCGCCCCGGCGTCTAGAATCGCACGACGGTGGCAGCCCGCCGCCCCGAGGCCGACATGGACGACATCCTCTCCCGCCTGCGCGGGTTCCCGCAATTCAAGGACCTTCCCGAGCCGATCCTGGCGCGCCTCGCCCCGGCCGCCCGCACCCGCGTCCTGGCACCGGGCGAGCTGCTGTTCCGCCAGGGAACGCCGCGCGAGGCGCTCTACCTGATCGCCGAGGGGCAGCTCGAGGTCTTCCGCGACCACGGCGGGACCGTCGAACCGCTGATCGTGATGGGTCCGGGCGAGGCGCTGGGCGAGGGGGCGATGTTCTCCGACGCGCCGCACTCGGCCTCGGCCCGCGCGCTCGGCCGCGTCGCGCTGGCCGAGCTGACGCGCGAGGCGCTGCGCGACGCGCTCTCCGGGGACGGGGCCGCGGCCTGGGAGGTGCTGGGGCGGATCGGGCGGCTGATGACGCGCCGGCTGACCTACGCCAGCTCGCGCGAGGTCGGGCTGGCCAAGGCCTACGCCTCGGGCGGCACGCGGCGCGAGCACGACCTGCTGGGCGAGCGCGACGTGCCGCAGGACGCGCTCTACGGGATCCAGACGCTGCGCGCGGTCGAGAACTTCCCGATCACCGGGATCCGGCTCTCCCACTTCCCCGCGCTGGTGCGCTCGATGGCGATGGTCAAGCAGGCCGCGGCGCGGGCGAATCTGAAACTGGGGCTGCTCGCGCCGGAGGTCGCGGCGGCGATCGACCGGGCCTGCCAGGAGATCGTCGACGGGCACTTCCACGGCCACTTCGTCGTAGACATGGTCCAGGGCGGGGCCGGGACTTCGACCAACATGAACGCCAACGAGGTCATCGCCAACCGCGCGCTGGAACTGCTGGGCCAGGCCCGCGGCGAGTACGCCGGCTGCCACCCCAACAACCACGTCAACCTCTCGCAGTCGACCAACGACGTCTACCCGACCGCGCTGCGGCTGGCGACGCAGTTCACGCTGCGCGGGCTGGTCGCCGCGCTGGAGCGGCTGAAGGACACGCTCGACGCCAAGGCCGACCAGTTCGGGAGCGTGCTGAAGATGGGGCGGACCCAGCTGCAGGACGCGGTCCCGATGACGATGGGGCAGGAGTTCCGGGCCTTCGCGGTCACGACCGGCGAGGACATCGCGCGGCTGCGCGAGACGGTGCGGCTGTTCCTGGAACTGAACCTGGGCGGGACCGCGATCGGGACCGGGATCAACGCCGATCCGCGCTACCCGCAGCTGGCGATCGACGAGCTGCGGAAGATCACCGGGCTCGACCTGGTGCGGGCCGAGAACCTGGTCGAGGCGACGCCCGACACCGGGGCCTTCGTGCTCTTCTCGGGGGTGCTGAAGCGGGTCGCGGTCAAGCTCTCGAAGATGTGCAACGACCTGCGGCTGCTCTCCTCGGGGCCGCGCTGCGGCCTGGCGGAGATCGAATTGCCGGCGGTGCAGCCGGGCTCGTCGATCATGCCGGGCAAGGTCAACCCGGTGATCCCCGAGGTCGTCAACCAGGTCGCCTTCCAGGTCATCGGCAACGACCTCGCGATCACGCTGGCGGCCGAGGCGGGGCAGCTTCAGCTCAACGTGATGGAGCCGATCATCGCCTTCAACCTGCTGCAGTCGATGGAGATGCTGACCTCGGCGATCGACACGCTCGACCGCCTCTGCCTGCGCGGGATCAAGGCCCACCCGGAGCGGACGCGAGAAATGGTCGAGCGCAGCATCGGGATCGTGACCGCGCTGGTGCCGGCGCTGGGCTACGAGCGCGCCAGCGAGATCGCGCGCGACGCGCTGACCAGCGGAACGCCGGTGCGGGACCTGGTCCTGGCGCGCGGCTACCTGGCCGAGGCCGAGCTGGACGAGCTGCTCAGCCCGGAGGCGATGACCCGGCCGCGGCCGATGTTCCCGCGCGACGGCGCGCTGTAGGCCGACCGCGGTGGACGCGCGGAGCGGAGTGGGATCGCGCAACGGGCCGGGCGCGCGAATCCTGGCGCCGACCGCCGAGGGGATCGCGCTCGCCGCCGCGGCGCTCGCGCGCGGCGAACCGGTCGGGATGCCGACCGAGACGGTCTACGGCCTGGCGGCCTCGTGCTGGGACGAGCGCGCCGTGGCGCGTGTTTTCGCCGCCAAGGACCGGCCACGCTTCGACCCGCTGATCGTTCATGTCGCGGAGGGGGTCCGGTCGGTCGCCGCGCTGGCGGAGCTGGGGCTGGTCGACGCGGCGGCGCTGGGGGCCGCGGGGATCGACGCAGCCGACGCGCTGTGCGGCGCCTTCTGGCCCGGACCGCTCACGCTGGTCCTGCCGAAGACGGCGCGCGTGCCCGACATCGTGACCGCGGGGCTGGCGACGGTCGCCGTGCGCGCGCCGCGGCACCCCGTGGCGCAGGCGCTCATCGCGGCCGCAGGGGTGCCGCTGGCCGCGCCCAGCGCCAACCGCTTCGGGCGGATCAGCCCGACGTCGGCGTCGAGTCGACGGTCGTCGAGATCGATCCGGGCGGCCGGGCCACGGTCCTGCGCCCGGGCGGGATCGGGCGCGAGGAGCTGGAGAGCGTGCTCGGCGGGCCGGCTGGGGAACGGCGCTCGGTCGGGCCGGTCGTCACGTCACCGGGCCAGCTCGAGAGCCACTACGCGCCGCGCACGCCGGTGCTGATGGGCGGCCTGCCTCAGCAGGCCCCCGGCCCCGCGGCGCGCTTCGGAGCGCTCGTCTTTGGCGGCGCGGTCCCGCCAGGAGCCGCCGCGGTCGAGGTGCTCGGCACCGATCCGGTCGAGGCGGCGCGCCACCTCTTCGCCGCCCTGCGGAAACTGGACGAGGCCGGCCTCGACGCGATCGTCGCCGAGCCGTTCCCCTCCGAGGACGGGCTGGGCTACGCGATCAACGACCGGCTGCGGCGGGCGGCGGCGCGCTAGGCGACTCGGCCCGCAGCCGCTCCAGCAGGCGGCGGGCCTGGCCCGCCTGCGCGTGCCCGGGGTCGCGCGCGAGCCCCTGTTCCAGCGCGGCGATCCCCGCGTCGGCCTGGCCCAGCCGGGCCAGGATGTCGCCGTAGTGGAAACGCGCGAGGGTGTAGCCGGGGTCGCTCTCGAGCGCGGCCTCGAAATGCGGCAAGGCGGCTTGCAGGAGGTTATCCGAGACCGCGGGCTCGCCTTCCTGCTCGGCCTGACGCACCAGCGCGTGCGCCAGGTTGTACTGGGTACGCGCCGCGCGCGGGTCGAGCGCGACCGACTCCGTCAGCGCCGCGACCGCCTCCGCGAGCCGGTCCTGCGCCAGCAGCGCCGCGCCGAGGTGCGAGCAGGCCAGCGCGCGCCCGCGGTCGCTCCCCTTCCCGCCGGCCGCGCGACGGTAGGCCGCGATCGCGTCCTCGGCCCGCCCGGCGCGGTCGAACGCGAGGCCGAGGTTGAGGCTGGGGAGCATGACGCCCGGCGCCTGGGCCTCCGCCAGCGTCCAGAGACGCTCCTCGTCGGACCAGGTCGCCACGCGCGACGCGGTCGCCCACCAGGCTGGCAGCAGCAGCAGCGCGACCGCGGCCGCCGGCAGCGCGGCGATCCACGGGACCCCGGGCGTACGCCGGGCGAAGCGATCGCCGAGCCACGCGGCGGCGGCGGACGCGCCGATCGCGAGCCCGGCCAGCGGCAGGTAGAGGTAGCGCTCCGCCGTCACGACCGGCGTCAGCTCGCCGACGACGGCTGCCAGCGTCGGGAGCAGCGGGCCGAGGAACAGCCACGCCGCGACCGCGGCGACGAGTCCGCGGCCGCCCGGCCGCGACACCCGCGCCATCGCGGCGAGCGCCGCGCCGACCAGCGCCGCGCCCAGCGCGGCTCGCGCCGGCGTGAAGACCTCGACCACGAAGACCTGCATCGGGACCGGCCACAGCGCGCGCTCGACGGCCCAGCCCAGCGCCGCCAGCGCGTCGCCCAGCCGTCCCGCGGCCTGGGTCAGCGCCGGCACGGACTGCGGCCCCGCGGCCAGGCCGCGCAGCAGCGCGTAAGCGACGAGCGCCCCGGCGAGCGGAGCGAGCGCCCGGGCCGTGCCGAGCGCGCGGCGTGCGCGCGCGACGCCGGCCGGATCGCACCCCGCCCGCGGCACCGCCAGCGCCAGCGGCACGAAGGCCGAGAAGGCCCCCACGGCCGACTCCTTCGACAGCAGCGCGGCCAGGTAGAGCAGCCCCGCCGCGGCCGGTGCCGCCGCGCCGCCCCGCGCCACGCCGCGCCCGAAGGCCAGCAGCGCCGCCAGGACGAAGAACCCCGCGAGCAGGTCGGAGCGCCCGGCAGCCCAGGTCACCGGCTCCACCGCCAGCGGGTGGAGCGCGAAGAGCGCACCGGCCAGCGCCGCGGGAGCCAGCGGGCGCACGCCGCGCGGCGCGGCGGCCCAGCCCGCGAGCGCGGCCGCCAGCAGCGTCACCAGCGCGGCCGAGGCGGCGTGAAGCGCGACGTTCGTCGCGTGGAACGCGCGCTGGCGCGCCGCGTCGAGCCGGAGCTCCCCCCCGGGATCGGCCGGCAGCCGCTCCATCGCTCCCGGCCGCACGGCGGCGGCGCGGGACCGGGCCCGCGCGTCGTCCGCCAGCCACGACAGGATCACCACCGGCCGGTAGTACTGCGGCACCAGCCGCGGCACGTCGCGCGGCGGGAAGAACGCGTCGCGCACGCCGTGAAACCGCGGCAACTGCTGGCTGACGACCAGCCGGTCGTCCCAGACCCAGCCGGCGCCGAGCGCTCCCCGGTAGGCGACGGCCGCCAGCAGGGCGACCCCCAGCGCCACCGCCAGCAGCGCGCCCGGCGCCCGGTTCACACCCCCCCCGCCTGCTCCACCTCGTCGATCAGCGCGTCGAGGTCGGGGATCGTCACGTCGCGGCCGTCGAAGACCGCGACCCCCGTGCCCGACAGCTCGCGGATCGCGCGCGACAGGCTCTCGGGCCGGGCCCCCAGCATCGCGGCGATGTCCTGGCGCGAGAGCGGAAGCCGGAGCGTGATCGTCCCGTCCTCCCCCGCCGCGCCGAAGCGCTCGCGGACCGAGACCAGGAGTTCGGCCAGCCGCGCCCGCAGCGGCATCGTCGAGACCGCCAGCCGCGCGTCCTCGGCCTCGGACAGGTTGTCGGCGATCCGGCCGAGGAAGCGCTGCGCCACCCCCGGGTTGCGCGAGACGATCGTCCGGACCGCGGCCTTGTCGATGAAGCAGATCCGGCACTCCGTGACCGCTTCCGCCGTCCCGGTGTAGGGGCGCCGCGCGAAGTAGGCCAGGTAGCCCAGCGTCTGTCCGGCGTGGAAGAGCCGCGCGATCACCGAGGCCCCCTGCGCGTCGGTCTTGCGCAGCGCCACGGTCCCCGACTCGATGCAGTGCAGGCCGAGGCAGGGCTGGCCCTGGTAGAAGACGACCTGCCCGGGGCGATAGACGTTGGTCACCTTCGACTGACTGAGCAGCCGGAGGTCGTCTTCCGGCAGCTCGCACCACTCGGTCGACCCGCGCGCGGCGCAGGCCAGGCACGAGGTCGGCCGCAGCGCCGGGCTGCCGATCCGCATCCCCTTGGATTTCCTGGGCATCCGCCGCGCGCGCCGCCGTCCCGCCGGGAGGCCCGCGCCCGGGTCCGGACCGGGCGCGGGGCGTCGGGAGCCGTTCATCATGCCCTCGGGACTTGACCTTCATCAAGCCGGGCCGTGACGCACCTCAAGAGGCCGGGGGAAGGGGCCGGGTAGACTTTCGCCCGCGATGCGAGGGACCCCGCGAACCGCCCGCGCGAAGGGCGCCCCGGGCGCCGAACCCGACGGGTGCGGCGCGGCGCTGGAGGAGCTGTCGCGGCTCCCCGACGTCAGCCGCCTGACCGGCGCCGCGGGCCAGGTCCTGCTCTACGCCGGGCACTTCCCCCCGGGGCTCTTCGTGCTGCTCGGCGGCGCGCTGCGGCTGGAGGACCCCGCGGGGCGCGCGCGAGGCAACGGGCGGGCGGCCGACCCGGCGGGCGTCGAGCCGAGCGGCGCACCCGCCCTCGTCCCGCCGCTCGACGAACTGGAACTCCCCTCGACCAAGAACGTGATCGTCAGCGCGGACTGCGAGCTGCTCGCCGTCCCGCGCAGCCTGGCCCTGGCCAGCCCCGCCGTGCGGCGCCTCCTGGCCCGCTGCGGGGCCCGGCCCGTTTCCCTGCAGAACGGACGCAAGACGACGGAGAGATCATGAGCGAACGGTTGGAACGCTTCTCCTACGACGACAGCCTCGCCCGGATGTTCGTCTGGGCGACGATGGTGTGGGGTGTCGTCGGCCTGCTGGTCGGCGTGATCGCCGCGCTGCAGCTGGCCAACCCGGCCTTCAACTTCGCCACCTCCTGGCTGTCGTTCGGCCGGCTGCGCCCGCTGCACACCAACGCGGTGATCTTCGCCTTCACGGCCAACGGGGTGTTCGCCGGCGTCTACTACTCGATGCAGCGCCTGCTCAAGACGCGGCTCTGGAACGACACGCTGGGGCGGCTCCACTTCTGGGGCTGGCAGCTGATCATCGTGCTGGCGGCAGTGACGCTGCTCGCGGGGGTCACCTCGGGCAAGGAGTATGCCGAGCTGGAGTGGCCGATCGACATCCTGATCGCGCTGGTCTGGGTGATCTTCGCGGTCAACTTCTTCGGCACGATCGCGGTCCGGCGCGAGCGCCACCTGTACGTCGCGATCTGGTTCTACATCGCGACCGTGGTGACGATCGCGCTGCTGCACATCTTCAACAGCCTGGCCGTCCCGGCCGGCTGGCTCCTACTTCCTCCCCAAGGCCGCGAACCGCCCGGTCTACTCCTACAAGCTCTCGATCCTGCACTTCTGGTCGCTGGTCTTCATCTACATCTGGGCCGGCCCCCACCACCTGCACTACACCGCGCTGCCGGCCTGGGCCTCGACCCTGGGGATGCTCTTCTCGGTGATCCTCTGGATGCCCTCGTGGGGCGGGATGATCAACGGCCTCCTGACCCTGCGCGGGGCCTGGAACAAGGTCGCCGAGGACACGGTCCTCAAGTTCTACGTCGTGGCAATCACGTTCTACGGGATGTCGACCTTCGAAGGGCCGCTGCTCTCGGTCAAGAGCGTCAACGCGCTGTCGCACTACACCGACTGGACGATCGCGCACGTCCACGCCGGCGCCCTCGGCTGGGTCGGTTTCATGGTCTTCGGGATGCTCTACTGGCTCTTCCCGCGGCTGTTCCAGGCCCCGCTCTGGAGCCGCAAGGCGGCCGAGATCCACTTCTGGATCGCGACGATCGGGATCCTGCTCTACATCGTCGCGATCTACGCCGCCGGCCTGACCCAGGGGCTGATGTGGCGGGCCTTCACCGACACCGGCCAGCTGGCCTACCCCGACTTC
>JALOKP010000198.1 GCA_025456425.1 Acidobacteriota bacterium | reverse complement strand
GCCGCGCGCGGCGCGCGGCGAGAGCCCGAGCCAGCGGTAGCGGATGAACGTCCCGTGGCACGACGGCAGGCAGTCGCCGCAGAGCGTGCAGGCGATCCCGGCGCGCCGCCGCCGCAGGTCTTCGATCTCGAGCGCGCGGAAGCGGCAGACCACCGTGCAGGCCCGGCACTCGGTGCAGCCTTCGCCGATCTCCAGCCGGAAGGGCGAGAGCTTGCCGAGGCCGGTCGCCAGGGCGCCGATCGGGCAGTAACCGACGCAGTGGGTCATCACGCCCGTCTTCCGTGACCAGAGGATCATCACTGCGACGCCGACCAGCCCGAAGCCCAGCCCGAATCCGGCGGCGACGGCTCCCGGCACGCCGGCCGCGCGCAGCCCCAGCGCGCCCAGGACCACCATCGCCAGGAGCGCCCAGCGCAGGTGCGGCAGCCAGCGCGGCGTCGGCTTCGTGCGCGGCAGGATCCGCGCCGCCGCGTTGTCCCAGGCCCCGAAGTAGCAGAGGTGCGAGCACCAGGCTGGCCCGACGAAGGCGATCGTCACCAGGAACAGGATCGGCATGAAGAAGCCGCCGCCGCGGTAGGCGGGGCCGCCGGCGATCATCGCCGGGATCGGCAGGTGGAGCGCGCCGGTCATCAGGAACTTCGTGAACCCGGCGAGGCCCAGCCCGAGCTGGGCGAAGAAGACGACCGAGAAGAGCATCCAGATCCGGAAGCGCCAGGTCGCGATCCGCGGCGTGTCGAGCAGCCAGTCGGCCACGACCGCGGCGTAGGCCGAGAGCGCCAGCGCCTCGAGCCACCCTCCGCCCGGGACGAAGCGGTCGAGCAGCAGCAGCCGGAGCGCCGGCTTGACCTGGATCACCGCCAGGAGCGCGAACGCGACCAGGAACGCGGCGGTGGCGACGGGCGCGGTCCGCTCGTTGCGGTCGAACCACTTCTGCACGCGCGGCCCGGAGAGCAGGGCCGCGGCGGCCAGGTTGAAGGCGGCGACCCCGCCGAGGATCAGCCAGAGCCGCAGCGACGGCTGGCCCAGGGCCGCGCGCTGGGCGCCGTAGGCCCAGGCCGCGCGCAGCCACTCCAGGGCGGCGGCGGCGAGCAGGATCCGGCTGACGTTCAGGACCCAGCGGCGGCGCACGACGAACAGCAGCGGGATCAGCGCAAAGCCGGCCGCCGCGAACAGCCCCCAGCCGGCGCGCGAGGCGTGGGCCCCCATCAGCAGGCCGCAGAGGATCGCCGGCAGCAGGCGCAGGAACAGCATCGTGTCGGTCTCCCGGGCGGGTGCCGTGCGCCGCGGTCAGCGGCGGAACATGATCAGCAGCATCTTGAACCGCTCGCGCGCGGTCACGGCGTGCGGCACGCCGGCCGGCATCAGCACCAGTTCCCCCGCCTTCGCCGAGACCCTCTCCCCGCCGATCGTCAACTCGACCGCGCCGTCGAGGACCTGGACGAAGGCGTCGAAGGGGGCGGTGTGCTCGGAGAGTTGCTGGCCGGCGTCGAAGGCGAAGAGGGTGAGCGTGCCGGAGGCCTCCTTGTAGAGGGTGCGGCTGACGATCCCTCCCTCCTGGTAGTCGACGAGCGCGGTGTAGGGAAAGGGGCGGGCGGGCTCGGCCTTGCTGGCCTTGAGGGTCTGCATCGCGGTCTCCTCGAGCTTCAGGCTCTTCAGGGATCTTCAGGCGCGCGGCGCGCGCGCGATCAACTTCTCGGCCAGGGCGTCCAGCTCGGAGAGCTTCCCCTTCGCCGTCCACTCGCCGTCGAACGACTTGACCCGCTGCGCGACGACGCCGTAGGCGGTCTCGTCCAGCGCGTTCTGCGCGGCGGGGTAGAGGATGTTGTCCTCCTTCCAGATGTGATTGCGCAGCAGTGCGGCGTAGCTCTCGACCGCCCCGACGACCGCGGAGCACTCGGCCGGGCTCCAGGGCGCGGGGGTCGCGGCCGCTTCCGCCAGCTCGCGCACCAGGCGCCGCCCCTCGGTGTGCTCGTGGAGCATCACCGCCAGCGGCCCCGACTCGGTCGAGAAGCCGACCTCCTGCATCGCCTCGAACAGGATGTCCTCCTCCTTGCCGTGATGGCGGGCGTCGGCGTACTCGCGGATGAAGGTGACGAACTCGGCCAGCTCGGCCCGGCCGTCGTGGCCGGTCCGGTCGACCTGGGCGGCAAAGGCCTCCGCGGCGTCGATCACGCGGAGGATGACCTGGTGTTCCTGCATCAGGACGTCGATCGGGTCCATCGGGACGGCTCCTTTCGGGATCGGGACGCCCGTTCCCAGAGCAAGGTCCGGGCCACGCGCTCAAGTGCCAGTCCGTCAGGGGTTTGCCGCGGGGTCCGGTTTCGAAGCAACGACATGTGGTTGCGCCGGCAACGCCGGGCGGGTATCAGGGGGCGTGCGCACCGACCTGCCGGTCCATCCCGGGAGCCCCCATTGCCCGCCCAGCGCCGACCTCTTCGAGGAGGCGCTCGGCTCGGTCCTGGCCACGGTCGACATGGGGGAGGTCCTGTCGCGGATCGGCGCGCTGATCCGGCGGCACTACGGTCCGACCCGCGTGGCGATCCACCGCTGTCTGCCGGACGCCCCCGGCTGGGCGGAGACGCTGACCGCCGACGACCCGCTCGGCGCCGGCGGCTCCGGGGCGCGCTTCCGGCTCGAGGGGTCGCTCGCCGGCGCGGCGCTCGGGGCGGGCGAGCCGGTCTTCGCCGAGCGGCTGAACGCCGGCGCGCCGCGCTGGCGCGAGGAGGCGCTGCTCGCGCCGCGCGGCTACGGCTCGGTCGCGAGCTTCCCGCTGGTCGTGAACGGCCGCGCGCTGGGGGCGCTCGAGATCGCGCACGCCCCGCGCGAGGGGGTCTTCGCGGGCTGCGCCTGCCACGCCGGGCAGATCGCGCGGCTGCTGGCGATCGCGCTCTCCAACAGCCTGATGTTCGACGAGGTCCGGCGGCTGGCGCGCGCGCTGCAGCGCGAGAACGCCGTGCTGCGCGAGGAGACGACGCGGGGCGGGCGGCGCTACGTGGCCGAGAGCCCGGCGATGCGCGCGGTGATGGAACAGGCGCGGCGGGTCGCCGCGACCGATACCACGGTCCTGATCCGCGGCGAGACCGGGACCGGCAAGGAGGGGTTGGCGCGCGCGATCCACGAGCTGTCGCCGCGGCTGGCCGCGCCGTTCGTCGCGGTGAACCTGGGCGCGCTCCCGGAGTCGCTGGTGGAGAGCGAGTTGTTCGGCCACGAGAGGGGGGCTTTCACCGGCGCCGTGGCGCGGCAGCCGGGCAAGTTCGAGCTGGCCGACGGCGGAACGCTGTTCCTGGACGAGCTGGGGGACGTTCCGCTGGCGGTGCAGGTCAAGCTGCTGCGCGCGCTCGAGGAGCGCGCCTTCACGCGCCTGGGCGGTGCCGAGCCGGTGCGCGTCGACGTGCGGATCCTGGCCGCGACCCACCGCCCGCTCGAGGAGCTGGTCGCCGCGGGGAGCTTCCGGGCGGACCTCTTCTACCGGCTGGCGGTCTTCCCGCTGGTGCTGCCGCCGCTTCGCGCCCGGCCCGGGGAGATCCGCCCGCTGGCCCGCCATTTCGTCGCGCGCCACGCGGCGCGCCTCAACCGGCGGCCACCGCGGATCCCCGCGGCGGCGTTCCGGCGGCTCGAGGCCCACCTCTGGCCGGGGAATGTGCGCGAGCTCGAGAACCTGCTCGAGCGCGCCCTGATCCTGGCGCCGGGAGACGAGCTGGAACTGCCGGCCTTCGAGCCGTCGGCCTCCGCCGCGATTCCGGCCGACGGCGGGACGACCTTCGAGGCCCGGATGCGCGCGGTGCTGGCCGAGGCGCTCGCGGCGAGCGGCGGGCGGGTCTACGGGCCCGACGGTGCGGCCGCGCGGCTGGACCTGCCGCCGACCACGCTCCAGGCCAAGCTGCGCAGGTACGGATTGAAGAACCCCGGGCGCCCGGCCGAACGGAGGCACGCACGATGACCGACGACTCGAACGCCGAGGATCTGAACGCCCTCGTCCGGCAACTGAACCAGATGGCGCGGGGCGAGCCGCCGCACGCCGACGAGTCGGGCGACGAGGCGGGCGGTTCGGCCGGCGCGACGGTCGAGCTGCCGCCGCTGCCGCGCGCGGCGCCGGCCGGGGCGGGCGAGCGCCGCGACTGGAAGGTCGGACCGGTGACCGAAGAGGGGCGCGAGCGGGCCCATGCCCTCCTGACGATGGCCCGGGCCGCCGGGGCGACCGACCTGTTCCTGGTCGCGGGGGCGCCCCCTGCGATCCGGCGGCACGGGGACCTCGAGGCCCTGCCGACCGCCGTGCTGGACGCGCCGGAGGTCGAGCGGCTGGTCTCGGCGCTGGTCCCGGCGCCGCGGCGGGCCGCTTCCGCTGCAACGTCCACCGCGAGAGCGGCGGCTGGGCGGTCGCGGTCCGGCTCTTCCCGCTGACGATCCCGACGCTGGCCGAGCTGAACCTGCCCGCCGAACTGGCCACGCTGGCCGAACTGCGCCAGGGGATCGTGCTGGTCACGGGGCCGGCGGGCTCGGGCAAGTCGACGACGCTGGCCGCGCTGCTGGCGCTGGTCACCGGGAAGCGCCGGGCCCACGTGATCACGATCGAGGACCCGATCGAGTACCGGCACGGGGCGGGCGCCGCGCTCGTCGAACAGATCGAGGTCGGGCGCGACACCCCGTCGTTCGCCGACGCGCTGCGGGCCGCGCTGCGCCAGAACCCCGACGTGATCCTGGTCGGCGAGATGCGCGACCCGGAGACGATCGCGCTGGCGGTCACGGCGGCCGAGACCGGCCACCTGGTCTTCTCGACGCTGCACACCGGCGACGCCGTCCAGTCGGTCAGCCGGATCCTCGACGCCTACCCCCCGGGCCAGCAGGCGTTCGTGCGCTCCCAGCTCGCGGTGGCGCTGGCGGCGGTCGTCAGCCAGCAGCTGATCCCGCGGCGCGACGGCGGCGGGCGCGTCCCGGCGGTCGAGATCCTGATCGGCACCGACGCGGTCCGGAACCTGATCCTGAAGGGCCAGACCGAGCAGATCGCCGGACAGATCGGGATCAGCCGCCAGCGCGGGATGCGGACCTTCGAGGCCAGCCTGGCCGAACTGGTCAAGGCCGGGCACATCGAGCGCGCCGAGGCCCGGGCGCGGGCCCGGCGCCCGCAGGAACTGGAGGCGCTGCTGGGGCCCTGACGCTGCGGGCGGCTCGTGCGGGCCGGCACGGAGGCCGGCCCCTACGGGCAGGGGACGCTGACCGTACGCGGCGTCCCGTCGCTCCGCTTGCCCAGCCCCTTCTCGAGCCCGCCGCTGGTGTAGCTCACGAGGTAGTGGAACCCCCGCTGCGTCGCGTCGGGGACCGCGTTGTCGACAAACTGGGTATCGGTCGGGTTCGGGTCGGTCGCGTTCTGGCAGGTGCCGTAGTTGACCGGCGGGCCGGGCAACTGCGGCAGGTTCCCCTTGTAGACGTTGTAGCGCGTCGCGCCGGCGATCGGGCTCCAGATGATCGTGTTCCGCGTCCCCTGCTCGAAGCGGATGCTCGGCTCCGGGTCGCCGCCGCCGCCGCAGGTCACGCCGAGCGTGGTGACCGGCTCGAGGGTCGCGAAGTTCCCCACCTTGTCCTCGGCGTCGACGCTGACGGTCCAGTTGCCGGGAGCGCTGTAGCGCGGGATCGTGACCTGGCAGCTGTAGGTCCCGTTGTTCGGCGTGCCGGAGGCCGGGGCGTTGCTCGTGCAGCCCTGGCTCTGCTGGATCGGCGGGAAGGTCAGGAAGTCGGTGAAGCCGAAGGTGCAGCCCGCCCCGGCCACGCCCGAGGTCGCGTCGGTCAGCGGAATCGTGCAGGTCACGGTCGTCGGGCCGGTCGCGGCGTTCGCGGTCTTGGGGTTGAAGTCGAAGGCCC
>JALOKP010000197.1 GCA_025456425.1 Acidobacteriota bacterium | reverse complement strand
GGAGATCCCGGCCGACTGGGACGTGCAGTGCATGGCCGCGATCGGCCGCCCCGGCGACCCGGCGCTGCTACCGGAGAAGCTGCGCGCGCGCGAGGTCCCCAGCCTGCGCCGCCCCCTGGCCGAGACCGCCTTCGAGGGCGGGTTTCCGCGCGCGTAAGCCGCGGCTCCTGGCGCCGGACCGAACGGACGCACCCCGTCGGCGGATCGAGGCGCGCTGAGGGCCGCTCCGAAAGGGGAGCGCGAGCGGGTAGACTGGCCCGACGCCTTCCGGAGCCCGAGCCCGATGACCTGGCCCCACCCTGCCACGCCGTCCCCTTCGCCGCTCTCCGCGATCCGCGAGTTCCTCAAGCTCGAGTCGGCCAGCGGGATCCTGCTCGTCGCCGCCGGGCTGGTCGCGATGATCGCCGCCAACAGCCCGCTGTCGGCCTGGTACGACGCGCTGCTGCAGGTCCCGTTCAAGATCCAGCTCGGCGACTTCAAGCTCGACAAGCCGCTCGTGATCTGGATCAACGACCTGCTGATGGCGATCTTCTTCCTGCTCGTCGGCCTCGAGATCAAGCGCGAGGTCGTGATGGGCGAGCTGTCGGACCGGGCCAAGGTCGCGCTCCCGGCGATCGCCGCGGTGGGCGGGATGGTCGTCCCCGCCGCGATCTACGCCGCCCTCAACTGGGGCGACCCGGTCGGGATGCGCGGCTGGGCGATCCCCTCGGCCACGGACATCGCCTTCGCGCTGGGGGTGCTGTCGCTGTTCGGCGAGCGCGTCCCGCTGGGCCTCAAGATCTTCCTGATGACGCTGGCCGTGCTCGACGACCTGGGCGCGATCGTCATCATCGCGCTGTTCTACACCGGGAACCTCTCGGTCCTCTCGCTGGGGCTGGCCGCCGCCGCGCTGGTCGTGCTGTTCGTGCTCAACCGCCTCGGCGTGATGCGGCTCGGTGCCTACCTGCTGGTCGGGGTCTTCCTCTGGGTCTTCGTGCTGAAGTCCGGCGTCCACGCCACGCTGGCCGGCGTGATCACCGCGCTGTTCATCCCGGCGCGCGACCCGGCCGACCCGGCCCACCCGCCGCTGCGCGTGCTGGAGCACGCGCTGCACCCGTGGGTCGCCTTCGGGATCCTGCCGCTCTTCGCCTTCGCCAACGCGGGCGTCAGCCTGGCCGGGCTCAGCCCGCGCGACCTGCTGCAGCCGATCCCGCTGGGGATCGTGCTGGGGCTGTTCGTCGGCAAGCAGGTCGGGGTGTTCGTCTTCGCCTGGCTGGCGGTCAAGCTGGGGGTGGCGCGGCTGCCGGACGGGGTCGCGTTCCGGCACGTCTACGGTGCGGCGATCCTCTGCGGCGTCGGCTTCACGATGAGCCTGTTCATCGGGATGCTGGCGTTCGACCCGGCGCAGACCGGCCAGGAGATCGTGATCGACCGGCTGGGGATCCTGGCCGGCTCGCTGCTCTCGGCGCTGGTGGGCTACGCGGTGCTCGCCGCCGTGCTGCCGAAGGGGCGGGCGCAGGGCGCCTGAGGGCGCGCGGCTACTCGAACAGCGCGAGCCAGAGGTCCGACTCGTCGGCCTGCTCGTGCCACGCGAGGTGGCGCCCGTCGCGGGAGAGCGTCGCCCACGCGATGTCGTAGCCCGGCGCCGCCGCCATGAGCAGGCGCGCCCGGCCGCTCTCCAGGTCGTGGATCTCGACCCCCTCGGAGCGCGCCCAGAGCAGCCGCTTTCCGTCCGGCAGGAAGTACGGCCGGCGCGCGCCCGGCGCGGCGGTGAGCCGGCGGAAGGAGCGATCCGCGAGGCTATAGACCGCGATCCCGACCGGGTTGTTGGCGCGGCTCACCTCGCCCGCGATCCGCTGGCCGTCGGGCGACCAGGACGAGGCCCAGAAGTCGAGTTCCTTGTCCGGTGGCGGCAGCCGTTCGAGCGGGCCCTTGGCCGCGCCGTCCGCCATGTCCAGCACGTACGCGCTCTCGAAGTCCGACGAGAGCAGGCGCCGGCCGTCCGGCGACCAGGCCGGGTACCAGCCGGTCGTACCGCCGGTCACCAGCTCCCGCATCCCGCTGCCGTCCGGGTGGATCAGCGCCAGCTCGCTTCCCCAGCGGTTGCTCTGGAAGACGATCCACTGCCCGTCCGGGGAGAACATCCCCTGCCGGTCGCGATGCGGGCCGTCGGTCAGCTGCAGCAGCGTCCCGTCGGGCCGCGCGAGGTAGAGGTGCTGCGGCAGGCCGGCGTTGTCGAACAGGACCGACTCGCCGTCCGGGGCGAGATCGATCGCTTCGTACACCTCGATCGTGCCGAGCGGAATCCGCCGGGCCGGGCCGGCCAGCTCGCCGCGCACCGGGTCGAACGGCGCGACGAAGACCGCCGTCCGGACGTTGCGGTCGACGAAGGCCAGCCGTCGCCCGTCCCGCGAGCTCGAGAGGAATCCGACCCAGCTCGACGGGGCGGTCAGCGCGATCGGCTCTCCCGCCGGGCGGCCGCTCGCCGGATCGATCGGGATCCGCCAGGTGTTCATCGTCCCGCCGCGCGTGCTCGAGAAGAGCAGCGCGCGTCCGTCCGCCGACCAGACCGGGCTCCAGTCGACGGCGGGATCGTCCATCACCGGGACGGCCGCGCCGGGCGCGGCCTGCGACCCGTCGGCGGCGACAGTCCAGATGTCGCGCTGCGAGCTTGTCCCTTTCAGGCCCCAGAAGGCGACCCGCCGGCCGTCGGGGGACCAGCTCGGCTGGACTGCGTCCTGCTCGCTGAGCAGCCGCCGCTCGCCGTTCTCGACGCGCACGGCCCAGAGCTTGCTGGTCGTGCCCCGCCCGAACGGCAGGTGCAGCTGCTCGTCGGCGATCGCCAGCTCGCGGCCGTCGGGCGACCACGCGGCGTTGTGGCCCGTGCCGGTCACCTTGCGGGCCGACTCGCCGGTCGCGCCCATGACGAAGATCCCGCCGCCGCCGCACTCGGAGTGGTAGGCGATCGAGCGCCCGTCGGGCGAGAAGGCCGGCTCGTCGTCGTTCTCGCGGCAGCCCTCGGTCAGGTTGATCGCCTTCTGCCCGTCGACCCGCTGCAGGAAGATGTCGGCCTGGCCGTCCACCTCGCGGACGAAGGCGAAGCTCTCCCCGTCGGGCGCGAGCGACGGCGCGAACTCCCCGCCGGCGCTGAAGGTGAGCTGGCGGTACGAGACCCGAGGCGACGCTGCGGACGCGGCACCGGCGCCCGCCGCAGGGGAACGCAGCTGCCAGAGCGCGGCCGCCACCGTGAGCGTGCCGAGCACGCCGACGAGCAGCGGAACGCCCCAGGCCACCAGCCGGCGCGCGGGCGCGGCGGGCGGCGCGGCGCTCTCGGGCGCCTCCAGCGCCCGCCCGTCGGCCAGCTCGTCGAGCACGATCCGCGCGTCGGCGATGTCGTGGATCCGGCGGCGCGGCTCGCGCTCGAGGCAGCGGCGCACCAGGTCGCGCGCCGACTTCGGCAGGGCCGGCGGCAGCTCGCGCCAGTCGGGATCGGCGCGCAGCACGGCCGCCAGCGTCTCGGCCACCGAGTCGCCCGCGAACAGCTTCTTCCCCGTGAGCATCTCGAACAGCACCGCGCCGAAGGCCCAGACGTCGGCGCGCTTGTCGACGGTCTTCCCCTTGGCCTGCTCCGGGCTCATGTACGCCGCGGTGCCGAGGATCGCGCCCATCGCGGTGGCGTGGCGGGTGATGGTCGGCGAGTTCGCGACCTCGGTGGCCGAGCCGGACGATCCGGCGATCGGAGAGATCGCCTTGGCGAGGCCGAAGTCGAGCACCTTGACCTTGCCCTCGGGCGTGATCTTGACGTTGGCCGGCTTGAGGTCGCGGTGGACGATTCCCTTCTCGTGCGCCGCCTCGAGCGCCTCGGCCACCTGGCGCGCGATCGCCAGCGTCTCGTCGAGCGGGATCCGCCCGCGCTCCAGCCGTTCGGCAAGCGTCTCGCCCTCGACCAGCTCCATGACCAGCGCGCTGGTCGAGCCGATCCCCTCGAGGCCGTAGATCGCGGCGATGTTCGGGTGGTTGAGCGAGGCGAGGACCTTGGCCTCGCGCTCGAACCGCGCGAGCCGCTCCGGATCGGCGGCGAGCGACTCCGGCAGCACCTTGACCGCCACGTCGCGGTCGAGCTTCGTGTCGGTGGCCCGGTAGACTTCGCCCATGCCGCCCGCGCCGAGCGGCGCGACGATGCGGTAGGGACCGAGCGAGACCCCCGACTTCAGGCTTTCTCCCACCAACATCCCCCTCGCGGCTTACTGGTTTATGTGGTTTGATTATACCATTCGCTCGATGATCGCCATGCCGGACCGCCGCCCTCAAGGAGTCATGTCATGCCCCTCGCCACGATCCGCTTCCGTTTCAGCCAGCGCTTCCCGTTCCCGGCCCGCGCGGTCTACGACTGGTGCGTCGACTTCCAACCCGACGACGTCGCGCGGCTCGGCCGCCGCGGCCGGCGCCGGGTCGAGCGCCTCAACGACGACACCTTCCTGCTCACCGACACCTTCCTGACCGACGAC
>JALOKP010000085.1 GCA_025456425.1 Acidobacteriota bacterium | reverse complement strand
CTACTGGACGTAGCCGAGCGAGCGCAGGCGTTCGACCTGCTCCGCGTCGATCGGCCCCGAGGCGCTGCCGAACTTGCCGCGGAACTCCATCGCCGCCGACTTCTGCTCCGCCAGCCAGCGCTCCAGCACGCCGACCAGGGGCGAGTCGCCCGCGGGGCGGGGCCGCTGTTCCATCGGGTCGGTCTTCAGGTCGTAGAGGCTGGTCGAGCCGCCGGCGACCCGGATCACCTTCTCGAGCTGCGGCGAGACGACCGTGAACTGCTGGGGCGCGTCCGGGAAGCGCACGAAGCGCAGCAGGCACGACGGCACGAAGTCGTGGATCTGCGCCTGCGTGCCAGCGATCAGCGGGGCCAGGGACGCGCCCTGGGCGTCAGGGAGCGGCGGCAGCCCGAGCATCTCGGTCAGGGTGGGCGCGACGTCGGCCAGGCTGGTGATCCCGTCGACCCAGCGCGGCGCCAGCTTCCCCTTCGACCAGAGCACGAGCGGGATGTGGACCTCGGCCTGGTAGACCGAGATCCCGTGCCCCTCCTTGCCGTGCTCGCCGAGCGAGTGGCCGTGGTCGGAGACGACGACCAGCAGCAGGTCGCGGCCGCGCGGCTGCGCCGCCAGCTTCTGCAGCAGGGCCCCGAGCCGGGCGTCGACGTCCTGCAGCGCGGCGTCGTAGGGCGACATCCCGGCCGGCGGGTGGGCGTAGTTCCCCTCGGCGAAGCGGTGGACCTCCATCGCGTGCAGGTAGCCGAAGAAGGCCTGGTCCGGCTCCTCCGCCAGCCAGGCGAAGAAGGCGTCGGACAGCTGGGCGGCGGAGGGGGAGCCGAGCGGCCCGACCTGCCCCGTCCAGTAGCGCGGCGGCAGCGCGGTGTCGAACCCACGGGTCACCCCGGTCAGGGTGCTCCCCAGCGGATTGGCGACGAACGAGCCGGTGCGCCAGCCGGCGTTGCGGAAGCGCTCCTGGATCACCGGGACCCCCTCCGGCAGGCGGTCGGTGTAGGACTCGGCGCCGACGCGGTGGGTCGTTTCCCAGATCCCGGTCATCAGCGTCGGGATCGCCGGCTTGGTCCAGTCCGAGGAGCTGATCGTGTTCCGGAAGGCGACCCCCTCGCCGGCCAGCCGGTCGATCACCGGCGAGACGTTTGCGACCTTCGCGCCCCAGGCGCCGACGCGGTCGGCCCGCAGCATGTCGATCATGAAGACCAGGACGTCGGGGGTGTCGGCCGGCGCGGGCGCGGCGGCCCGCGGCGCGCCGAAGAAGCCGATCCCCTGGCGCTTCCAGCCGAGAGGAAAGCCGAGGAACCGCCAGCGGTCGTCCTCGGTCGCCAGTTCGATCGTCACGCGGCGGCCGGCCCAGCGGGCGAGCGACGCCTTGGCCGCCGACCACCCGGGATTGCGGCCCGTGGCCCGCGCGATCTCGGTGCGGGTCGCGCCGTCGATCACGGTCACCACCCGCGCCCCGGCGTCGCCCAGCACGGCGTCGTGCCAGCGCAGCGACGGCTCGCCGGCCGGCACGTCGATCGTCACGCGGGCCGACGCTCCGGTGTGGACGAAGAAGGCCGGGCGCAGCACGCCGCCGCTGTCGACGGTCGCGGCACCCGCTGCGGCGTGCTCGTAGACCGCGGCCTCGCTCTCGAAGACGACCTCCTCGAGCGCGGCCTTGTCCGGGGAGGCGCCGGGGAGCGTGATCTCGATCCGCTGCAGCGGCGGCTGGTCGGCCTCGTCCGACCAGTTGCCGCGCAGCGTCTCCTTGACGTCGGACTCGACCGTCACCGGCTTGCCCGGGTCGGCCGCCGGCGGCAGCGGCAGGTTGATCCCGCGCATCTGGTTCTGGATCGCCTTGGCCTGCTTGACCGCCAGCACCGGGAGTACGTTCACCTTCGACGCCCCGCCCGGCCGCAGCACGATCCGCACCCGCGCCGCCTCGCCCAGCTCGGGCCGCAGCGGCGGGCTGCTCCAGCGCACCCCCTCGGGCACCACGCTGCGCTTCCAGGCCGCCAGCTCGCCCCCCTTCCACCCGGCCAGCACCGCACCCGCCGTGGGTTTCTCGCCGGCGTAGTCGGCGCGCTGTGCGAGCAGCTGCATCGCCGGGGCGGCGGGAGCCCTCCAGGCCGCGGCCGGGAGGACGGCGGCACAGGCCGCCACGAGTGCGGCGGCGCCCCGGGCCACTGCGGCGGCCATCGAACCGGGTCTGTCGAACGCCATTCCAAACGCCATGCCAAACGCTCCTAGAAACCCTGGTAGATGAACGGCTCGGGGACCGAGAACCGCGTCGTCACGAAGACCGCCAGCAGCACCGCCGCGAGCAGCGCCGAACGCGCCCACAGCGGCCAGCCGCGGAAGGCCGTCTCGTCGCCGGTCCGGGACTGGACCCAGTCCAGCGCCAGCGAACCGAGGATCAGCAGGATCGCCGGTCCCATCCCGGGAAGCCAGCGGGCGGTCGAGGTGGCGGCGCGCAGGAACTCGCCCGCGACCCGGAAGTCCATCTCGAACAGCAGGTTCGACCCGGTCAGCATCGCGACCACGCCGAGCGATCCGGCGACCTGCCGCCAGCGCGGCCAGCGGTCGGGCGGGACGACGGGCCGCCACAACGACGGGAGCCGGCCGACGAACAGGAAGGCGCCCCAGAGCGCCCCCCACGCCAGCGTATGCCAGGCCGCCTGGTGCCAGAGCGCGCTGACCAGCATCGCCGCCAGCGGCGGGAGGACCAGGGCCGCCGCCGACTTCGCACCGGGGGCGCGGCGCAGCAGGGCTCGGCTCAGCGGCAGGTAGACGTAGTCGCGCAGCCACATCGACAGGCTGATGTGCCAGCGCATCCAGAGCTCGCTGAAGTTGCGGGCGAAGAAGGGCTGCGCGAAGTTGCGTGGCAGCTCGATCCCGAACGGCAGGCTCACCCCGCGCGCGATGCTGGTGTAGCCGGCGAAGTCGTTGTAGATCACGAAGACGTCGGCCAGCAGCCAGAAGAACAGCGCGATCCCGGCCCGCGACGGCGGGTCGGTGAAGAGCGTCACCGGCAGCAGCGCGCGCAGCGAGTCGGCCACCAGCAGCTTGCGCGCCATCCCGGTCGCGATCAGCGTCCCGGCGCGGGAGAGCGTCGCGTTGTCGACCGCGACCGGACGCGCCAGCTGGCCAAAGAACGCCTTGCCGCGCTCGATCGGCCCGGAGAGCAGCTTCGGGAACCAGGCCAGGTAGAGCGCGAAGTCGAGCGGGCGCGGGAAGGCGTCGAACTGCCGTCGCGAGGAGTCGACCAGGAACGAGATGTTCTCGAGCACGCGGTAGGAGAAGCCGACCGGCAGCAGCAGCTGCAGCATCTGGTGCGGGCCCAGCGCGCCGGCCACCTGCAGGAACGAGGTCACGAAGCCCGACGAATACTTGAGCAGCGCCAGCGACGCGACGTTCAGGGCGATCCCGGCACCCAGCAGGAGGCGGCTGGGGCGGTCCCAGAGGCGGCGGCCGACGGCGTAGTTGACCGCAGTCAGGACGAGCAGGCCGAGCGGAAAGGTCCAGGACCAGGTGGCGTAGAAGCCGTAGGAGGCCGCCAGCAGGAGGACGAGCTGCGCCGGGCGGGGAAGGAGATAGAAGACCGCCAGCACCCCGAGGACGAAGGCGGCGAAGGTGAGGGAGGTGATCAGCAAGTGGGGGTCCCCGGTTCGGAGACGGGAGGATACGGCCAACCCCCCCACGGTGGCCGCGAGATTGTTGGTGCCGGGCCCGGTCCGCGGCGGAAAGGCCCGCTGCCGAGGGCCCGGGCAGCGGCCCCCCCGTGCACGGCCCGAGCGGCCCCCCCGAATTCGCTGGAAACCCGCGTGGGGCAACCGTTTCGCCGAAACCCACCAACACTCTCGCGGCCACCGTGGGGGGAGCGCCTGGACCGGACACCCGGCGATAGAATGCCCGCCCCGGTCCCCCAGCAGCCCCCGCCCGGCGGAGGAGTCCAGATGTTCCCGATCGGCGACACCCCCAACCCGAAGGGCGTGGCCTGGGTGAACACGCTGCTCATCGCGCTCAACATCGGCGTCTTCCTGCTGACCTGGCCGATGAGCCAGCGTCCGGCCGATCCGAACGACCCGAACACAGCGGCCTACCTCGAGGCGATCACCCGCGAGGCGGCCCTCCCGCCCGAGCAGCTCGCGGCCGCGGCCAGCCAGCTCTCCGCCTACGAGGTCTTCACCTTCGAGCACGGGCTGCGGCCGGCCGCGCCGTCGGCGGTCGACATGATCTTCAGCATGTTCCTGCACGGCGGGCTGATGCACCTGTTCGGCAACATGCTCTTTCTCTGGATCTACGGGAACAACGTCGAGTTCCGGCTCGGCCCCGTGCTCTACCTGATCGCCTACCTCGCCACCGGCTTCGCCGCCGCGTTCGGGGACATCCTGCTGCGGCCGGGGAGCAACATCCCGGCGGTCGGGGCGTCGGGCGCGATCTCGGGCGTGCTGGGGATGTACCTGATCTGGTTCCCGCACAACCGCGTGCGGATGCTGCTCTTCCTGCCGCCGCTGGCGATCCGGCCGTTCGAGCTGCCCGCGCCGGTCGTCCTGCTGTTCTACATCGTCGCCGAGAACCTGCTGCCGGCATTCCTCGGCGGCAGCGGCGCGACGGGAGTGGCCTACGGCGCGCACATCGGCGGGTTCATCGCGGGGGCGCTGCTGGCGCTGCTGGTGGTGCTCGGGGCGCGGCTCTGGGGCGGCGGGAAGGGGAGGGAGGTCCGCACGACGGCCACGCCGACGGACGCGCTCGCGGCCGCGGACCAACTGGCGGCCGCGGGTGACCCCCGCGCCGCGCTCACGGCCTACCAGCGGGCGGCCACGCTCGCGCCGAGGGGCGAGACCGCGGCGGCGGCGCAGCTCGGCGCGGCGCGGGTGCTGCTCGAGCAGATGGGTCAGCCGACGGCGGCCTACCAGCACCTCTTCCGCACGATGCAGTCGAATCCGACCCCGGCCCAGGTCGAGCAGGTCCAGCGGCTCATGGCAGAGGTGCGGCGGCAGACGCGAGCGGTGCCGATGCGGATGCCGGGAGGGCTGCGCTTTCAGGCGTAGCGCGCCGACCAGTCGACGCGCGGCAGCTCCTGGAACAGGCGGTGGAACAGGTCCACCTGGACCAGACCGGCGTGCGTGCGCGGGTAGGTCGCCAGCAGGCGCGGGCTGCCGATCACGACCAGCTTGGTCCGGGCCCGCGTCAGCGAGACGTTCAGGCGATTCGCGGAGAAGAAGAAGCTGGCGTCACGCCGCAGCGCGTCCGGGTCGGAACAGGTCAGCGAGACGATCACCGCCTCGCGCTCCTGCCCCTGGATCCGCTCGACGGTGTCGATCACCGGCAGCGCCGCGCCGGGCGGAAGGCGGCGCCGCAGCTCGCGCTCGATCTCGCGGTTCTGGACCCGAAAGGGGGAGACGACCGCCAGCTCGTGCGGCGGCAGGCCGCGCCGCAGCAGATCCTCGGCCAGGTCGGCCGCGGCCCGGACCTCGCGCGGGCAGTGCCGCTGGTACCCCTCGTGATCGAGCGTCACCAGGATCGCGGGCGGCTCCGGGCCGAGCACCGCGTCCAGCTCCGGGTCGCCAGGGGTGGGCAGCGCCAGCCGGCGGTCCCGCGCCTCGCGCGCGGGGAGCAGCCGGCCGCCGTAGAACTGCGTCGAGGGGAAGAGCGTGAGGGCGTCGTTCATCCGGAAGGTCTCGTCGAGCAGGACCGGCGCCGCGAACGCCCGGAGGTGCGCGAAGATCGACGGTGCGAGCCCCGGATCGGGCTCGCCGGCCGTGACCGGGCCGAGCTGCCGGTCGTCGCCGAAGAAGGCGAAGCGCCGCCCCGCCGACAGGCCGAGCAGGGCCTGCGGCACGGCGACCTGCGCCGCCTCGTCGAACGCGACGCGGTCGAACGGCGCGCCGTCGAAGCGGGCCGCGCCGAAGAGCGTAGCCCCCGCGATCAGCCCGCGGCGCGCGCCGGGGGCCGGCCAGGGGAGTTGCGCGGGGCCGCGCGCGGTCCGGATCCCAAGCCGCTCCAGCTCCGTGTGCTGGTCGGCGCGCGCCCCGACCCGCACCACCGGCAGGCCGCCGCCGGCGCCGCGCACCAGGGCAGCCGCGTGCTGCAGCGCGTTGTCGACCGCGCGGTGGGTGAACGCCGTGACCAGCACGCGCTCGCCGCGGAAGGCCCAGGCCGCGAGCAGGAGCGCGAGCAGCCAGGTCTTTCCGGTGCCGGGCGGTCCCTGCACCAGCCCGTACGGCAGCGTGCCCCAGGCCGCGACGTACGCGTCGGCCTGCGCCGGACGCAGCGCCAGGCCGCGCGCGCCGAGCCGGGCCAGCGAGTCGCGCGCCGCGGCCTCGCCCGCGGGGTCCGCGACCGGCCGCGCCCGGCCCGCGAGCCACTCGCGAAGCGCGCGCTCGTGGGGCGTCCCGTCGGCGTAGACGCGCTGGATCGCGCCCGTCAGCGCGTCGCTCAGATCGGCATCGCCGCGGTCGAGGACGAGCTGCGACTCGCGGCGCGCGAGCCGCTCGAGCGCGTCCCGGTCGCCGCCCCACGGGACGGCCAGGGTCAGGCGCGCCGCGGCCGGGTCGTAGTCGGCCCATTCGACCTCCAGCGCGCCCCACGGATCGTCGCCGCGGCCCAGGCGGAGCCGGTCACCTGGCCGGAAGCCCGAGCCGTTCGCGGGCGCGTGGAAGGAGAAGTGTCCGGTTGCCGGCTCCCAGCCGGCGAACACGAGACCGTCGATCGCGTGGCCGGCCTCGACTCGCGCGGCGACCGGCAGGCAGTAGAGCTCGTCCAGCTCGCGGCGCGAGGCGGCCCGTTCGCGCAGCACCGCGCGCAGCAGGCGGTCGCGCCAGGCGCGGTCGTCGCCGGCTTCCCGCGCCCCGGGCGCGCTCATCGCGCGAGCATCCAGGACGCGACGCGCGCCAGCCGGGCCAGCCGGCGCTCTCCCAGCTCGCGCAACGCGTCGCCCCACGCGCCGGGGACGCCGTCCCGCAGGAAGGCGGCGTAGAGGAAGGCGGGCTCGTCGGCCTCGTCGGGGCCGGGCAGCGGCGCGCCGCCGAGCGCGGCGTCGACCTGTTCCAGCTCGTAGCGCCAGACCGGCAGGAACGATGCCGCGCGGCGCAGCGCGGCGGCCAGGTCGCAGAGGTGCGCCGCAAGGCCGGCCTGCCGCCGCGGGTCGAGCCCCGCCGCCTCCGCCAGCGCGTCGAGCGCGCCGGGCGCCGCGCCGCCGAAGTGGAACAGCGGGCGCGGTGCAGCGTCGAGCAGCGCCGCCAGCTCGACGGCCGCCGCGGCCCGGTCGGCCGCGTCCCGGAGGATCCGCACCGCGGCCGGTCCGGCCGCGCCGCGCGCGTCGCACGGCGCCCACGCCGCCAGCGCGACCGCGTCCGCGTCGAGCGGGTCGCGCTCGAGGTGCAGCAGCAGCGCCCCGGCCGGCAGCGCCGGCAGCTCGAGCGGGCGGGTCAGCGCGACGCGCCGCTCGAGCAGCGCCGCGGCCTGCCGCGTGAGCAGGTCGAGGCCGAGCGGCGGCCGCCCCGCCGCGCGCCACGCCGCGGGGTCGAGTGCCGCCAGCGCGGGGACCGAGTCGACGCCGTGGCGCACGAGCAGCCTGCGGCGCGTCCGCGTCATCCCGTCGACGAGCGAGAGGTCCTGGCGCGCGAGCAGGTCGGGGACGCAGGTCCCGCGCCAGCGGCAGCCGGCGCAGCCCGGTCCCAGAAAGGGGAAGGTCTCCCCGCCGTCCGCCGCTGTGCCGCCCGCGGAGCTGCCCGCCGCGCCGCCCTCCGCGCCGCCGGTTGCGCCGCGCTCGACGATCGCCTCGACCTGCGCCACCGCCGAGGCCAGCACGTGCCGCAGCTCGCCCAGCGGAAAGCGCTCCTCGCGCCGGTCCCCCAGCACGAGGAAGCCGTGGTCCGGGTCGCGGCCCTGCAGCTCGCCCAGCAGCCGGCCGGCGTAGACGACCTGCAGCACCTGGTCGGCCCGCGGGGAGAGGCCGGCCTTGACGTCGCCCGGCTCGTAGTGGAACGCGCCCAGCCTCGACGCCCCGTCGACGCGCCGCAGCAGGTCCGGCACGGCGAGGTGCCGGCCGTCGTACAGCACGGCCTGGTAGACGCCGGGCACCCCGGACTCCAGCAGCGCGCGAGTCTGGCGCGCCCCTTCGGCGAAGTCGCCCGGCGGGTGCTCCGGCTGCGGGTAGCCGAGCGCGGCCGCGACCTCGGCCTCGAGCGCCAGGCCGTACGCCAGCAACTGCGCGGTCGCGGGGGCCGGTGGCGTCCGGGCCTCGCGCGGCAGCCGCCGGTCGAGCGCGATCCGGTGCGGGCAGACGGCGAGGTCGTAGAGGTCCGTCGCGCGGACGCGCGCGGCCGGGACGGGGCCGCTCACCCCTCGCGCGGCCCGGCGAGCGCGCGGTCGGCCGCCTCGCAGAGGATGTGCGCGATCAGGATGTGGACCTCCTGGATCCGCGCCGTGACCTCCGACTCGACCACCAGCGCGGCGTCGCAGCGCGCGCGCGCCGCGCCGCCGTCGCGCCCCAGCAGGCCGATCACCGCCAGCCCGCGGGCCCGCGCCTCGTCGATCGCGCGCAGCACGTTGGGCGACGACCCCGAGGTCGTGATCGCGACCATCACGTCGCCCGGGCGGCCCAGCGCCTCGATCTGCCGCGCGAAGACCCGCTCGAAGCCGTAGTCGTTCCCGATCGCGGTCAGGGCGGAGGTGTCGGTCGTCAGCGCGACCGCCGGCAGCCCCCGGCGCTCGCGCAGGAAGCGGCCGGTCAGCTCGGCCGCGATGTGCTGCGCGTCGGCTGCCGAGCCGCCGTTGCCGCAGAGCAGCACGGTGCCGCCGCGGGCCAGGGCGGAGGTCAGCAGCTCGGCCGCGCGGGCCAGCTCCCCGGCCTGCCGGTCGAAGAAGCCGCGCACGGCCTCGTGGTGCTCGTCGGCGATCGCGCGGATCTCGTCGGGGCGCATCGGCGGGGCCTCCCGGGGCCGGCCATTCTAGTCCCCCGGCGCGGAAGGGCGCCGGCCTTACCGCGGAGCAGTCGCAGCTTGAACGAACCCCGGTTCCGATGGCAGCATGAGGCCGTGGGCCGATCCTCCCCCTCGCGGCTGGTCGAACGGATGCGCGACGCGGGCATCCGCGTGACCGCTCCGCGCCGCGCGATCGTCCGGGTGCTGGAGGAGGCGGGGGACCACCTCGACGTCGAGGAGATCACCGAGCGGGCCCGGGCGCTCGATCCCTCGGTTCACCGCGCGACCGTCTACCGCACGCTCGGGCTGCTCAAGGGGCTGGGGCTGGTCGACGAACTCGACCTGCTCCACCTCGAGGGGGACCGCCACTTTTACGAGGTCCGGCGCGAGACCGAGCACGCGCACGTGATCTGCCTGACCTGCCGCCGGGTGCTCGAGCTGTCGGGCCACGTCATGGCGGAACTGCGCGCCGACCTCGAGCAGGAGACCGGCTTCGCCGTGAAGTTCCTGCGGATGGAGGTCGGCGGCGCATGTCCCGACTGCGCCGGCCGCGCGCGCCGGGCCGCCGCGGATCAGGCGTAGGCGGCGAGGAACCGCTCCGCTTCCTGAAGGAAGGCGCGCGGCGCGCTCCAGCAGGCGGGGGGCGCGGAGCCGGGGACCATCGCGACCGCCATCGCGGGCGCGCGGCGGGCCACCTCGTGCAGCGCGATCGCGGCGGGGCCGTCGGCCTCGCCGGGGGCGACCAGCAGCCCGGGGCAGTGCGGCCGGCCGGCCAGGAAGGGGTATCCCGGCTGCGCCGCCAGCCCGGCGAAGTAGTCGCGGTAGGCCTCGCCGAAGGCCGCTCCGGCGCGCGGGCCCATCTCGTTGAGACCGGGCCACGGCTCCGGGCCGAGCGCCTCGTGGATCCCCGGCAGCGAGTCGACCAGGACGCACGAGACGCGGCGCGGCGCGCCGGCGGCCAGGTTGAGCGCGACCAGCCCGCCGAACCCGATCCCGACGACTGCGGCCGAGGGGATCTCGAGCGCGTCCAGCACCGCCTGCGCGTCGGCGACCGAGCGCTCGAGGCAGGCATCCGGAAAGAACTCGCGCCCGCCCGATGCGCCGTGGCCGGCGAGGTCGAACCCGACCACTCGGCAGCCGCGCGCGACGATCCACTCCGCCACGTTGCCGAGGTGCGGGTCGCTGTAGCCCGCGAAGGTCCCCAGCGCGTGGTGGATCAGCAGCACCGGCACGTCGTGGCCGATGGCCTGGGCCAACAGGCCATAGCCCGGCCGGTCGACGGTCAGGGTCGAAGCGAGCGCCTCGGTCACGCCTCCCGTATCGGCTGGTGCGGCGGGGACTTGAGGGGCGGTATAGTCCGGCCATGGTGATCAGCCGCCGCGTCGCCGAGAACCTGCAGCGCGCCTCGTGGATCCGCCGGATGTTCGAGGAGGGGGCCCGGCTCAAGGCCGAACGGGGCGAGGACCGGGTCTTCGACTTCACGCTCGGCAACCCGGAGGTCGAGCCGCCCCGGCTGGTGATCGAGGCCGCCCAGCGCGAGCTGGCCTCGCCCCGGCCGCACCGCCACGCCTACATGCCCAACGCCGGCTTCCCCGAGGTGCGGGCCGCGATCGCGGGCCGCCTGGCCGCCGCGACCGGGCTGCCGTACACGGCGAACCACGTGCTGATGACGGTCGGCGCCGGCGGGGCGCTCAACACGGTGCTCAAGGCGCTGCTCGACCCGGGCGACGAGGTGATCGTGCTCGCGCCCTACTTCGCCGAGTACACGTTCTACATCCAGAACCACGGCGGGACGATGGTCGTGGCGCCGACGCGCGGCGACTTCCAGCCCGACGTCGCGGCGATCGCCGCGGCGATCACGCCCCGGACGCGGGCGATCCTCGTGAACTCGCCGAACAACCCGAGCGGCGTGATCTACCGCGCCGCGATCTACGAGGAACTGGAAGCGGCGCTGCAGCGCGCCGGACAACCGATCGTCGTGCTGGTCGACGAGCCCTACAAGGCGCTGACCTACGACGGGCTCAAGGCCCCGGAGGTCCCGGCGCTGGTGACGCGCGCGGTGACCGCGACCTCGTGGTCCAAGGCGCTGGCGCTGCCGGGCGAGCGGATCGGCTACCTGGCACTCTCGCCGCGCCTGCCCGAGGCCGCCGCGCTGTTCGAGGCCTGCTGCTTCACGCAGCGGGTGCTGGGCTTCGTCAACGCGCCGGCGCTCTGGCAGTGGGTCGTGGCCGACGTCGGTGATCGGACCGTCGAGGTCGCCCCCTACCAGCGCAAGCGCGACCTCGTCTACGAGGGGCTGACCGGGATCGGTTACCGCTGTATCAAGCCCGAAGGGGCCTTCTACGTCTTCCCGCAGACGCCGCTCGACGACGACGTCGCGTTCGTCCGGCTGCTGGCCGACGAGGGGGTGCTGGCCGTGCCGGGCTCGGGCTTCGGCTGC
This sequence comes from Acidobacteriota bacterium, assembly GCA_025456425.1. Taxonomy (GTDB): domain Bacteria; phylum Acidobacteriota; class Polarisedimenticolia; order J045; family J045; genus JALOKP01. The sequence goes on along the minus strand of JALOKP010000085.1, from coordinate 2,447 downwards.
CCGGGGCACATGCGGATCTCGTTCACCGTACCCGAGGACACGATCGTGCGCAGCCTGCCCGGCTTCGCGAAGGCGTTCGAGCGGGCGCACGCGGCGCGCTGACCGCCCGCGATGACCGGCGCGCGGGCGAGGGGCGGCGGTCGGGGCCGGTCGCTGCGGCGGCTCGTCGCGGCCGTCGCCGGCACGCTCGCGCTGTTTGCGGCGTGGCAGGCGCTGACCTGGCCGGATGTCGCCGCGCTCGCGACCGAGGACCCCGGGACGACCGCCTTCATCGAGGCCTGGCGGGTCCGGCAGCGCGCCGCGGGACAGCCCGACGCGCCGCAGTTCCGCTTCGTCCCCTACGGCCGGATCGCGAACGACCTGAAGCGCGCGGTGCTGGTCGGCGAGGACATCGGCTTCTTCGACCACCGCGGCTTCGAGGTCGAGGAACTGAAGAAGGCGCTGGCCGAGGCGCGCGAGGAGCGGGAGCTGCCGCGCGGCGCGTCGACGATTACGCAGCAGTTGGCGAAGAACCTCTGGCTGTCGCCGTCGCGCAACCCGTGGCGCAAGGCGAAGGAGGCCGTCCTGACCTGGCAGCTCGAGCGGGCGCTCTCCAAGCGCCGGATCCTCGAGCTGTACCTGAACGTCGTCGAGTTCGGTCCGGGCGTGTACGGCGCCGAGGCCGGGGCACGGCACTTCTTCGGGAAGTCGGCCTCGGCGCTCGGCGCGCACGAGGCGGCGCAGCTCGCGGCGGGCCTGCCCCGGCCGTCGGCATGGCACCCCGGCGCGGCGAGCCGCGCCTACGCGCGGCGCGTGGCGACGATCGAGCGGAGGATGGAACGGGCCCGCCACCTTGCGAAGCTGATCTGATCCGTCCGGACCGCGGGGCCGCGCCTGTCCAGCCGTCAAACTGCTAACGCTTCGCATCAAGCAAAAAGCGACGAAAACCGCCCCTGGGTCCTTGACTTTCCGCGTCCCACGGGGCTAAACGGGGACGTTTCGTCGGCCTGTGGGAGGGTCGTTCTGGGCGCCGCGCCGCGGCGCAGTGGGATAGACGCAGCATCATTGGAAAGGCTGAGGGGGGTCACGGGGTTCCTCGCACCGCAGCCGCCAGGGCTCCGCCGTACTCGGTCCAGGAACGGCCCGCGGGTCAGCCGCGGGTCGGTTCGTCCGCGCGCTGCGGGCGCGGGCGGGAGGCGGGGTCATGGCGAGACGGTCCGCACTGCTGGTCATCCTCCTGGTCGCATTCCTGTGCCTGATGTTGCCCGACTCCATCACGGAGACCGGCCGCGGGCCCGCCTTCGTCGATGGAGAAGTCCTGCTCAAGTTCGTTCCCGGTGCGCCCGCCACGGGGCGGGCCCACCTGCTGGCCGAGTTGCGCGCCGAACCGGCCCACGCCTTCCTCTCGGGCGCCGAACACTGGCGGCTCGGCCCCGGCGTGTCGGTGCAGCAGGCGCTGGCGCGGCTGTCGGCCAGCCCGCTGATCGCCTACGCCGAACCGAATTACCTGCTCTCGGCCGACGTCATCCCGAACGACCCGCGCCTGCCCGAGCTGTGGGGCATGGTCAACACCGGGCAGACCGGCGGCACGGCCGACGCCGACATCGACGCCGACCTGGCCTGGGGCGTCTCGACCGGCAGCCCGGACGTGATCGTCGGCGTGATCGACACCGGGATCGACTACAACCACCCCGATCTCGCCGCCAACATCTGGACCAATCCCGGAGAGATCCCCGGCAACGGGATCGACGACGACTCCAACGGGTACATCGACGACATCCACGGCTGGGACTGGGTCAACAACGACAACGACCCGTTCGACGACAACGGCCACGGAACGCACGTCTCGGGCACGATCACGGCCCAGGGCGACAACGCGCTGGGCGTGGCGGGCGTGGCCTGGAACGTCCGGTTGATGGGGCTCAAGTTCCTCAGCGCCGGTGGCTCGGGAAGCACCGCCAACGCCGTGCTCGCGGTCGACTACTCGACGATGATGGGCGTCGACCTGACCAGCAACTCGTGGGGCGGCGGCGGCTTCACGCAGACGCTCTACGACGCGATCGCCCGCGCCGGGGCGCAGGAGATCGCCTTCGTTGCGGCGGCCGGGAACAGCAACGTCAACAACGACACCACGCCGCACTACCCCAGCAGCTACGACCTCCCGAACCTCATTTCGGTCGCGGCCACCGATCACAACGACGCCAAGTCGTCGTTCTCGAACTGGGGCCCGACCTCGGTCGACCTGGCGGCTCCCGGCACGAGCATCCTGAGCACGATGCCCGGCAACACCTACGGCTCGCTGTCCGGGACCTCGATGGCGACGCCGCACGTCGCCGGGGCCTGCGCCCTGATCCGCTCGATCTCGCCGGCCATCCCGGTGGCGCAGATGAAGAGCGTGCTGCTCAACTCGGTCGACCACATCGCGTCGATGCAGGGCCTGGTCGTCAGCAGCGGCCGGCTCAACGCCT
>JALOKP010000011.1 GCA_025456425.1 Acidobacteriota bacterium | reverse complement strand
GTCTGGCGCGACGGCGCGTACACCGGCCGGCCGCTGCGCTTCTGGAACGTCTCGTCGATCTGCCACCACAGCCGCTACGCCGGGGTCACGGCCGCGATCAAGAACATGATGGGCGTGGTCGACATGACCTGCGGCTTCCAGGGGCCGGAGCCGGCCGGGTACTTCAACACCCACTACGTCGGGATGCGCCCCTCGCACCGCACCTGGCGCTGGGCCGCGCGCCAGCCCGGGCCGGTCAAGCGCGCGATGCACGCGCTGCTGCCCGAGGAGAAGGCGCTCGACTTCCGCCACACCGGCGGCGCGCTGGGCCACCTGATGCGCACCGTCCGCGCCCCCGACCTGCACGTCGTCACCGCCGAGTGGATCGGCTGGGGCTCGCGGACCCACCCGGACATGGCGGCGCGGCCGGCGGCCGTGCTGGCCTCGCCCGACCCGGTGACGCTGGACGCGGCCGCGGCGCGCGAGGTGCTGCTCCCCGCGACCCGCGCGGCGGGCGCCGCCGGCGCGCCGTTCGTGCCGTACAACGACCCCGACCGCGCGGACGGGCCGTTCCACGCCTTCCTGCTCGAGGCCCAGCGCGAGCTGGGAGGCGCCGTCGATCCGGCCGGGGCGCGGGTCGAGCGCGTGGGGACCGCCTGATGCGGATCCTCTACTTCGTGCAGTACTTCAACCTGCCGCACGAGCCGGGGGGCTCGCGCGCCTACCAGTTCGCGCGCGCCTGGACCCGGCAGGGGCACCAGGTCACGATCGTCACCGGTGCGGTCAACCACAAGACGCTGACGGTCCCCGAGAAGTACCGCGGCCGGCTGGTCACGGCCGAGACGGTCGACGGGATCCGCGTGCTCAGGGTCTGGTCGTACGCCGGGATCCGCGGCTCGTACCGCAAGCGCTTCCTCAACTTCCTCAGCTTCGCCGCCGTCGCCGGGCTGGTCGGCGTCGCGCGCGCGGGGCCGGCCGACCTGGTCTACGCCTCGTCCACGCCGCTGACGGTCGGACTGCCCGGCCGGCTGGCGGCGGTGGTGCGCGGCGCGCCGTTCTTCTTCGAGGTCCGCGACCTCTGGCCGCAGTCGGCGATCGTGGCCGGCGTGCTCAAGGAGGGCTCCCGGGGCGCGCGTCTCGCCTCGAGGCTGGCGCGCTGGCTCTACGCCCGGGCGAGCAAGGTCGTCGCGGTGACGCGCGGGATCCGCGACGGGCTGGTGCGCGAAGGGGTCGCGCCGGGCCGCACGATGCTGGTCCCCAACGGCGTCGACGACTGGATGGTCGACGCCGCGCGGCGGGGGCGGCCGGCGCCGCCGGGAGGGCGCTTCACCGTCGCCTACTGCGGCGCGCACGGCAAGTGGAACGGGCTGGGGCAGGTGGTCGACGCGGCCGCGCTCCTGGCCGACGAGCCGTCGATCGAGTTCGTCTTCATCGGCGACGGCGACGAGAAGGAGGCGCTCGAGGCGCGCGCCGCGGCGGCCGGGCTGACCCTCGTGCGCTTCCTGGGCGCGCTCCCCAAGACCGAGGCCTTCGACGCGCTCTGCCGGGCCTCGTGCTGCGTCGTCGTGACCTGGAACCACCCGTTCCAGCGGATGGTGCTGGCCAACAAGATCTTCGACTACCTCGCCGCCGGCCGGCCGGTCGTCGTCGCGGCCGAAGGCGAGATGGCCGAGCTGGTGCGCGAGGCGCAGTGCGGCCGCGTCGTGCCGCCCGAGGTGCCCGAGCTGCTGGCCGACGCGATCCGCCAGCTGGCGGCGCTCGACCCGGCGCAGCGCGAACGGATCGGGGCCGCGGGGCGGCGGTACATCCTCGAGCACTACCGGCGCGAGGACCTGGCGCGCGAGCTGTCGCAGGCCTTCTCCGACGCGACCGGGCTCCCGGCCGAGCCGCTGGCGGACGAGGAGGCCGGGCCGCGCCCGGTCCCGTTCCCGGCGCCGACGGAGTCGCGGCGATGAGCGGCCCGGTCGTGCGGCTCCCCTGGAGCGCGTGGTTCGACGAGCGGACGCTCGAGCTGCCGCTCCCCCCGGGCTGGCGGGTCGAGGTCGCCGAGGTCTCGGCGGCGGAGCGCGGCCCGTCGCTCGAGGCCGCGCTGGACGCGCCGCGGGACGCGCCGGCGCTGGCCGAGCTGGCGCGGGGCGCGCGCAGCGCCGCGATCGGCGTCGAGGACATCACGCGCCCGGCGATCGTCGCGCCCGCGCTCGAGGCGATCGTCGCCCGGCTCGAGGCGGCCGGGATCGCGCCCGAGCGGATCCGCGTGCTGGTCGCCGTCGGCGGCCACGCGCCGCTCGACCGCGCCGCGCTGCGGCTGAAGCTGGGCGAGCGCGTGCTGGCGCGCTGCGACGTCGGCAACCACCACCCGTACGAGAACCTGGTCGACCTGGGGACCTCGAAGGGCGGCCTGCCGGTGAAGATCAACCGGCTCTTCGCCGAGGCCGACGTCAAGCTCGCGGTCGGCTCGGTCGTGCCGCATCCCTACGCCGGCTTCGGCGGCGGCGGCAAGATCGTGCTGCCGGGGCTGGCCGGGATCGAGACGCTCGAGATGAACCACCGCCCCGCCGTGACCGGGCTGTCGGGCGCGGGCCTGGGCGTCGTCGAGGGGAACCGCGCGCGGGCCGAGATGGAGGAGATCGCGCTGGCGGCCGGGCTGGCCGCGGTGCTGAACATCGTCCCCGGGCCGCGGCGCGAGACGCTGGGCTGCTTCTTCGGCCACCCGGTCGCGGCCCACCGCGCGGCGGTCGAGCTGGCGCGCCGCGCCTACCGCGTCGAGATCGAGCCGGGCGCCGACGCCGTGCTGCTGGGGGCCTACCCCAAGGACGGCGAGGTGCTGCAGCTGGGCAACGCGTTCAACGCCTGGCGCGCCGCCGGCGCGCCGCCCGCGCACGACGACGGGACCGTGATCCTGGCGGCGGCCTGCCCCCTGGGCCGCGGCTACCACAGCCTGCACGGGCCGGGGATGCGGCTCTACCGCGCCCCGGTCGAGCGCGAGTACCTCGGCCGCCGCGAGCTGATCGTCTTCGCGCCCGAGGTCGGCACGCCCGACATTCGGCAGTCGTTCTGGGAGGGCTACCGCCACGCCCGCGCCTGGGACGAGGTCCTGGCGCGCCTCGCCGCGCGCCACCCGAAAGGCGGCCGGATGCTGGTCTTTCCGACCGCGCCGCTGGCGCTGCCGGTGGCCCGCGCCGCCGGCGCGGCGGAGACCCGCGCGTGAGCCCGCAGGGCCCGTTCGGCTGGGTCCCGCCGGCCCCCGACCGCTTCTACGCGCGGCGCGGCAAGCGGCTGCTCGACCTGGCGATCAGCGCCGCGGTCTTCGTCTGCTTCGGCTGGCTCCTGGCGCTGATCGCGGCCGCGGTCAAGCTGGAGGACCGCGGCCCCGTGCTCTACCGGCAGGAGCGGATCGGCCGTTACGGCTACCCGTTCCATCTGACCAAGTTCCGCTCGATGGTCGTCGGCGCCGAGCACAAGGGGGCGGGGATCCTGGTCGAGAAGGGGGACCGCCGGATCACCCGCGTCGGGAAGCTGATCCGCAAGCTCTCGCTCGACGAGCTGGCGCAGGTTTTCGACGTCCTGCGCGGCGACATGAGCATCGTCGGGCCGCGTCCGGGGATGCGCTACCAGGCCGAGCTGTACGACGATGCGCAGCGCGGCCGGCTGGCGGTGCGCCCCGGGATCACGGGCTGGGCGCAGGTCCACGGACGCAACGCGATCCGCTGGCCGGAGCGGATCCGGCTCGACCTCGAGTACATCGACCGGCTCTCCTTCTGGACCGACCTCAAGACGATCCTGCGGACGATCCCGTCCGTCCTGAAGGGGAGCGACCAGATCGCCGACGCCGATTACTGGAAGCAGCGGCGGGCCGAGCTGGAGCGGCGCGCGGCGCCAGGGGAGAAGCAGGGATGACGGAGCGGGGAGGGGCTGGCGCCCGGCTGGTGCTGCTCGGCGTGGGGGATCACGGCCGCGGCACGCTCGAGATCGTGCGGGCCCGACTGGCCGCCGGGCTCGAAGCGCTCGAGCCGTGGGGCTTCGTCGACGACGACGCCTCGCGCCACGGCGCGACGGTCGGCGGGCTGCCGGTCTTCGGCGGCGCCGACTGGCTGATCGCCCAGGCCGCGGCGTCCGCCGCGGACGGCGGCGCGCCGCCGGTCGCGCTGCTCGCGCTGTCCGGGCCGCAGGCCAAGCGTGCGCTGGACGAGCGGCTGCGCGCGGCCGGGATCGCGTTCGCGACCGCGGTCCACCCCTCGGCGATCCTCGGTGTCGGCACGACGGTCGGCGAGGGGGCCGTGATCGGCGCCGGCGTCGTCGTCGCCTACGACACCGCGATCGGCCGGCACGCCACGATCAACCTGAACGCGACGGTCGGCCACGACTGCGTCGTCGGCGCGTACGCGACGATCGCGCCCGGCGTCAACATCACCGGCCGGGTGACGATCGGCGAGGGGGTGCTGATCCAGACCAACGCCACGATCGTGCCCGGTCTGACGCTCGGCGCGTGGTCCCGGATCGGCCCCGGCGCGGTCGTGCTGAAGGACGTCCCGGCCGGCGAGTTCTGGTTCGGCAACCCGGCGCGGCGGATGCCGGAGCTGGGATGAGCGGGTTCCACCCGGGCCGGCTCCTCCTGATCGACACGCACCCGGTGCGGGTTCCGGTCGTCATGCTCCACTCGGTCGTCGGCTTTCGCGCCGACCGGCCGCCGACCTTCCCGGTCTGGTGCCCGCCGCAGATGTTCGAGGGGTACCTGGCCTGGATGAAGCGCCGGGGCTTCACGACGATCACGCTGGCGCAGCTCCACGAGCACCTCGCGCACGGCGCGGCGCTCCCGCCCAAGCCGATCGTCCTGACCTTCGACGACGGCTACCTGGACAACTGGGTCTACGCCGCGCCGCTCTTGAGAAGGCACGGCTTCACCGCGACCGTCTTCGTTCCCAGCGACTTCGTCCAGCCCGGCGAGACGCCGCGCCCGACTCTCGAGGACGCCTGGGCCGGGCGCGTCCCGGAGGAGCGGCTCGAGAGCTTCGGCTACATGAACCGCGGCGAACTGCGCGCGCTGGCGCTGTCGGGGCTGATCGACGTGCAGAGCCACGGCCGGACCCACACCTGGCTGCCGGCCGGCGAGGAGATCCTGGACTTCCACCACCCCGGGACGCCGCTGCGCCAGCTGCGCTGGTTGTGGTGGAACCGCCACCCCGGGCGCAAGCCGTACTGGTTCACCGAGATCGATCCGGCGGGGGTCCCCTGGGGCGTCCCGATCTACCGCAACGAACTGGCCCTGGCCGGGCCGGCCGTGACGCCCGATCCCGGCCTCGAGCGGCTGCTCGCCGCGCACGTCGCCCAGCACGGGGGTGCCGCCTTCTTCGAGCGCACCGGCTGGCGCGAGGAGCTGCACGTCCTGACGCGGACTTACCGCGCCGGCCATCCGCCGTCGGCGCGGCGCGAGGACGCGGCCGCGCTGCGCGAGCGCCTGGCCGGCGAGCTGCGCGGCAGCCGCGAGGCGCTCGAGGCGATCACCGGCCGGCCGGTGCGCTTCATGTGCTGGCCGAACGGCGGGACCTGCGAGGCCGCGTTCGAGCTGCTGGCCGAGACCGGCTACCTCGCTGCGACGCTCCCGTCGCGCGCGAAGCAGCCGGTCAACCGCCGCGGGTCCGACCCGGCGCGGATCGGGCGGATCTCGGCGACCTCCTTCTTCCGCGGGGCGGAGAAGGCCTGGCCGTGGGTTCTGTCGTTCGCGCTCAAGGTCGAGCGGAACCGCGGGATCGGCTGGGCCGAGCTGCCGATCAAGGCGATCTGGCTCTACCGGCGCGTCGTCCCGCCCTCGGGCGGCCGGCCGATCGGCGGGGAGATCTGAGGCGATGCTTCCGCTCGTGGCCCGGGCGCTCGACCGCGCGATCGCGTGGCGCACCGGACGGCGCTTCCCGGTGTACCTCGCGCAGTACCGCGCGATGGAGCGCTGGACCGCCGAGGCCTTCGAGGCCTGGCGCTGGGAGCGGCTGCGCGCGCAGCTCGACCACGCGGCGCGGACCGTGCCGTACTGGCGCGAGACCTTGGCGCGGCTGGGGGCCCGGCCCGGCGACTTCACCCGCGCCGAGCACCTGGCCGCGCTCCCCGCGACGACCAAGGAGCTGGTCAACGCCGCGGGCGACGCGATGACCAGCACGCAGCCCGAGCCGGGGCGCGTCACGCGCTCGTCGACCGGCGGCTCGACCGGGCGCAACGTCTGGTTCCTGATCGACGGCGAGGCGCACGACCGACGCCGCGCCGCGGGCCGCCTGACCGAGGAGTGGGACGGCGTCCGGCCCGGCACACGCACGGCGACGATCTGGGGCGCGGCGCTCGAGCAGTCCGAGTCGCGCGGCGCCGCGCTCTACGACCGGCTGACCAACCGCGTGTTCCTCTCGGCCTACGGCGTCGGCCCCGCCGAGCTGGAGGCGTACGGCGAGCGGCTGGCGCGGCTGCGCCCCGAGGTGATCTCGTCGTACCCCTCGATCCTGCTCGACCTGGCGCGGCGCTGGGGGCGCGAGCGCTGCCGGCGGCTCGGCGTCCGGATCATCTACTGTTCCGCCGAGGCGCTGTACGAACCGGTGCGGGCCGAGCTGGAGGACCTGTTCGGCGCGGTCGTGCGCAACCGCTACGCCTGCCGCGAGTTCGGGATGGTCGCCGCGGACTGCCCGCTGGGGGGCGGGCTGCACCTGATGGACATGCGGCTGTTCGTCGAGCTGCTGCCGACGGCCGAGGACCCCGCGCTGCGCGAGCTGGTGATCACCGACCTCGACAACCGCGTGATGCCGCTGATCCGTTACCGGATCGACGACCTGGCCCGGCCGGCCGCCGGCCCCTGCCGCTGCGGCCGCCCCTTCGCCCGCGTCGAGGCGGTCGAGGGGCGGGTGCTCGACGTCGTCACCACCCCTGACGGCCGCGCCTTCGGCGGGACCTTCTTCACGCTGGTGCTGCGCCCGTTCGACCGCTCGATCCGCCAGTTCCAGGTCGTCCAGGACCGCCCCGACCACCTCGTCGTCCGGCTCGTCCCCGGGCCGGGTTACGATGACGCCGCGCGGGAGCGGGTGCGGGCGGTGCTGGCCGAGCGGTTCGGGCCGGCGCTCGCGGTCGAGCTGGCCGAGGTCGACGAGATCGCGCCGCTGGCCTCCGGCAAGCGGCGCTTCGTGGTGCGCGAAACGGGACGGGACGGCAGGCGATGACGGTTCGGGTTCTCCTGATCACCGGCAGCCTCGGGCCGGGCGGCACCGAGCTGGCCGTGGCGACGCTGGCGCGCGAGCTGGCCGCGCGCGGGCGCGTCGCGCCGCGGATCGTGACGCTGGGCGACGGCGGTGAGCACGCCGAACGGCTGCGCGCCGCGGGGGTGCCGGTCGAGGAGCTGGGGATTTCGGGCGGAGCCCGCTCGCTGGGCGGATTGCGCCGGCTGCGGCTGATCCCGCAGATGATCCGCCACGAGCGGATCCGGATCGTCCACACCTTCCTGTTCGACGCCGACTTCTACGGGATGCTGGCGGCGCGGCGCGGCGCGCCGTGGGCGATCGTCACGACGCGGCGCGCGATCAAGCGCGGCCGGCTGCTGCACCTGCTCGGCTACCGCCTGACCAACCCGCTGGTCGACCGGATCGTCTGCAACTCCGAGGCCGTCTCACGATTCACGCTGCACGCCGAGGGGGCGAGCCGCCGGAAGGTCTTGGTGATCCCCAACGGCGTCGACGCAGCGCGCTTCGAGCGCGGCGACGGGGCCACGATGCGCCGCCGGCTCGGTCTGCGCACCGAGGACCTGGTGGTCGGCGCGGTCGGGACGATCAAGAAGGTCAAGGGGCAGGCGGTGCTGCTCGAGGCAATGCGGCCGCTGTTCGAGCGCCACGCCGCGCTGCGGCTGGTGCTGGCCGGCGAGGTGACGCGCGGCTACGGCGAGGAGCTGCGCCGACAGGCCGCTGCATTGGGATGGGAGGATCGCGTCCTGTTCCCGGGCGTGATCGAGGAGGTGCCGGACCTGCTCGCCGCGCTCGACCTGTTCGTACTCCCGTCGCTCTCGGAGGGGATGAGCAACGCCCTGCTGGAGGCGATGGCGGCCGGCCGGCCGATCGTCGCGACCGAGGCCGGCGGGAACGGAGAGTGCCTCGACGGCGGGAACGCCGGCCTGCTGGTCCCGCCCGGGGACGCCGAGGCCCTGGGGCGCGCACTGGAGCGGCTGCTCGAGGCGCCGGACCGGCGCCGGGATCTGGCGCGGCGTGCCCGGGGGCGGGTCCAGGACGAATATTCGCTGGGGAAGATGCTGGACCGGACCGAGACCCTCTACGCCGAGTTGCTGGGGCGCGACTGGAAGCCCCTGATCCGGCGCCCGACCGCGCTGACCGGCGACCGCCCGGCCGCGGCGGGCCGGGGACCGCGCTGAGATGAGCGCCGGCCCGTCCCTCGTCGCCCCCCCGGCCGCGCCGGGGCCGACCGGTCTCTCGGTCCAGTTCGCGCCGCTGCCGGCACTGCGCGCCGACTGGAGCTGGCTCGAGCCGCGCTCGCGGACCCGCAACGTCTTCACCGGCTGGACCTTTGCCGAGGCCTGGTGGGAGCACTTCCGCGAGGCGGCCGACGGCACGACGCCGCGCGAGGGGCGCGTCTTCGTCGTCCGCAACGGCGCCGGCCAGCCGGTCGCGATCGTGCCGCTCTACGTCGACCCGCGTCCGACGCGCGTGGGCCGCGCGCGCGTGCTGCGCAACGTCGGCTACGGCGACGTCGTCAACCCCGATTTCCTCGACGCGCTCTGCATCCCCGGGCTCGAGGAGCCGGTCGCGGCGGCGCTGGCCCCGCACCTGTTCGGCGACCCGGGCTGGGACTTCGCGCAGTTCTCCGAGCTGGCGGAGGGGGGCTCGCTCTCGCGGATGGCCGAGGTCTGGAGCGAGGCGCGGCTGGCGCTGGTGCGGCGCGAGACCCGCTCGCCCTGCCCCTACCTCGAACTGCCCGGCAGCTTCGACGAGTTCATGGCGGCCCGGAACCCGCACTTCCGCCAGCAGCTCCGGCGCTATCGGCGCAAGATCGAGCGCGAGCTGGGGGTGGAGTGGAAGCGGGTCGGGCGCGACCTCGACGTCGACGCCGGGATGGATCTCCTGGCCCGCCTGCACCAGGCGCGGATGGAGGCGACCGGCCGGGGCGGGAACTTCAAGAAGGACGACTACCAGCGCTTCCACCGCGCGCTGGCGGCGCGGCTCGCGGAGAGCGGCGAGCTCTACTTCTGGATCCTGACGATCGAGGGGCTGCCCGGCGCCTCGCACTACGGCTTCCTGCACGACGGCGTCTACTACGGCTACCAGATGGGCTTCACGCCGCAGTACGAGCGCTGGTCGCTGGGGCACTACATGACCGGCGTCGTGGTCGAGAAGCTGATCGAGGAGGAGCGGGCCCGCGAGATGAGCCTGCTGCGCGGGCGCGACGCCTGGAAGTTCCGCTGGACCGACTCGGTCCGGTACACCGAAGCGATCACGATGATCCGCCCCGGCCTGCGCTCGCGCTGGCTTCACTTCGGGGCGGTGGTTTCCCAGAGCCCGCCGCTCGTGCTGCGCTCGCTGATCGGCCGCGACGCCTTCGACGAGCTGCGCTCGGCCACCGAGCGCGCGGGACGGCTGGTGACGGGAGCGGCGGAATGAGCGCGATCGACCGGTTCTACGGCCTGTACCAGCACGTCCCGGTCCCGCTGCAGGACCTGATGGTCAGCGGCTACGGCTGGATCCTCAAGCGCCGGCGCTACGGCGCCGAGCACGACCGGACGCTGGCCGCGCTGATGGAGTCGCGGCACTACTCCTACGAGCGGGTCCGCGAGCTGGAGCTGGCCCGGCTGCAGGAGACGCTGGCCTACGCCGCGGCACAGGTCCCGCACTACCGCGAGCTGTGGAAGTCGATCGGATTCGACCCGCGCGACGTCCGGCGCTTCGAGGACATCCGCGCGCTCCCGGTGACCGAGAAGGCCGAGGTCAAGGCCGCCCCCGAGCGCTTCGTTTCGGACGAGTACGGGGCCGGGAAGTACGGCACGCTCTACAAGGGGAACACCTCGGGCACGACCGGCAAGCCGCTGACGACCTACAAGGACAAGGGCTGCTACCAGCGCGTCTGGGCCTACCAGGAGCGCCAGCGCCGGCAGTGGGGGATCGAGGGGAAGGGGGCGCGGGTCTCGATCGGTGTGCGGCCGGTGGTGCCGATGGGGCAGACGGCGCCCCCCTTCTGGCGGCACGACCGCTCCGAGAACAACTGGCACTTCTCGAACTTCCACATCTCCGAGGCGACGCTCGACGCCTACGTGGCGAAGATCGCGGAGATCCGGCCCGAGGAGATCAACGCCTATCCCTCGGGCGTGTTCCTGGTCGCGGCCCACGCGCTGCGGCGCGGCGAGACGCGGATCCGGCCGAAAGCGGTCATCACCTGCGCCGAGACGCTCTACGCCGACCAGCGCCGCACGATCGAAGAGGCCTTCGCCTGCAAGGTCGCCGACCAGTACGGGGCCGCCGAGGTCGTCTTCTGGATCGGGCAGTGCCCGCACGGGACCTACCACCTCAGCCACGAGTTCGGCCACGTCGAGGCGCTGGACGGTACGACGCCGGTCGTCGGCCGGCCCGGCGACGCCGTGGGGACCGGCTTCGTCAACCGCGCCCAGGTGCTGGTGCGCTACCGGCTGGGCGATTCCATCGCGCTGCCGGAGCGGCGGACCGAGTGTCCCTGCGGCTGGCAGACCGACGCGATCGAGACGATCGTCGGCCGGATCGACGACATCCTCTACACGCCCGACGGCCGCGCGCTGGGGCGGCTCGACATCGTGCTCAAGAAGATCGACGGGGTCCTGGAGTCGCAGCTCGTGCAGGACGAGCCCGACCACCTGACGATCAACCTGGTCCCCGAGGAAGGGCCGATCCCCGCGGCCGAGCAGACGATCCGCGGGCGCCTGATGGACTACTTCGGGCCGGCGATGCGGATCGACTTCCGCTGGGTCGAGAACATCCCGCGCACGGCGGCGGGGAAGTTCCGGTACCAGGTTTACGCCGTCAGGAAGTAGCCGCTGTGGCGGCCGGAACGGGGCTGCCGCGCGCCAGCCGGAGCCAGCTGAGCCGGGCGAAGTAGAGCGTCAGCCCCAGCGTCAGCGCGTCGAGCGTGAGCACCAGCAGCCCCCACGCGTTCCCCTCCGCGAGCGCCCGCCCGACCGGCAGCCAGTCGGGCTGGCCCAGCTTCCCGTGCCAGAGCTGGGGCGTGACGAGCGAGGAGCAGCCCAGCAGCGCGAGCCGCACCAGGTCGCCCCGCACGCGCGTCCCCTGGACCACGACCACGATCAGCACGGCCAGGAACATCGTGAAGTACATCGGCAGCGACTTCTTCGAGAGCGCCATGAACAGGCAGCCGACCAGCGAAAAGACCGCCGCCGCGTCGCCGGCGCTCTCCACCGGCAGCAGCGTGCCGCGTCGCCAGGCGGCGACGGCCAGCGCGGCCCCGACCGCCACCACGAACGCGGCCGGTGCCAGCCAGGCCAGCGGCGGCCGGTTGAGCGGGTGTCCGGCCAGCGACCCGAGCAGGAACCACAGGTTGCCGTTGGAGGTGTCGAGCGACTCGCGCTCGAGCGCCGCGCGCGGGTCCATCCCCACCGCGGCCAGCCCGGCGGTCAGCGCCAGCGCCGCCGCGAAGCAGCCGAGCGCCGCCAGCGTTCCGCGCCGCCGCAGCGCGGGGGCGGGCCAGGCCAGGACCGCGAGCAGCTTGGTGAAAGGGAGCGCAAAGGCGACCAGCGCGGCGCTCGCCCACGGCCGCGCGAAGACCGCGAGCGAGGCGGCGAAGAAGGCCATGATCATCGTGCTCTGGTACGCCGTGACGCCGCTGTACCAGAGCGCGAGCGGGTGGACAGCGTAGGCCGCGAGGGCCGCGTTGCGGAGCCCCGGGGCGGTGCCGTCGCTCCGCAGCATCCGGTCGAGGCACCACAGCCCCCCCAGCTCGAACGCGACGATCAGCAGGAAGACCGAGACCGGCCGGTCGAGCACCGCCAGCGCTCCAGCGGTGAGCAGCGTGAAGAGCGGGGAGTAGCTCGACTCGAAGTCGACCCCGGGAACGAGTCCGGCCAGGAGCTTCCGACCCTGCGGCACGTAGTAGAGCGCGAGATCGGGCGAGCCGACGAGCGAGGGAAAGAAGGCCCACACGCCGGCCGCGACGAGACGCACGCCGAGCAGGATCGCGAGCGCGGCGGGGCGCCGCCAGGGGGCTGCCGGCGCGGCGGGATCGCGCGGCACCAGCAGCCAGAGGGCGGGAAGACCCGCGGCGGCGATCGCGAGCTTGATCAGCAGCGAGAACGACATCGGCTCCTCGGGATCGGATTATGCCGGGCGCGGCCGGCGCGCGAGACGGAAGATCGGGGCGGGAGCGGGACCGCGGGCGGATCGAACCGCCCGTGAACAATCCGACAGGCCCATGCCGGTATTGTAATGGAGCCGGACCACCGGCGGAGCCGATCTCTCCATTTTTCAGCAAGTTAGCCCATGGCGGTCGACAAGGCCCGGTGGCACGATGCTCGCTTCTCACCGCTATCCTGGCGGGAGCCCGTGCCCGTGCGTCCGGCGGCGGTGTACCGTGCCGGCACGCCGCGGCGGCACGGTGGTGCCCGGCCCGGGACGAGGGAGAGGACAAGCCCGACATGCGAGGCCTCTGGCTGATCAGTCTGCTCGTTGCCAGCCCCGCGCTGGCGACCGACTACTACGTGCGCACCGACGGCAGCGATTCCAACGCCGGGACCGGCAACAGCGCGGCCCAGGCCTGGGCCTCGCCCGCCAAGTGCGCCAGCGTCACGGTCAAGGCCGGGGATCGCTGCCTGATCCAGCCCGGCACCTACAGCCTCGCCAGCGGGGTGACGCAGGCCAACGGCGGCGCGCTGAAGACCGACAACGCCATGTCGTCGTGTACCTGCACCGCGAAGTCGACGACGATCAACTGCGGCACCACAGTGACCGGCGTCGCCGCGGGCGACTGGGTCCGCTGCGACGGGACCGGCCCGACCTTCAACTGGACCCGCGTGGCCTCGGTCAGCGGGACGTCGATCACGCTCGAGGAGGGCTACCGCGGCAAGAGCAGCGGCGGCGCGACGACGCTCGACGTGGCGCAGTTCGTGGAGGTCAAGGGGGACGGCCCGGAGGGCTCGGTGACCGTCACGCGCACCAAGGCCAAGCCGGCCGGCGTGACCTGGACGCAGAGCAGCTCCCGGCCCGAGGTCTGGTCCTACGCCAAGTCGCAGGCCGGCGGCGACGGCGTCTGGAGCGCTCCGAAGGGGATGCGCCAGACGGGCGGCTACTGGGACAAGTGGTACGCCAACCGCTCGGGGAAGGACGCCTTCATCAAGGTCTCGGTCGGGTCCTGCCCCTGCTCGTCGGAGCCAAGCTGCGAGGCCCACGTCTCGAAGGTCGCGGGCTCGTTCTGCGACGACGGCACGCGGGTCTGGGTCCAGACCTTTGACGGCAGTTCCCCCGAGGCGCTGGGGGTCGTCGCCAGCAATGCCGGCTTCTTCTCCGTCGCCTGGTCGATGAACGACCGGGATTACTTCGCATTCCGCAACATCTATCTCGACGTGGCCGGCGAATCGAACGGCTACAACACCGACTCGACCTTTGCCTTCCTGAGCGGCGGATCGAACCACCTGCTGAGCCGCGTGACCGCGGCCGGGGCCGCCTGCCGCTTCGATTTCTCCAAGTCGCGGACGATGATGCAGATCGAGCACGTCGACTGCCTCGAGAAGACGACGGCCATCCCGGCCGGCGGGGTCTCGCAATCGGGGCTGCGCTTCTACGACGTCGAGATGCGCGGCGGGTATTCAAACGGCTTCTCGATGGACAGCATCAAGGGGACCAGCGCCACCGACCGGGTGATCTTCGACCGGATCTACCTGCACCGGGTCTTCACCTGGTACCGCACCAGCGAGTGCGCGAGCGACCCGGTCTACAGCTGCTCGTCCGAGTCGTTCTCCGAGCCGCAGACCGCGGCCCACGGTGCCTACATCGGTTCCAGCGCCCAGGACAACGGGCTGAACTACCTGCTGCTCCAGAACTCGGTGATCGAGGTCACGGGTGATGGCTGGGCCTTCTTCAACGGCGCGGGTGGCGACATCGTGATCCGCAACAACACCTTCGGCGTCTCGCACTCGGTCAACGCCAACTGGCGTCAGGAGGTCATGGCGTTCGGGGTCGGCGGCTCGGCGGCCGGGCTGAAGCACTACAACAACGCCTACTTCATCGACGCCGACACCGGGACCAACTTCAACGGCTCGCTGATCACCTACGGCAGTTCCTGGGCCAATGTGACGACCGACTACAACCTGTTCCTGCACCCCTACAACGGCAGCGTCAACATGGCCACCTCGGACCAGACCTTCAAGGGCTCGGGCTCGGGGCCGGACTACTCCTTCGACTCGATCAACACGGCCCTCGGCCAGGAAAAGCACGGGATCTTCGTCTGCTACTCGTCGTGCAACTCCGGGGCCTCGACCCTGGAATTCAATGACGGCGCCGACTCGCGCAACTACTTCGTCAAGTCCAGCGTCTCGGACGGCACGATCAGCAACTACACACCAACCTCGAAGAACCGGGGTGTCAACGCCGGACTCAACAGCGAGTGCCCGGCCGACGACTTCTACGGCAACCCGCGCAACGACGGGGCCTGCGACATCGGCGCCGTCGAGTTGCAGGGCGGGCCGCCGGACACGACCCCGCCCTCGCCGGTGACGAACTTCGTGGCCACGCCGGGCAACGCCCAGGTCACGCTGTCGTGGACCCACTCGACGAGCGCGGACAGCCGGGGCGCGCTGATCCGCTTCAAGACCGGAAGCTACCCGACGGGGCCGGCCGACGGCTCGGTGGCCTGCGACAAGCCGGGAGCGCCGGGCGCGTTCGACTCATGCGTCCACTCCGGCCTGGCCAACGGCACGACCTACTACTACTCGGCCTTCGCTTACGATGCGATCCCCAACTATGCGGCGGCCGCGCAGTCCCAGGCCACTCCCTCGGCCCCGGTCAACATCCCGCCGCAGGACGTCGAGAACCTGCGTCGAACGGACATCAAATAGGGCGCAGAGGTGAGTTGCGTTCGGGGACGACTCTCGCCCCGGGACGCCTTGCGGGTGTCGGCCAGCGCTCCGCGACTCCTTCGACGAATTCGACGATCCGCTGGCCGTTGACACGCGCATCAGCCCGTTCCATGACGAGGCGCCAGTTGGCTTCCACCGCACCCGCGAGTGACTCCGGATCGTCAAAGGCAGCCGCAAATGCAGCGGCGACCTCGGAGGGATCGTCACTTGCAATGAGCCGCCCGTTCGAGCCGCCTCTGATCCAGAAAGCTGCCGCATCCGAATCACCCACGACCGGGTAAAGTCCGACCGACATGGCCTCCAAGAGGGAGGCGCTGACGCCGTCGTGGTCGATCAGGCTCGCGTAGATAGCTCCTCCGGCCAGGACCTCGGCGACGAGTTCGGGAGCGACCGAGCCGAGGAACGTCACTCGCTCGGCGACGCCGCAATCAACAGCAAGCTCCCGCAGCCGCCCCTCATCGGACCCCTCTCCGGCGAGGACCAGACGCCAGGGCCGCCCTTCAGGCAGCCTGGCAAGGCCACGAATCAGCAGGTCGTGGCGGTAGGAGCGTTTCAGCCGGCGCGTACTGACGACCGTCGTCGCAGCGATGCCCGTCCGGGGAAAGGCCCGCGGCGGAAATCGCTCCCGGTCCACGCCGCGCGGCTGGACCAGGAGCGGCACTACCCCGTCGGAGCGGGTAGCGGGGGCCGGGGGAAGAGTCGGCGCCGGGTCGCAGTGGTGGCGGCCCGCGGTGGAATCCGGGAAATCCGCGAACCGGCGACCGGGCGCGAGCGAGACGACGGCGCGCGCCATGTGAGGGGCCCAGCAGATCACAGCATCAGCACGGGCGAGTACCATCCGCACGACAGCCCGAAGTGCCAGGGTCCGCCGATCGAGCCCAAGCACGTCGGTGCCGGTTGGAATCGCAACCAGGGGGAAAGAGCCCGCCATCATCGCGAGCAGCCCGTTTCCCGTGAGGCGGTAGGCGACAATGACATCAGGCGCCAGTCTGCCGATCAGGTGACGCGACGCGACGGCCTTCAGAAGGTATCGCCACTTCGGAAGGAGTCGCTGCGGGCTCAGGAACCAGGTCGAGACACCGGGTACCGGCACGGAAGCGCGATGAAGCGAGACCAGATGGACCTCATGACCGGCCCGCGCAAAAAGGGAAAGCACCGAGTGGGTATTGGGACTCTGAGCATCCCCCACGAGGACGATACGCATTGACCCCCACTCCCCTGCGCAGATCCGCCGTATAAGAGATACGGGCCTCCCCAGCCAGGGCAAGGCCAATCCGGTGAGAACGTGAATCTCCATCGAGCCCTAACGAAGCTGGGAGAGTTCGTAAGTGGCGGCCCATCGTCAGAACCGAGGTTGATCCCATTCCCCTGGGCTGATGCTCGTTCCGCTCCCCCGCCTTACTACACCCCAAATCCCGTAAGCAACGTCGATGGCCGGGGGGGGTACGCGCAGCGCTACGCCTTCGATTCCGACGGTATCCCCTACCAGGCGCTGCCGGACGGCGGCCGCCGTTACAGTGCGCTCGTGACCGCTCGGTATGCGCTCAAGCAACTCGCGATCGGGGCCGATCCGGTCGATCCGACCGGGTCGGCCCAGGCACATGGTCGGGCGCTGCAGGTGCTACCGGCGCTGGTCGCGTCGGCTCGAGACGGCGTGGCTTGGGGCAATGGTCCGACAGCCGACGCGATGTCGTCCACGATCCCCTCGGCCATGGTGCAGGGCGTCGTCGTTTCGGCCCTGTTGCGAATCGTCGACGGGCGTCCGGATGCGGAACTGAGCGACGTACTCGATCGCGCCTTCGCATGCGTCTGGAGGCCCATTGCCGAAGGAGGCACCCGCAGTACTCTGGACGGAGGTCCGTTTCTCGAGGAATTCCCGCGTCAGCCGCCAGCCCACATTCTCAATGGCTGTGTGTACGCGCTCTTCGGCCTCTACGACCTGGCCGATGCGACGGGGCACGCGGCTGCCGATCACGCCGCACAGGCGATCGAGCGAACGCTTGGCCGCACGATCGCGCGATTCGATGGTCCGCTTGGCTGGTCGCGATACGCATTGGATGTCTATGGACACCGACCGCTGGCGAGCGTGCACTACCACGCCGCGCACGTTGCTCTGGTCCGAATAGTCGGCCAGCGCTCAGGTCAGGAATCGCTGGCAGCGGCTGCCCAGCGCTGGGAGCGGGCACTCCGGACTCCCGCGGTCCGACTGCTGCTCGCCCCGGTGAAGGCCGCCCAGGTGATCGCGATGCGGGGCTTCCGTCGTCTCCCCCTGAACGAGGGCTGACGCATGCCTCGAGAGGGGAGGGGGTCGCAGGCCGCAGACCGCAGTCACGTACTCCGTGCCAGCGCGGTCGTGAGCGGGCTCGGTCTCCTGGCCAAGGCGGTCGGTATCGCCCGCGAAGCGGCTGTCGCTGCGATCTTCGGCGCAACCCGCGCAGTAGATGGATTCGTAGTGGCGAAGAGCCTGCCCGACATGGTCTCGACCTGGATCGAGTTGCCGGTCAAGGCGGCCTTCGTCCCACTGTTCACCCGCCGGCAGCAAGAGGACGGCGAGGCGTCCGCCTGGGCTGCGGCAAGCAACGTACTCAACGTGCTCTTCGTGGGGCTGCTCTTGGTCGTGGTCGTGCTCGAACTGGCGAGCGACCTGCTGGTTCGTGCGATGTCGCTCGGATTCGATGAGACGGCATGGGCTGACACGGCGAGCCTGGCTCGCGTCCTCGTGCTGTCGGTCCTCTTCTCGACCGGCGGGGTGATCCTCGGTAGCCTCTCGAACATCTACCGCAGACAGTTCGTGCCCGGGGTCGCTCGGGTCGCGAGCGCGATCGTCGTGCTCGCCGGCGTCTGCCTTCTCGGTCCTCGCCTCGGTCTCCCCGGCTACGCACTCGGGATACTGGCGGGCTCGATCGTGACTTTTGTCGTACAGGCCGACGTGCTCTGGCGCCACCGGCGGCTCTACCGGTTTCGCCTCGACCCACGTGCGCCAGAGATCCGAGAACTGACACACCTTGCCTGGCCCCTGTTCGTGGGCCTCTCGGCGACACGACTTGATGTTCTCATCGATCGGAACTTCGCGTCCTTCCTCCCGGCGGGGAGTATCGCGATTCTCGCCTACGCGCTGCTCATCTCGGTCACTCTGACCGAGCTGACTGTCACCGTGTCCGGGTCCGTGCTGCTGCCGCATTTCGCACAGCTGACCGCTCAGCGTCGTCTCGATGAACTGCGCTCACAGTTGGGGATGGCGATTGAGACCTACCTCTACTTCGTGCTGCCCCTCGCCGCGATCGTTGCCGGAGGAGCGCGCCCGCTGGTGGACCTGGTCTATGGCCGCGGCCAGTTCACAGCCGAGGACGCTGCGCTCACTGCCATGCTGGTGCCGGTCATGGCCTTCTCGGACCCCTTCACGGGGGTCGGTCAGATGCTGGCCCAGGCGCACATTGGAGCCGGGCAGACGCGGGTGCCGATGCGCATCGGCTTCTACCGCGTCGGCATCAAGGTCGCGATATCGATTGCGCTGATCGGGTGGCTCGGGATTCTCGGCCTGGCGATCGCCGCCGCCGTGGCGAACGTCGTGCGCGCCGGGATGCTGTGGCGTACGCTCGACGACGCGATACGTCCGACCGATCCGGCGTTGGGCCGCCGCGTGGCAGGACTTGTGATCGCCGCCGCGCTCATGGTGCCCGTGTCCGGAGCGCTGTTCCGCACCGTCCCGTCGGTCGGACCCGGCGTGGCCGGTGCCGTCGCGCAGGCCGTCATCGTGGCGGTGCTGACGTTCCTGGCCTGGGTCGCCGTCAGCGCGGTGCTGGGGAGCCGGGTGGCACTGCGGCTGATCCGCCGGCTACGGTCCGGCTAGTGCCACGGGACGCCAGCTCCCGCCAGGCCGCTTCGATCCGCCGCATGTTCGCCTCGCGATCGAACTCGCGCTCGATCAGCGCGCGGTTCGCCGCCACGGCCGGGGCGACCAGCGCCTCGTCCGAGAGCGCCCGCAGCAGCGCGGCCCCCAGCGCCGCGGGGTCGCCGACCGGCGCCAGCAGCGCGTTCTCCCCGTTGCGGAACCAGACGCGGTTGGCGCCGATGTCGGTCACGACCGGAAAGCACCCCGCGGCCATCGCCTCGAAGTGCGAGAGCGGCAGGCCGTCGGTGATCGTGGTCGAGCAGTAGATCCGCGCCCGGCCGACCAGCGCGACGATCGCCTCGCGCGACAGCCGCCCGACGAAGCGGACCGACGAGCCGAAGAGGCCCAGCTCCCGGGCCCGGGCCTCGAGACGCGGCCGCTCCGGGCCGTCGCCGGCGATCTCGGCGACGGCGTCGGGCCGCGCCTTCGCCACCACGGCCATCGCCTCGACGAACTGGATCGTGTTGTAGCTCGGCAGCAGCGAGCGGGTCATCGCGATCACCGGCGGCCCGGACGGCTTGGCCGGCGGGGGCGGGAACAGCGACAACTCGATCCCGCGCGAGCAGACCATGATCTTCGCCGGGTCGGCCCCGTGGCGGATCATCTCGTCGCGGATGTTGGTCGACCAGGCGTTGAACAGGTCGCCGCGGCGGCAGGCGTAGCGCACGCAGAATAGCCCCAGCCGGTCGTCCGGCGGCCAGACCATGTCGCCCCCCTGCGCCGCCAGGACCAGCGGGCGGTACCGGGCCAGCGCGGCCAGGAAGCCGTAGCTGACGACGCGGTAGCCGACGAAGAGGTCCGGCCGGCGGGCCGCCAGCTCGCGGCGCAGCCGCGGCAGGAGCCCGAGCCACGCCAGCTTGTTCCCGGTGAAGCGGTTCCCCAGGGGAACGACCTCGACCCCGTTCCGGTACGACTCGGCCGGGGCGGGGATCGTGAAGACGGTCACCCGGTGGCCCAGCGGCCCGGCGAAGTACTCGGCCCACTCCTTCAGGTGCAGGCTGTTGGAGTTGGAGAGGAACGCGATCCGCATCGGCGCGCCCCCCCGGCCGGCGTCGCTCACGCCGTGGCCCGGGCCGGCAGCCAGTCCAGCTCGCGCCAGGCGCCGCCGGGGCGGTCGAGGAAGACTCGGCACCACAGCTCGAACATCACCAGCTTGAACAGCTTGCCCAGGTCCTCGCGGTGCAGCGTGTGGTTGCGCGCGGTGCCGAACAGCCGTTCCACCGCGGCCGGCTCGAAGTAGCCGCGCGCCCGCAGGTTGGCCGGCGACAGCAGGTCGCGCGCGACGTCGAACATCCCGCCCTTGAACCACGGGATGAGCGGCGTCCCCAGCCCCTGCTTGCGGCGCGCGAGGATCTCGTCCGGCAGGATCCCCTGCATCGCGCGGCGCAGGATGTACTTCTCGTTGTTGCCGTTCAGCTTATAGCGGCCCGGCATCCGGTTGGCGAAGTGCACCAGCCGCGGGTCCAGGTAGGGGACGCGGGCCTCGACCGAGTGGGCCATCGTCAGCCGGTCGATCCGCAGCAGCTGGAAGTCGGGCAGCTCGTAGGACTGCTCGTAGCGCAGCAGCGCGTTGAGCGCGTCGCCGCCCGCCGAGGCCGCGGCCAGGTACGGGGCCAGGGGGTTCGCGGCGGCGGGGAACTGCCGCCGGAAGCCGTCGGCGAAGATCGCCTCGCTCCCCGGGCCGCCCAGCGAAGAAAAGTGCCAGAAGTAGAACCACCGCTTCAGCGCCGCCGGCGTCAACCGGCGATATCTCTCGGCGACCGGCCAGAAGCGGCGGTAGCCGGCGAAGATCTCGTCCGAGCCCTCGCCGATCAGGATCACCGTGACGATCTTCCGCGCGGCCTCGCCCAGGTACCAGGTCGGCAGGATCGAGGAGAGGACCGGCTCCTCGAGGTGCCAGAGGATCCGCGGCAGCATCTCGGTGAAGCGCGAGGGGTCGACGATGAACTCGGTGTGGTCGGTCTTGAAGCGGTCGGCGACGACGCGCGCGTACTTCAGCTCGTCCTTGGCCCCGCCGAAGCCGATCGAGAAGGTCTTCACCGACCGGTCGGCGACGCGGCTCATCAGCGCGACGATCGCCGAGGAGTCGAGCCCGCCCGAGAGCGTCGCGCCCAGCGGTACGTCGCTGACGAGCTGCCCCCGGACCGAGTCCTGCAGCAGCTCGAGCAGCTCGCGCCGGTAGTGCTCCTCGCCGCGGTCGGCCTCCTCCCCGCCGTCCAGCGACCAGTAGCGGCGGATCTCGACCTGCCCGTCCTGCCAGGTCAGGGTGTGCGCCGCGGGCAGCTTGAAGATTCCGGCGAACAGCGTCTCGTCGCCGGGGATGAAGCTGTAGACCAGGTTCTGGCGCAGCGCCGCCGGAGCGACCGCGGCGCGGTACTCGGGCCACTCCAGGAGCGCCTTGGCCTCGCTCGCGAACAGCAGCGCGCCGTCGCGCCGGTGGTAGACCAGCGGCTTCACGCCGAGGTGGTCGCGGGCCAGGAAGAGCTTCCGGTCGACCGTGTCCCAGATCGCGAAGGCGAAGATCCCGTTCAGCTTCGCGACCGCGTCCGGCCCTTCCTCGCGCACCAGGTTGACGATCACCTCGGTGTCGGTCGCAGTCCGGAAGCGGATCCCCTTCTTCTCCAGCCCGGCGCGCAGCTCGCGGTAGTTGTAGATCTCGCCGTTGTAGACGATGACGAGCCGGTCGTCGTGGCTGGTGATCGGCTGGTGGCCGGTCGAGAGGTCGATGATCGAGAGCCGGCGGTGGCCGAGCGCGACCCCCGGGGCCTCGAAGAAGCCGTCATCGTCCGGGCCGCGGTAGGAGATCAGCCCGGTCATCCGCCTCAGGAGGGCGGGGTCGTCGAATCCGGCGAAGCCGGCAATGCCGCACATGGTCCCGTCCGTTCGAAGGTGCCCGGAGCGCCGGGCGCTGGGCCGTCCGCGGCGGCCGCACGCGGACCGCCACGGTTCATCATGGCGTCCGGGCGGGGGCCCGGGCCAGCAGCTCCCGCCAGATCGCCAGCGTCCCCTCGACCATCGCGGCCAGGCCGTAGCCGGCCTCGAGCCGCGGGAGCTCCCGCCGGACCGCCTCGCGGGCCGCGGCCCGGTCGGCGAGCAGCCGCCCCAGGGCCGCCGCGTAGGCGTCGATCTCGCCGCGCGGGACGACGGCGCCGGCCCCCGCCGTCCCGACGATCGCGGCCACGTCGCCGACGTCGGCCGAGACGACAGGGGTCCCCAGCCCGAGCGCCTCGATCACGACGTTGGGGCAGCCCTCCGAGTCCGAGGTCAGGAGCAGCGCGTCGGCAGCCGCCAGGATCGAGGGGACGTCCCGGCGCGGGCCCAGCAGGCGGAGCCGGTCCGGCGCCAGGTCGGGTGCCAGCCGGCCGCGCGCCTCCTCGTCCAGCCCCCCGCCGGCGAAGACCGCCCTGAGTTCCGGGAGGGCCCCCAGCGTCCGCCGCACGACCTCGACCGCGCGCGGGACGTTCTTCACGCGCGAGTCCTTGCCGACGTAGGCCACCAGCGGGGCCTCGGGCGGGATCCCCAGCTCCCGTCGCAGCGCGGCCGGCTGCGCCGACGCCGCGAGCGCGGCGAAGTCGACCCCGTTGGGGACGACGGCGATCCGCCCGGCGGGCGCGCCGAGGACCTCCTGCATGAACCGCGCCCCGCGGCTGGAGTTGACCAGCGCGCGCGGGCAGGAGCGCAGCATCCGGCGGTAGACCAGCCGCCGCAGCGCGCCCGGGCCGGCCTCGGCGCCGCGGACGGTCGGCAGGACCACCGGACTCCGGCCGGGCCAGGCCGCCAGCCAGGCGTAGCCGGACGCCAGCAGGTGGACGGCGTGGACCAGCTCGATCCGCTCCTCGTGGAGCAGGCGCCGCAGGCGGGCGAGGCGCGCCAGGTCGAAGCTGCCCCCGCGCGGCAGGACCTCGAGGCGGTAGCCCTGCTCGACCAGCGGCGGGCCGTAGGGCTCGAGATCGCTCGAGAGACACGCGACCAGCCGCGGCTCGAAGGGCCGCCCCTTGAGGGCCGCCAGCAGCGCCGCGGTCTGCCGCTCCGCCCCGCCGAAGCCCAGCTGCGAGACGACGACGGCGACGCGCGGCGTCACCGCGCCGCCCCCAGCACGTCGAACAGCAGCCGCTCCTGGTCCCCGGCGTAGACCCCCAGGCGCGGCAGCCGCAGCGCGTCGGGCGCCGTCCGCATCGGGTCCGGGATCGAGGTGAAAGCGGAACTGAACCCCGCCCGCTCGGCCGCGGCGCGGGCCGCTCCCCCGACCGGCCCCCCGCCGCCGGGGTTGGGGTAGGCGAAGTGGCGGACCGGGGCCCCCAGCAGCGCCTCGAGGTCCCGCCGCGCCCCGGCCACCTCCTCGAGGTGCAGCGCCGGGTCGAGCCGGTCGAGGTGCGGGTGGGTCCGCGTGTGGGCGCCGATCGTCATCCCGGCGTGGTGCATCGCCCGGACCTGGCCGGGCAGCAGGAAGCTGTCGGCGAGCCCCTCGCCGCGCGGCCGGCCGGCCCGCGCCGAAAGCGCGTCGAGCGCGGCCTCGCGGGTCCCGGCGTCCGCGGCCGAGAGCCAGGCGGTCATCGCCCGGCGCCAGGCGCGCCGCTCGGCCGCCCCGGCCGGGACCTCGCACGGGGCGCCCGCGGGCAGCTCGACCGGCCCGGCCGGGAGCGCCGCCGCCAGCCGCCAGAGCTCGGAGATCCACAGCCCGCGCCGCGTCTCGAGCGGGCCGGTGGTCACGAAGAACGCCGCCGACACCCCCTCCTCGCGCAGGATCGGCAGCGCGACGTCGTGGTTGTCGCGGTAGCCGTCGTCGAAGGTCAGGAGCACGGCCAGCGGGGCCGAGGGGCCGCGGCCGAGCAGGGCCGGCAGCTCGTCCGGGCTGCCGACCACGAAGCGCGAGACGAGGAACCGCACCTGCTCGCGGAAGCGCTCGGGGGTCACCGAGAGCCCGGGGTCGAGGTAACGGGCGATCTCGCCCGGCGCGCCGACGGCGTGGTAGCGCAGCACCACCACCCGCGCCGGGGAGGCGAGAGCCCTGCGATAGATCGACCGGCGTCGGAACGCGGCATAGATCCGGCGCAAGCCCAAGGGGGAACCTCCGTGGCGGGAATCAGCATATATTCCCCGCTCGCGCGGGGACCACTTCCTGCGGGCCGGCCGCGCCCGGTCGGTCCGCCCCGCCCGCCGGAAGCGACGCGTTGAACCCAGCCCCGCCCAGCCGGACCGGCACCCGCCGACTCGTCGCCCAGGGGGCCGTCGTGACCTCGCTCGGCCTCGTCACGAAGGCCGTCGGGCAGCTCCGGGAATCCTTCGCCGCGGCCGTCTTCGGTGCCGACCGTGCGATGGACGCGTTCAACGTCGCCAAGAGCATCCCCGACATGTTCTCGTCGTGGATCGAGACGCCGGTCCGCTCGGCGATCGTCCCGCTCTTCACGCGGCGGCTGCACGAGGAGGGCGAGGCCCAGGCCTGGCGCGCGGCCAGCAACATCGTCAACACGCTGGCGGTCGGGATGGTGCTGATCACCGCCGCGCTCTGGCTGCTCTCGCCCGCCCTGGTGCGGATGTTCTCGACCGGCTTCCGCAGCCCCGAGGCCTGGAGCGAGGGAACCGCACTGGCCCAGATCGTCGTGATCTCGGTGCTGTTCTCGGTGATGACCGAGATCCTGGGCAGCCTCTCGAACGTCTACGGGCGGCAGTTCGTGCCGGCCTTCGGGCGCCTGCTCAACGGGATCATCGTGATCTTCGGTGTCGTGGTGCTGGGCCGCACGATGGGGCTGCGCGGCTACGCCTGGGGCTTCCTGCTCGGCTCGATCGCCTATTTCCTGCTGCAGACCAACGTCCTGTGGCGGCACCGCCGCCACTACCGCTTCGTGCTCGACCCGCGGGCCCCCGAGATCCGCGAGATCGCGCTGGTCGGCCTGCCGCTCTTCATCGGCATGATCGGGCCGCGGATCGACGTCCTGATCGACCAGAACTTCGCGTCGTTCCTGCCGGGCGGGCAGCTGACGATCCTCAACTTCATGCGCAACCTGTCGGGTGCGGCGACCGACGTCGTGCAGACCGTCAGCCTGGCCGTGCTGCTGCCCCACTTCGCCGGGCTGATGGCGCAGAAGAAGTACGACGAGGTCCGGCACCGCACGACCCAGGTGCTGGGCGGCTACCTGGTCTTCGCCGTCCCGATCGCGGTCTTCGTCGCGGTCGGCGCCCCCGAGATCGTCGACATCCTCTACCGGCATGGCAGCTTCAGCACCGACGACGCGCTGCTCGCGGCGGGGATCCTGCCGCTCCTGGCGCTCGCCGACCCGGCCTTCGCGATCGGCCAGATCCTGGCGCAGGTCCACATCAGCGGCGGCGACACCGCGACGCCGATGAAGGTCGGCTTCTGGCGGATCGGCTTCAAGACGCTGCTCTCGCTGGCGCTGATCGCGCCGCTGGGGATCTACGGGCTGGCGATCGCGACCTCGGCGTCGTCCTTCTTCCGGACCTTCGAACTGTGGCGGCGGCTGCCGCGCGCGATCCGCCCCTCCGGCCGGGGGCTGGCGACGACGCTGGCCGGGCTCGCGCTGCCGGCGCTGGTCACGGCCGGGGCGGTCTGGGCCGGATTCCGCTGGCTGCCGGCCTTCCCGGGCGGGCTGACCGGTCAGGTCGCGCGGGCCGCCGTGCTGGGCGGGGCTGCGATCGCGCTCCACACCGGGATCGCCTGGTGGACCGGCCACGCGCTCGTGCAGCAGGTCGTGGCCCGGCTGCGGCGCGGGGGCGAGCCTCGCCCTCCGGCGGGCGAAGGGCTACCTTGACCGGCGGAGACCCCGACCCGTGACGACCGCCCCCGCGGCCCGCCGCCCGGCCGCCGCCGCCGAGATCGACGCCGACCGGGCCTGGGTCCCGCTGGCGGCCGGCGAGATCACGCTGGCGGTGACGATCGTCGCCGGGGTCGCGGTCAGCTACGCCTTCCCGTTCCGTGCCGCCAAGTACGCGCTGATCGTGTTCTTTCTGGTCGCGCTGATCGGCCAGACGCAGCGCCGGCCGGCGCTCGGGCTGGCGCTGATCGCCTTCTCGATCCCGGCGATGGACCTGATCCCGGCCCAGATGTACGGCGGGATCCGCGCGCTCAACACCGAGACCGTGCTGATCGTGGTCGCGCTCGGGATCTGGGCCCGCACCGTGGCGATGTCCGGGCGCGACCGCCTGGCCACGCCGCTCGGCCGGCTGCTGCTGGCCTGGGTGATCCTGATCCTGTTCTCCTCGGTCCGTTCGTGGATGCTCTGGAAGGTCCCGCTGCTCGACATCCTGTCGGCGGCCAAGAACCACCTGGCCTTCATGATCTTCCTGCCGGTCGCGTTCCACGTGGCGCGCGAGCGGCGCGACCAGGTCCTGCTGCTGCTGGCGATCTCGGTCTCGCTCTTCCTGAACGCGCTGCAGGGGATCAATCACTCCTGGCTGGCCTTCGTCGCCGGCTCGCTCGACCGCCACCGGGCGATGGCGCTGCTGGCGCTGCAGCCCAACATCTACGGCACGGCGCTCGCGGTCTACCTGCCGTTCTGCCTGGTGCTCGCGCTGCACCGGGTCGGCGGGGCGTGGCTTCGGCTCTGGTTCGCGGGGGTGACCGCGGCCGTCTCCTTCGCGCTGCTCCTGACCCTCTCGCGCGGGGCCTGGCTGGGGGCGATCGCCGCCGTCTTCGTGATCGCGCTGGTCCGCAACCGGGTGCTGCTCTTCGTCCTCGTGGTCGGCGTGATCGGCTACCAGGCCTGGCTCCCCGAGCAGGCGCTCCAGCGGATCGAGGTCACGACCGCGGTCGACGAGGACGACGGCGTGGGTTCCGACGCGATCGCCGAGGGCTCGACCCAGATGCGGATCGAGCAGTACAAGTCGCTCCCCGCGATGATGGCCGACCATCCCTTCCTCGGTTGGGGCTACCGCTCGTTCCCGGCGGTCTTCGAGCTCCACGGCACGCTGGGCCGGGCGAAGGGGGCGCACTCGAGCTACGTGCAGGTCGGGACGGAAGAGGGGATCGTCGGGCTGCTGCTGCTGGTGACGATCCTTTTCGCCAGCGCCTGGGCCGGCGTGCGCGCCTCGCGCGCCGACGACCCGTTCGTCAGTTGGATGGGGATCGGCCTGCTCGGCGCCGCGGTCGCGCTCGCGGTAAGCATGGCCTCGGGCGCGCGCTTCGAGCTGCAGAAGATCCTGGGCTGGTTCTGGATCCTGGCCGGGATCGTCGAACGCGAGGGGCTGCTGGCGCAGATGCGCGGCGTCCGACGGTTCGGTGCGTCGGAGCTGGCGCCCGCCTCAGGGACGCCGGCAGCGGACCAGTAGGTACCCGCCGAGCCGCGAGAACGGCGCGGTGTCGGCCAGCTTCTCGAGCCCGAGCGCGATCCCCAGGAAGCCGGGCCACGCGTCGTTCGAGCGCCGGCTCCGGAAGTACTGCAGCGGGAAGAGCCAGGCCCCGGTCAGCCGCTCGACCGTCAGCCCGGCCGCTTCGAGCTGGCGGCGCAGCGCGCCGGCCGAGGTCCAGCGGGTCGGCTCGTCGAACGCCGGCTCGCGCCCCGTCAGCCGGATCAGCCGCCGCAGGGCGGCCTTCACCGGCAGCTTCGCGGCGCGGATCATCCCGTGGGGCGAGACCCAGTTGTACTGCACCAGGATCAGCGTCCCGCCCGGCTTCAGGACGCGGCAGGCCTCGGCCAGCGCGCGGTCCTGGTCCGGCAGGTGCTGCAGCACGCGCACGCAGGTGATGCGGTCGACGCTGGCGTCGGCCAGCGGCAGTTCCTGGGCCGAGCCGAAGAGCAGCCCGCACGGCACCGCGAGCGGGGCCTCTGCCAGCGCTCCGGCCGCGATCTGGAGCAGGCGCGCGCTGCGGTCGAGCCCCAGCAGCCGCGCAGCGCGCGGGGCGAGCCAGCGCAGGAACCGGCCGTGGCCGCAGCCCAGGTCGAGCAGCAGCGGCACCCGCTCCTGTCCCATCAACCGCTCCAGGGCGGCGGCCTCGACGTCGGTCATGTAGCCGCCGAAGCTCCCCCGGAAGGCCCGGTCGTAGCCGGTGGTTTCCCAGAAGCGCGCCTTGCGCTCGGCCAGCAGGCCGTTGTCGGTCGCGGTCTTGCTCATGGCAGCACGATCCTCTGGCGCAACCCCTCGAGCGTCGTCAGGAACGCGTCCGAGGAGCCGGTAACGAGCCCCAGCAGGGCATCGTACCAGCCCCGGATCTCGGGTGTGAAGCGCGAGTAGAAGTTAGGGTGCAGGTTGACGACGAGCACGCGCCCGGCCTCCCGGGCCCGCGCGACGAGGCGCTGCAGGTAGTCGACCGCCTCCCGCTCGTCCAGCGCCAGTCCGGTCGACGAGAAGAGCGTCGAGTCCATCACGTGCAGCGGGATCTCGACCAGTCCGGGTCGGACCAGCCGCGGTCCAGCCAGCGGCAGGTGAGCGGGGTCGAGGTGCGAGCGGTCCATCACGGTCGAGTCATACGCCAGCCCGCAGCGCTGGGCGGCGTCGTACACCGCGGGCGAGAGCCGCAGGTAGTGCATCCGGATCCCGCCGATCGAGCGGCCGCAGAGTTCGGCCAATTCGAGGATTTCGGCCGCCAGACGGGCCTCGTCGTCCGGATGCTGGCCGTGCAGTCCGACCTCGTGACCGGCGGCCAGAACGCGCCGCACGAAGGGAGTCGCGGCCGCGAGCGAGTACCGGATCCCCAGCCCCGGTCGGACCGCGAAGAACCAACTGCTCGTCACCCCCGCCCGCCGCTCGGCGGCGAGCAGATCGTCGATTGCAACGGCCCAGGGGTCGCGGCCGGCCAACACCCCGAGGCCGCGGCTGGCCGCGGCGAGCGCCGCGCCCGGTGCGAAGCGGCGGATCAGGTGCTTGCGGAACGCATTACCGACGATCCGCACCAGTTGGCCGTCGGTGACGTGCTCGGCCAGCGAAAGGTGGTCGACGTCGTGCGAGAGTGCGACCCCCCAGCGGCACCCGGCGGGCAGAATGACCGGTAGCTCGGCCGACAGCGGCTCGTCCGGGAAGGTCACGCTGGGGCGCGCGACGGCGTACCGATCCTGCGGGCGCCGGCTCATCGCGGGTTGCTATATTCCCCGGCACGGGCGGCCCCCGTGGCGGAACGGCCGGCCCGGCGAGGGACCGCGTGGGCTCGCTCTCGACCCTGCTCCGGCTGGCGCGTGACGGGAAGCGCGACGAGCTGAAGGCGCTCGTGACGCGCGGGCTGTTCCCGGCCTGGGCCTTCCGCGCCAACGAGCAGGTGATCGTCCGGCTGACCCGGCCGCGGCCGCTGCCCCGCGCGCTGCCGCAGGTGGCGATTCGTCCAGCCGGCCCGGACGACGAGCCGCTGTTCCAGGCGATCCGGCCGCGGAAGGGGGGCTACGGCGTCAACTTCCAGCGCGGCTCGATCGCCTTCCTGGGCGAGGTATCGGGCGAGCCGGCGGCCTTCGGGTGGTTCGAGCTGGGAGAGCGCCACCGCTCGCGCACCAACGGCTACACCTTCGCGCTCGGGCCGCGCGCGGCCTGGGCCTGGGGGATCGAGATCGAGCCGCGCTTCCGGCTGAGCGGGATCTTCCACAAGTACTGGGTCGAGACGCTGCCGGCGCTGGCCGAGCGCGGGATCGACGAGGTCCTGGGGTCGATCCAGTCCGACAACCCGCTCTCGATCAACTCGCACCGGCGGCTCGGCTTCGAACTGCTCTACGCGCTGCGCGTCGTGCGTGCGCTGGGCGCGACCTGGCACCGGGCCGACCCCGGCGAGGGGACGGGTCTGCCGGCCAGCCGCGGCCTCGGTCCCTGGCACGGCGCCGCGCACTAGCCGGCCGTCCACGGGAGCGGGGCGCGGCGCGGCGCGAGCATGAGGGTCGCGCCGGCGTGCCGGGCCAGTGCCGCCAGCGCGGCATCCAGCTCCGGGCCCTTGTCGGCCAGCGCAACGACCTCTCGCACCGGCGGGCCCGCGGCCCCGGCGGCCACGGCGCCCAGCCGCGCCAGCGCGCGCGGCGGGCTTCCGATCCGCCACCAGCCGTCCCCCTCGGTCCAGCTCTCGCGCATCTTCTGCGGGCTGGCGTGCCCTCCTGCGACGGCCAGGAACAGCTCGGCGTACGGGTCGAGCGCCAGCGGCTCGAGCGCGAGCGCCGGACCGGGCGCCGGCTCGATGCGGCGCGGCGCGGGAGCCGCGGCCGCGGGCGCGGCCGTGCGCGGCCTGGCGCGGCGGGCCAGCCGGGCCGTGGCGGCGCGGAGCGGCCGCGCCGCGCGCGCGACCGCCGCGCCGATCGGCCCGCGCCGCGTCGCCTCGAGCGTGACCAGCGGCGGCCGCTCGGTGCCCAGCTGGTCCTTCTGCGCGCCGCGGCCCGGCAGGTAGTCGACAATCGCCGGCACCGCCTCGGCGAAGACCGCCTCGTGCGCGCGCCACATCGCGACCGTACCCGGCGAGATCGCCGCCATCCGCTCGTCGTACACCGTCGAGTAGGCGATCGCGACCGGCCCGACGCGGAACCAGAGCATCGCGGCCGACGGGACGCCGGCGAGCGAGAGCACGAAGGCGCGGGCCCAGCCCAGCGTCCCGGTGCGCGCCAGCAGCTCGCGCCGGAACGAGAGCATCGGCTCGCGCAGCGGGCCCTTCCAGCCGCGGGCGTGGACCCCGCGGTAGGCGTCGAAGGCCCGTTCCGCGGGGGCGCCGGTTGGATCCCCCGGGAAGCCGAAACGCTCCAGCTCCCACGCGCCCAGCCGCTCGCCCTTGTTGGTGAAGTTGCTGACGGTTCGCGCGAACTTCTTGAAGGCGCGCGCGTGTCCGGCGAAGTCCTCCGCCACCGGGGAGAAGCACTCCACCGCCCCCTCGCGCCGATCGACCGCGAACCCCGCGCGCCGGAGGCCCGATTCGAGCGCTGCGGTCGCGGGGTCGCGCACCGGCAGCGCCGGGAGCGACAGTTCGCGCACCCCCTGCTCGGCCAGCGCGGCGGCCAGCGCTTCGAGCAGCTCGGCCCGCGGCTCGGCGCCGCCGACCACCGGCCGGAACCGCGGCCGGAAGCCGAGGCCGGCCGCGCCCCAGCGCCGGGCGCCGGCGGCGACCAGCGGCAGCACCGCGGCCAGCCGCTCTCCCTCGAAGGCCGCGACCGCGCGCAGGCGGGCGGCCGCGGCCGGGGCTGCGGCAGCCCAGGCAGCGAGCCAGGCCGCACTGTCGAACAGGTCGGCCTGCGGGCCTCGAGTGACCGCCAGGGCGTCCCAGTCCGGCGCGAGCGGCGTCCAGTCCTCCGGGCGGGTCAGGACGCGGATCGTCGGGACGGTCGGCACGGCGGGCTCCCGGCGCGGCCCCCCCCGGGCCGCGTCGCGGGCGCCATGGTATGTCGCGGAGGGGCCCGGTGGGGGCCCCGGGGCCACGCCAGCCGGGGGGGTCAGAGGCCGAGCACCCGGTAGAACCAGGACTTCCCGTCCGCCCCGGCGCCCGGATCGACGAAGTCGGCGACCATCAGACCGTCCGCCACCATCTGTGGTGCGGCGAACTGGGCGGTGAGGCTGCGCTCCACGCGGTAGGGGGGCGAGCCGCCGGCCCAGGTGACCTTGACGTCGGGCCCGAGCCGCTGCACCCCGGTGACGATCTCGCGCTGGTCGAGGTGCCGCGCCGTCGTCGGCGCCGCGTCGAAGGTCACATCGGAGCCGTAGAGTCCGCCGTTGGCGTTGATCGTGTCGCGGGCGTTTTCGAGGTAGGTGCGGAAGAAGCCCGGGATGTCGGGGTCGTGCGCCGGGTCGCCCGAGATCGGCATCAGGATGTGGCGGGCCGACCAGGCGTCCATCGCGACCGGGTCGAAGCCGGCGCAGAGCATGTTGACGCGCGTGGTGGTGTCGGGCGGGAAGCCGCAGAGGCTGGCGTGCGCGCACCAGATGTGATCGAGCACGTTCAGCGCCGGCGGGCGGACCAGCGTGAAGAACTCGCCCATCGCCTGGCCGCCCTGCGTCGGGTCGTGGTGCTCGAGCGGCTCCATCCAGGTCGTGATCAGGCCGAAGGTGTTCTTGAGGCAGCCCGTGACGTTGAGGTCCTTGTGGTCCTTCATCGTCGGGACGTTGATCCACTTGAGCCGCGCGGAGTCGTGGCCCGCGCCGGTCCAGATCCCCTCGCGCATCTCGACCCGCCGGCCGCCGGTCGTGTTGAAGCAGGGGTAGGAGACGCGGCCCACGGTGCGGTAGCCCTGCGTCACGTGGTCGTTGGCCGCGATGTAGGTCGTGCGGTAGTCGTCGAGCAGCTTCTCGCTGACGCGCGGGTCGTTGAAGACCGTCCGCACCAGGTAGGAGAAGCTGTGCGAGACGTTCTCCGCATTGGCCTGGACCTCGCGCGTGCCGCCGTCGCAGCCGGAGGTCGTATCGCAGTTGAGCGAACCCCGTCCCTGACCGTTCTCGACGATCACGACCTCGCCCGTGAAGCCGTCGGGGTGCTCGAGGATCCGCTGGATCAGGCCGCGCACGACGTCGGTGTTGGTCGAGCCGCGGTACTTCCACTGCGCGTTCACT
Source organism: Acidobacteriota bacterium (assembly GCA_025456425.1). Taxonomy (GTDB): domain Bacteria; phylum Acidobacteriota; class Polarisedimenticolia; order J045; family J045; genus JALOKP01. The sequence continues at coordinate 7,912 of JALOKP010000011.1, read as the reverse complement.
TTGATCAGGACGACGTCGTCTCGGCCGATCAGACCGTCCGGGGCGGCCAGCGGGTGGCCCGAGACCGAGGCGTAGAAGGGGACGCCGTCGAAGGCCAGCAGGTAGAGCAGCGAGTCGACCCCCGGGTGGCGGTTCGAGTGGGCGTAGCTGGGGGCCGGGACGTGGTGGACCCGGCAGATCCGGGGCCGGGCGGGGGCCGCGGCCGAGGCCAAGCGGGGGGCGGCCAGTGCGGCGCCGCCGACGCCGAGAACCTTGAGGAAATCGCGACGGTCCGGTCCCGTCCTAGGTTGCCCGGATCTGTTCACACGCGTCACGAACACACCTCAGGCCGCGGCCGGCACTCTCCCCAGACCGGTTGATATACACCGAATCGGGGACCCGTTCAGCGAGTTGCGGCGGGCGGGCCTCCTGGCGGCGGGGGGGTGTAGAGGTCGATCACCCGCGAGATCGCGCGCTGGCAGACCGCGCAGAAGGGAACCGGGTTGCGGGTGAACATGATGCAGTCGGTTTGCGGCCGGTAGTAGCCGGTCGCCTCGTACATCGCCCCCTCGAAGGCCCCGACCTGCCCGGCCGTGGGCGACTGGTCGAGCAGCGGCGCGGAGCGGGCGCTCTCCTCGCGGAACAGCGCCTCCATCTCCGCCTCCGGCCGGTTCTCGGCGCGGATCCGGCGGCGCCGCTCCTGGATCTCCTTCGAGAGCGTTTCGTACGCGGCCTTCGGCCACGGGGTCGGGAGCGCGGTCCCCGGCCGGATCAGCGCCGACCACTTGGCGGCCTTCGGGTCGGCGGTGGCGTTGGGCTCCCAGGGCTCGGGGCGCGTGGTCTGCGCGGCATAGGCGACGGGCGAGCCGTAGTACTCGTCGGCCAGCCCGGCGAAGTGGTGGCCGAACTCGTGGACGAAGACGTACGGGGTGTAGGCGTTGTCCGAGGCGACCGTCGCCTGGGCGTTGAAGATCCCGCCGCCGCCGTACTTGCGGCCGTTGACGATCACCTCGACCGCTTCGTAGGGGGCGGCCGCGGCGACGTCCCGCATCCGCTTGTTGTCGAAGACCAGGACGTAGCGCTCCGAGCCGAACGCGTCGTACTGCGCGCCGATCGGCGAGCGGCGGCGGATCCCCTCGAGCGGGCGCGAGACGCCACTCTCGGCCGCCGGGGTGTCGATCGCCCAGACGTTGAAGTCGGACCGCCGCTCCTTGAACGGGGAGGCCGCAAACAGGATCTCCGTCAGGCGCTTCGCGTCGGCGTGCCACTTGTCCATTTCGGCCGCGGTGTAGCCGTCGCCGAGCAGCAGCAGGTCGACCTTGTCGCGTGGCGGGCCGTTTTCCATGACGGCCCAGACCTTGCCCGGCGCGGGGCCGCTGCGGTCGATCGCCGGGTCGGCGGGGTCGACCGTGATCGACCAGACCTCGCGGAAGGCGTTGGCCGCATCGCGCTTCTTCAGCACGAGCTGGACCGGCGCCGCGGGCAGCGGGAAGCGCAGCGACTCGTGGAAGGCGCGGTGCGCGGTCTCGGCTTCCGGCGTGGTCTCCCACTCGCCGTAGATCGAGGCGAAGCCGCGCGAGAAGATCACGCGGTTGGTGGCGCGGTCGATCACCTCGAAGAAGTACTTGCCCAGGTTGGTGTCGTCGAGCGCGCGGGCCGGGTGGCCGGGCCAGGGGCCCTCGACGACCAGGCCGTCGAGCGCGAACAGTTCCATCCGCGCGTTCCCGGCGTGGATGTAGTCGAGGCGAAGCGTCGGCTCGGGCGGCAGCGGGGCGGCGCCTGTGGCGGCGGAGGCCGCGGCGGAGAGGATGGCGGACAGGACGAAGACGACGGCCAGGGGGGCGGAACGACGCGCACGCACGGACTCACCTCCGCGCGGAGGGTACCACCGCGCGGCGCGGCGGGTCAGTCCCGGTCGACGCCGTCGCTGATCTCGTGCTCGCCGTGGTGCGAACTCTCGGGGTCGTCCTTCCCGGTCCGGCCGTAGAGGATGTTCTCCAGGATGTCGACCGGATGGTCGCCCGGCCGCACGCCGATCAGCGGCCGCCGGTTGTCACCGCGCACCAGTGCCGGCATCGCGCCCAGCGTCCCGTCGTACGGGAGGTCGGCCTCGGGAATCACGACGTCGTCCCCGCGGGCCTCGTCCTCCCCGTCCACGGCGAGGTCGTCGAGGATCCGGTGCAGGCGGGCTTCCAGCTCGGGCTGGATCGCGGTGACGAGGAGCGCCTCCTCGTCCAGCGGGCTGGGCTCGGACGAGACGTAGCCCTTGCGGAACAGCCGGACCGCGAACGGGGTCAGGAGGCCGCGCGCCTCGTCCTCGAAGAACAGCCGGCAGCCGACGCGGGGCAGGAAGTCCTGCTCGAGCCGGCGCAGTTCGTCGAGCAGGTCGTTGGGGACCTGGTAGACGGTGCCCCCCTCTTCGCGGGGCGCGAGCAGAACCTGGAACTCGCCGGGGCGGAGATCCCGCGAGGTGTCGCCTTGGCCCGTGAACATCGTCGCTCCTCCCTGCCGGCCCCCGCTGAGCGCCGGCGGGAATGCTCGTGGACTAAGGTCAGGATAATGCCGCGGGCAGGAGCCGGAAAGAACAATCGACCGGGCCCGTCCCGGCCCCGGGAAGGCCCGTCAGGGGCGGGTTTCCGGGGGGACGAGGAAGTCCGCCAGGCCGGCCGGCTCCCAGTCGGCCGCGACCACCTCGTAGCCGAACTCGCCGCCGGCCGCGAAGCGCAGCGCGACCCGCCCGAGGTCGGCCGTGAGGCGGGGCAACTCGGCGGGATCGGCGATCTCGGTGCCGGCGATCGCGACGAGCAGGGACGCCTCGGCGGTCGACTCCCCGGTGATCTCGATCGCGTCGATCCGCACGTAGAGGAAGACGCGCTCGTAATGCTGCAGCGCGAAGGCGACGATCGGGCCCAGGTCGCGGCGCTCGCGTCCGGCGTCGTCGGCGTAATCCGCGGCGACGAGGTCGAGCAGGCCGCGGACCTCCTTCGCCTCCGCCCGCTGCTCGCCCGCGGCGATCAGCGCGCGGATCCGCTGCTCGGGGGAGGGGCTGCTGCAGCCCGGGCTGAGCGCGACCGCGGCGAGCGCCGAAGCGACGGCGAACAGCGCGCACGCGGCCCGGCGCGCGGTGCGGGGCCGCGCCCGGGGTCCGGCCCTCACGCCCCCGTCAGCGCATCGGCCACGACCTGCCGCGCCTCCTCCTGGATCCGCCGCAGGTGGTCGGCCCCGCGGAAGCTCTCCGCGTAGATCTTGTAGACGTCCTCGGTGCCCGACGGCCGCGCCGCGAACCAGCCGTTCGCGGTGACGACCTTGATCCCGCCGATCGGCGCGCCGTTGCCGGGCGCGTTCGAGAGCACCGCCTCGACCGGCTCGCCCGCCAGCTCGGTCGCGCGGACCTGCCGCGGCGAGAGCTTCTTCAGGACGGCCTTCTGGGCCGGCGTCGCCGGGGCGTCGACGCGCTCGTAGACCGGGTCGCCCAGCCGCGCCGTGAGCGCGCGGTAGCGTTCGCCCGGATCGTGGCCGGTGACCGCGGCGATCTCCGCGGCGAGCAGGTCCATGATCAGCCCGTCCTTGTCGGTCGACCAGGCCGAGCCGTCCTTTGCCAGGAACGAGGCCCCGGCGCTCTCCTCGCCGCCGAAGCCCAGCGAGCCGTCGAGCAGCCCCGGGACGAACCACTTGAAACCGACGGGGACCTCGACCAGCGGCCGGCCCAGTTCCGCCGCCACCCGGTCGATCAGCGACGAGCTGACCAGCGTCTTGCCGATCCCGGCGTCGGCGCGCCAGCCGCTCCGGTGCGCGAACAGGTACTCGATCGCGACTGCCAGGTAGTGGTTCGGGTTCATCAGCCCGGCGCTCTTCGTCACGATCCCGTGGCGGTCGTGGTCGGTGTCGTTGGCGAAGGCGACGTCGAAACGGTCCTTCAGCGCGATCAGCCCGGCCATCGCGTGGGGCGACGAGCAGTCCATCCGGATCCTGCCGTCCCAGTCCAGCCGCATGAAGCGGAAGGTCGGGTCGACGGCGTCGTTGAGGATCGTCAGGTCGAGGCCGTAGCGGTCGGCGATCGGGGCCCAGTAGGCGACGCCGGCCCCGCCCAGCGGGTCGACCGCGAGCTTCAGCCCCGAGGCCCGGATCGCGTCCATGTCGACGACGCGCTCGAGCCCGGCGACGTACTCGCCGAGGAAGTCGTAGCGGTGCGTCGACGCGGCGGCGCGCGCGCGGGGATACGGGATGCGCCGGACGCCGACCAGCCCCGCGGCCAGCAGCTCGTTGGCTCGCCGCTCGACCCAGCCGGTGGCGTCGACGTCGGCGGGTCCGCCGTGCGGCGGGTTGTACTTGAAGCCGCCGTCCTCGGGCGGATTGTGCGACGGGGTGATCACGATCCCGTCGGCGAGGCCGGAGATCCGCGCGTGGTTGTAGGCCAGGATCGCGCGCGAGACGGCCGGCGTCGGCGTGTAGCCGTCGGTGGCGTCGATCATCACGGTCACGCCGTGGGCCGCGAGGACCTCGAGCGCGGTCATCCGCGCCGGCTCGGACAGCGCGTGCGTGTCGGCGCCCAGGAAGAGCGGGCCGTCGGTCCCCTGCTCGGCCCGGTACTCGGCGAGCGCCTGGGTCACGGCGAGGATGTGCGCCTCGTTGAACGAGCCGCGCAGCGACGAGCCGCGGTGCCCCGAGGTGCCGAAGGCGACGCGCTGCTCCACGACGCCGGGGTCGGGCGAGTCGGCGTAATAGGCCGCGACCAGGCGCGGGATGTTGGCGAGCTGCGAGGCGGGAACGGGCTGGCCGGCGAGCGGGTGCGTCATGGCGGAAGGATACCCGCGCCCGCCGCAGCGCGTCAGGGTGCCGTCGGCCCGCCCCGTGGCGCCGTCGGCGCGCTGAACGGCGCGAGGCTGTCGACGACGCAGTACGCGACCGGCTGGCCGTGGGCCGTCGCGGCTGCGTACTGGCGCCCTTCCAGCGTCATCGAAAGAGCCCGGGCCACCTCGGCCGCGTTCATCCGGTCGACCATCAGCAGCGGGTCGCGGATCGCGCCGGCCTCGGTCACGACGAACCGCACCAGTCCGCGCCCCTGGACGTCGACGTTGACGTAGCGGTGCGTCCCGGGCTTGGCCTGCGTCGGGTTGCTGACCAGCGCCGGCGGGATCACCCCTTCGACCGCGTTCGCCGCGCAGGCCCCGGCGGCGGTGCCGAGCAGTCCGACCGGGCCGCACGGTCCGGCCGTCACCAGCGCCACGACGCGTCCCTTGTCGCTCTCGCCGACGACCAGGGCGCGCGTCTCGCCGTCGGCCAGGTCCACGAGCGCCTTGGCGTGGGCGCTGTCGATGCTCAGCGCGTGCCGGGTGGGATCGGTGCCGGGTCTGCCGTGTACGCTGAGCCGCCGTCCCCACGGGGACGGCAGATCGCCGTGGAAGTTCAGTTCCCGGCCCGGCGCTGCGGCCAGCAGGTAGCCCCAGGCCATGCCGACCGCCGCGGTTCCGCCGAAGCGCTGGGCCAGCCGGGCCAGGCCGTCGGCGTCGAGCGCCGGGCTTCCCAGCGCCACGACCGGCGAGCCGGATGGCTCGATCGGGCCGGCGGGCGTGATCTCGACGAAGCGCAGCTCGTACGCGCGCATCCCGGGATCCGGGCAGACCGCGCCCGAAGCGGCCAGGGCTGCGCCGGGTCCGAGCAGTGCGATGGCCAACGCGAAGAGAAAGCCCAGTCGATTGCCGCCGCGATCCCGGGTGTTGCCGCCGCGCCGCATGAGAACTCCTCGCCCGAAGCCTGTTCGACGAGGGGTGCGGTTGCGCCTCTCGAGCCGCCGGGTGGCTCGGGCCGGGAACGCCGTGACGCCCGTCCCCGGGCCCGGCGGCCGCTACCATCATAGCTCCGGCGGCTGGCGGGGGCGGGCACGCACGTCGCGAGCGCGGGATGCCGGATCCGCAGCAGGTCCGGCGCCGACCGGCTGACGCCACTCCGCCGGGGCCGGCTTACCGACTTACGGTAGCTGTCCCCGGATAGGCCGGCTTACCGACTTACGGTAGCTGTCCCCGGATTGTCAGGGGCATGTGGCGCATGTGGTCGGTGGTGCGGTTCTTGGTGGTGAGGTCGCGGTAGGCGCGGGTGACCTGCTCGGGGGTCAGGCCGACGGCGGGAGCCGCCTCCGCGGCCGGCACGCCGTGTTCCCAGGCGTAGAGCATCAGGTCGAGCAGCGGGAAGGGGAGCGAGAAGAAGAACTCCTCCTGCGTCTGCGCGGCGGAGTAGGTGTCGGACGAGGGCGGGCGTGCGGTGATCCCCTTCGGCACCCCCAGGTAGTCGGCCAGTGCGTAGATCTGCGTCTTGTAGAGGTGCTCGATCGGTTTCAGGTCGACCGCGATGTCGCCGTGCTTGACGATGAAGCCGACGACCCACTCGTTGCGGTTGCAGGTCCCGATCACGGCGCGGTTGAGCGCCTCGGCCCAGTAGTAGAGCGTGGCGGTCCGCGAGCGCTGCTTCAGGTTGGTGGCGGCGACGATCTGCAGCAGCTCCTTCGGCCCCAGCCGCGCGGTCTCGACCCGCCCGTCCGCGAACTCGACCGTCAGCAGGAAGTAGTTGAGCCGGTCCTCGTCCAGCACGCCGGGCGGGAGGTGGATCTTGAAGCGGTCGCGGTCGGGGTCGAAGGCCGGGAAGACGCGGCGGATCGCCTCGGTCTGGTGGCGGTAGCAGCCCAGCCCCTCGAGCGCCGGCGTGACGTCCTCCTTGATCATCTCGACCCCCAGCTGGGCCCCCAGCTCGCGCGCCAGCGCCTCGGACTCCGGGCTGGAGTGCCGGTCGGGCATCATCACGCCCAGCACCTTCTGCGGGCCGAGGGCCCGCGCCGCCAGGCACAGCACGACCGCGGAATCGACGCCGCCGGAGACGCCGACGACGCCTCCGCCGCGCTTGAGGTCCCCGCGGACCTGCTGGGCGATGAGCTGGCAAAGCCGCTCGGTCTCGGCGGCGGGGTCGATCCGGATCGCGTCGGGCGACAGCGGCATCTCTCGTCTCCTGTCTCTCTGCGGGCTCAGGACTGCTCGCGCAGCGCCTGCTTCATGATCTTGCCCGACTCGTTCTTGGGAAGGTCCTCGCGGACCTCGTAGTGCGCCGGGGTCTTGTAGGGGGGAAGACGCCGGCCGAGGAAGGCGCGCAGCGCCTCCAGGTCGGGCGTGGTGCCGGGGCGGAAGACGACGAAGGCCTTGATCGCCTCGCCCAGGATCTCGTCCGGGACGCCGATCACCGCCGCCTCGTGGACCTCCGGGAACTCCAGCAGCGCGTCCTCGATCTCCTTGGGCGAGATCCGGTGCGCGCCGGTCTTGATCATGTCCTTCTTGCGGCCGACGACCCAGAAGAAGCCGTCGGCGTCGCGCCGGCCCAGGTCGCCGGTGTGGTAGCCGTGGCGGTCCAGGACCTTGGCGGTCTCCTCGGGATCGCCCCAGTAGCCGCTCATGATGTTGGAGCCGCGCGCGCAGATCTCGCCGACCTCGTCGACCTCGCATTCGCGGCCGTCGTCGGCGCGCACGCTGAGCTCGACGTTGGGGATCGCGCGGCCGATCGAGCCCAGCTTCTCCTGCAGCCGGCCGGGGTCGAGCCACGACAGCCGCGCCCCGGCCTCGGTCGCGCCGTACATCACGAAGATCCGCTTGCCCGGGAGCGCGGCGATCAGCCGCCGCGTCAGCTCCGGGCTCATCCCGCCGCCGGCCTGCGTGACGTAGCGCAGCGCCGGCAGCGACCGCTCGGCCAGGTTGCTGCGGTTGAGCAGGATCGCGAAGGTCGAGGGGACGCCGGAGAGGCCGGTGCAGGCCTCGTTCTCCAGCGTGTCGAGCGCGGTGTTGGGGAACAGGAAGCGGTTCTCGACCGCGACCGAGCCGCCGGCGAAGGCGTGGGTGTTGAGCAGCGACTTGCCGTAGACGTAGTAGAACGGCAGCACGTCGAGCACGCGGTCCGC